>NZ_DKGR01000041.1:57349-189358 GCF_002453335.1 Arsenicicoccus sp. UBA6765
CCAGTTCCGCCCTCCCACCGGAGTCGCGCAAGCGCCGGAGTCGCGCGGGCGGTGCGAGCGCGGTGCGGTCAGAGGATGTGCAGCGCCGACAGGACGCGGGTGAAGCTCGACGCCACGCCCAGCTCGTCCGCGACCACCGACATCAGCCGCACGTCCGCCACCTCGGTCGGCAGGCGCAGCGAGCCCAGCGTCACCCCGGGCAGCGGCGCGTCGTGCGCGACCCGCACCACGCGGGGCGCGACGTCGAGATAGGCCGACGCCTCCTCGAGCCGGGTGCGGCGGGCGCCCTTGATGGCGGGATCGCCACCGTCGACGGCGGCCCGCAGTGCGGGCAGGTCGCCATACTGCTGGATCAGGGCGGCGGCCGTCTTGTCGCCGATGCCCTGGACGCCCGGGAGGCCGTCGCTGGTGTCGCCGCGCAGCACCGCCATGTCGGCGTAGGCCGCGCCGGTCGGCACCCCGTGCTTGGTCGCGAGATAGGCCTGGTCGATGACGTCGGCGTCGCGCACGCCGCCGCGCGCGGTGTAGAGCACGCGCACCCCGGAGGCGTCGTCGACGAGCTGGAAGAGGTCGCGGTCGCCGGTGACGATGTCGATGGGGAGCTTGCGGCGGTGCCGGTGGACCAGCGTCCCGATGACGTCGTCCGCCTCGTAGCCTGCCGATCCGACCCGCGAGATCCCCAGCGCGGCAAGGGAGTCCACGATGGCCGGCACCTGTGGGGCCAGCGCCTCGGGGGTGTCCTCGGAGTCCGGTGACCCGTCGGCGAGGCGGTGGGTTTTGTAGGTCGGGATGGCCTCCACGCGGAACGCCGGACGCCAGTCCTCGTCCCAGCACGCGGCCAGGTGGGTCGGGGCATAGGTCGTGACGAGCGTCGCCACCATGTCCAGGAAGCCCCGCACCGCGTTGGACGGCGGCGAGTCCGGCGTCTTGCGACGGTCCGGCACGCCGTAGAAGGCGCGGTAGTAGAGAGACGCCGCGTCGAGCAGCATGAGACGAGGGCTCGCGGAGTGGGGAGGCGGCGTCATGGGGTCAGTCTGCCGGATCTCGGCGCCGCCGTCCGGATGCTCGGGGCATCCGGCCGAGAGCCCCTGCGGCCGCTAGTGTTGCGGGATGGAGTCTGTCGACCAGCAGATCGTCGCGCACCTGTCCCGCGACGGCCGCATGTCCTACACCGACCTGGGCAAGGCGACGGGGTTGTCCACGTCGGCCATCCACCAGCGCGTGCGACGGCTCGAGGAGCGCGGGGTCATCACCGGCTATCGCGCGACCATCGACCCGGACTCCGCGGGGTTGCCGCTGGCGGCCTACATCTCGATCGCGCCGCTCGACCCGACCGAGCCGGACGACATCCCCGACCGGCTGCGCGACGTGAGCGCGATCGAGGCGTGCCACTCGGTGGCGGGGGACATGTCCTACCTGCTCAAGGTGCGGGTCGCCACGCCGCACGAGCTGGAGGAGCTGATCGCGCTGGTCCGCTCGCGCGGCAACGTCTCGACGCGCACCACGGTGGTCCTGTCCACCTCCTGGGAGGGTCGGTCGGCCAGCGGTGGCGGTATGCCGGGCCGCTCGGCGGGCGACACGGCGGCCGCGACGGCGACGTCGGGCACCTCGCCCGGTGACCGCGACGACGTCTGCGAGCGATCGGAGCCGTGACCGCGCGGGTGACCGCGACCAGGTCGGCCGGCGCCAGCTCCAGGTCGAAGCCCCTGCGCCCACCGCTGACGAGCACGGTGCTCTGCTCCACGGCGGACTGGTCCAGGACCGTGGGCAGGGCGCGCTTCTGACCGACGGGGCTGATCCCGCCGACGACATAGCCCGAGCTGCGTTCGGCCGCAGCGGGATCCGCCATCACCACCCGCTTGACGCCGAGGGCGTGCGCCAGGGCCTTGAGGTCCAGCTGCCGGTCGACGGGCACGATGCCGACGGCCAGCCCGGACCCCGTGTCGACGAGCAGGGTCTTGAGGACGCGCGCGGGGTCGACGCCCAGCGCCTCGGCCGCCTCGAGCCCGAACGACGCCGCCGGGTCGTGGTGGTAGGCACGCACCTCGTACGCCACGCCCGCCCGGTCCAGGGCGACCGTGGCGGGGGTCCCGGACGAGGCGTGCTTCTTGGCCATGCCCGTCACTGTATGCCGCAGCCGCTCGCCTCCACGCGGTGATCTGCGTGGCGGCGAGGGGCTCCGTCATACGGCCCGAAGACCCGCCGGGGGTAAAGGCATCGACCTGGCGAACGAAGGCCGGTCGATGCCTCTACCGCCGGTAGGTCTAGGCGTTGATGTCCGAGGGGTGCGTCGCCAGCGGCGTGACCTCGACCGTCATGTACGCGAACAGCGGCAGCCCCCAGAGGATCTCGTGGAGCCGCTCGTTGCTCTCGACGTCGAAGATCGAGATGTTGGAGTACTGCCCGGCGCACCGCCAGATGTGCCGCCACTCACCACCGCGCTGCAGGTCCTGGGAGTACGCCTTCTCGCGGGCGATGGTGGCGTCCCGCTCCGCTGGATCCAGGTCGTGGGGGATCGCGACGTCCATCTTCACGGCATACAGCATGGTGGTGCTCCTCGGTGCAGGTGGTGGGTGACGGCAGGGGCGGTCAGGCGCGGACCGGGTCGATCACGAAGTCGTAGTCGACGACCTTGCCCTGGCCGTCGGCCGCCGGCTTGGGGTCGAGCATGAGCTCGGGCTTGACCGCCGTCGCGATGTCGTCCTGGTTGTGCGGGTCGCCGGGGAAGTAGAGCTGCGCGGTGAGCAGCTCGTGGTCGGGCGCCGACACCTTGAGGTGCAGGTGGGCGGGGCGCCAGGCGTGCCAGCCGGCGGCGGCGATGAGCTTGCCGCACGCGCCGTCGGTGGGGATCTGGTAGGGGGCGGGGACGATCGAGTGGATCTCGAAGCGACCCTCGTCGTCGGTGGTGAAGCTGCCGCGGAGGTTCCAGTCCGGCAGGCCTGGGGCGTACTGGCTGTAGAAGCCGTCCGCGTTGGCCTGCCACAGCTCGACCTTGGCGTGGGGGAGGGCGGAGCCGTCCGTCGTGCGCACCTGGCCCTGGAAGGTCATGGCCTCGCCCGGCTCGTCGTCGCGCATCGGGATGGTGCCGTGCGAGCCCTGCTCGGGCGACCCGGGCACGTAGTACGGACCCTCGATGGAGCCCTTGTTGCCCTCGCGGTGGTCGGTGTTGACGTCCTCGACGACGTGCTCGAGCCACACGTCGAGGAAGAGCGGCCACTCGCCGTCCTCGCCGACCTGGATCAGCCAGCTCTTGAGGGCGTCGTACTCCTCGTAGGTGAGGCGGTGCTTGCGGATGACCTCGTGCAGGGCCTGCAGCGCGTCGGTCGCGATGGCGTCCACGCGCTCCGTGGGCACGTCGAGCGCGCGCTGCTTCTTGCGGAAGGCGGCGGTCGCGTTGGCGCCGGAGTCGGCGGCGCGAGCCTCGAGCGTGGCCTGGGAGGTCGGGTTGGTGTCGGTGCTCATGATCTCTCCTTCGGGTGGCGTCGGTGCCACCTGTCCGTGGTGGGTGCGGTGCGGTTCGTATGTCGTGCCCGGCGTGAGCCGGCGTGGCGTCAGAGGTCGACGCGGTAGTGCTCGAGCTTGTCCTCGTCGACGGTGACCCCGATGCCGGGGCGGCCGCTGACGGCGAGGGTGCCGTCCTGGATCTGCAGGGGCTCGGTGAGCAGGTCGTCGCTCATGTCGAGGAAGTTGGACAGCTCGCCCGCCCGCCGCGTGGTCGCGTCGTAGGCCGAGCCGAACGCGACCGCGCAGGCCGTGCCGAGCTGCCCGTCGATCTGGTTGCCCATGACGACCTCGACCCCGAGGCCCTCGCACTGGTGCAGGATCCGACGCGAGTCGGTGAAGCCGGTGCGGGCGGTCTTGATGCTGATGGCGTCGGCCGAGCCGCCGAGGATCTCTCGGGTCACCTCGCCGGGGGTCGTCGCGCTCTCGTCGGCGACGGTGGGGATGGCCGTATGCCGGGCCAGCCACCGCCGTCCGAGCACGTCGTCGGCGGGGCACAGCTCCTCGGCCAGGGTGAGGTCGAGGTCGGCCATGGCGTCGAGGGCGCGGGCGGCCTCGGAGGGCGTCCAGCCGCGGTTGCCGTCGACGTAGAGCTCCACGGCGTCGCCGAAGTGCTCGCGCAGGGCCCGGCACACGTCGACGTCGAGGCGGAAGGGGCGGCGGCCGACCTTGACCTTGAAGGTCGTGATGCCATAGGTCGAGCGCATCCGCTCGGCCTCGTCGACCATGGCCGCCGGGTCGGCGAAGCCGAGCATGTGGCTGACCCGCATCCGGTCGGAGTAGCCGCCGAGCAGCTCGGTGACCGGCCGCCCGAAGGCCTGGCCGATGACGTCCCACAGGGCCATGTCCAGGGCGGCCTTGGCCGTGGGGTTGCCGACGGTGCGGCGCAGGCGGGCGTGGATCTGCTCGCGGTGCAGGGCGTCGGTGCCGAGGACGGCGGGGGCGAAGATCTGCTGGATGACGGCGACGATCGAGGCCTGGGTCTCGCCATACGTGAAGGGACGAGGCGGAGCCTCGGCCACCCCGACGAGCCCACCGGCGGTGCGGACCCGCACGAGCACGTGCTCGGCCACGGAGACCGAGCCGCTGGCGAAGGCCAGGGGCTTGCGGTAGGGGATGGCGAAGGGGATGGTCTCGACCTCGGTGACGGTGAGATCGGCGGTGCCGGGGGTGCTGGTCGTCGCGCTGGTGCGGCTGGTGGGGGTGCTGGTGGTCATCGGGGGGCCTTCCGGCTCGGGTCGGCCTGCAGGAGGTCGTGCTCCTCGAGGGTCTGCACGAAGGCCTCCACCAGGGGGTTCGGCTGGTCGGCGCGCCAGGCGAGCGCCAGGTCGACGGTCGCGGTGCCGGGCAGGTCGGCGAAGGTCACGCCCTCGAGCCCGGAGGCGCGGGTGGACGCGGGGACCAGGGCGATGCCGAGGCCTCCGGCGACCAGCGAGAGCAGGGTCGACATCTCGGTGACCTCGTGCTCGACGGTGGGATAGAAGCCGGCGTCGAGGCAGGTGCGCACCACGGCGTCGGTGACCACGGAGCGCGAGCTCGGCGCGAGGACCACGAAGGACTCCTCGACGAGGTCGTCGACCGTGACGTCCGGGTCGCCGACGAGGCGGTGGCCGGAGGGGAGCGCGAGCACGAGCGGCTCGCGGGCGATCAGGCGGGTGCGCAGCCGGTCGTCGCGGACGGGCAGGCGCAGGATGCCGACGTCGATGCGGCCGGCGTCGAGGTCCTGGACCTGCTGCGGGGTGAGGCGGTCGGTCTGGAGCTGCAGGCCGACGCCCGGCATCCGGGTCTTGACCAGGGCGGCCATGCGGGGGAGGTAGCCGTAGGTGGCGGACCCGGTGAGCGCGATGCGCAGGACCCCGACCTGGCCGCGGGCGATGCGGCGGGTGCGCTCGACGGTGTCGTCGAGGGCCGCGAGGGTGCGTCGGGCGTCGCCGACGAAGACCTCGCCGGCGGGCGTCAGGGCGACGGTGCGGGTGGTCCGCTCGAACAGCTCCACCTGCAGCTCGTCCTCGAGCTGGCGGACGGCCTGGGACAGGGGCGGCTGGGAGATGTGCAGCGATCGTGCGGCGCGGCCGAAGTGGCGGTGCTCGGCCACGGCGACGACGTAGCGCAGGTGACGCAGCTCCATCGGTGACCTCCTCGTCAGCTGTCGGCGGTGCGTTCGACCTCCACGGTAGGCCGGGTGGATTGATCTACACAAATACCTGATTCGGCCTCATTGATAGGCGGTGCGTGTCAATGGCACCCTGGGTCAACCCTGGGCAGATGACCGGGGCGGGGGTGCCTCACGACCGTGAGAGTGGAGAGGAGCACGCGGCCAGAACGCCTCTGCCGCATCGCAGTCCGTGCCGACGACGCCACAGGAGGAACCATGCCGTACCCCACCGGCACCCCGAAGTTCGATCTGGACCAGGCCGTGGTGGAGCGCCCCGAGGAGGGCATCCACCGCGCCAACCGGGCGATCTTCACCGACGAGGAGCTCTTCGAGCTCGAGATGAAGCACATCTTCGAGGGCAACTGGATCTACCTCGCCCACGAGTCGCAGATGGCGAACCCGGGCGACTACTTCACGACCTACATCGGCCGGCAGCCGATCGTCATCACGCGCGACAAGGACGGCGAGCTGCACTGCCTGATCAACGCGTGCGCGCACCGCGGCGCGATGATCTGCCGCCGCAAGACGGACAACCGCACGACGCTGACCTGCCCCTTCCACGGCTGGACCTTCCGCAACGACGGTCGCCTGCTCAAGGTCAGGGACCCCGACGGCGCCGGCTACCCCGAGCAGTTCAACACCGACGGCTCGCACGACCTGACCAAGGTGGCCCAGTTCGAGAGCTACCGCGGGTTCCTGTTCGGCAGCCTCAACCCCGACGTGCCCTCGCTCGAGGAGCACCTCGGCGACGCCACCAAGGTCATCGACATGCTGGTCGACCAGTCGCCCGAGGGCCTCGAGGTCCTGCGCGGCGCCTCGACCTACACCTACGACGGCAACTGGAAGGTCCAGGCGGAGAACGGCGCCGACGGCTACCACGTGTCCGCGACCCACCGGAACTACGCGGCCACCACGTCGCGCCGCTCCACCGGCGAGTCCGCCAACACCACCAAGGCGCTGGACGCCGGCAAGTGGGGCAAGTCCGGCGGCGGCTACTGGTCCTTCGAGCACGGGCACCTGTCCCTGTGGACCTGGGCCGGCAACCCCGAGGACCGCCCCCTGTGGGACCAGATGGACCGGCTCAAGGCCGAGCAGGGCGACGCCAAGGGCGAGTTCATGGTCAAGGGCTCCCGCAACCTGTGCCTCTACCCGAACGTGTACCTCATGGACCAGTTCTCCACGCAGATCCGGCACTTCCGCCCGATCGCGCCGGACCAGACCGAGGTCACGATCTCCTGCATCGCCCCCAAGGGCGAGTCCGCGGAGTCCCGCGAGTGGCGGATCCGGCAGTACGAGGACTTCTTCAACGCCTCCGGCATGGCCACCCCGGACGACCTGGAGGAGTTCCGCTCCTGCCAGAAGACCTTCCTGGCCACCGCGGCCCCCTGGAACGACATGAGCCGCGACGCCGAGCACTGGCTGACCGGCCCGGACGACGTCGCCCGCTCCCTCGGCATGACCAACGTCCGCAGCAGCGGCATCAAGAACGAGGACGAGGGCCTGTACCCGTCCAGCACGGCTACTGGCTCGAGACGATGCGCCGGGCCGTCGAGACCGAGCGCGAGGCCGCGGCCGCGCGCACCGAGCCCGCCGGCGCCTGAGGAGACGACGATGACCACCACCGAGCTGACCACCACCGCCCAGAGCACCAGCGCCCAGAGCACCATCACCCAGACCAGCATCGAGCAGTTCCTCTACCGCGAGGCCCGCTACCTCGACGACCGCGAGTTCGAGAAGTGGCTGAACTGCTACGCCGACGACGTCGTCTACTGGATGCCCACCTGGGCCGACGACGACCGCCTGACCAGCGACCCGCAGCGCGAGATGTCGCTGATCTACTACGGCAACAAGGGCGGCCTCGAGGACCGGATCTTTCGCATCCGCACCGAGCGGTCCAGCGCCACGAGCCTGCCCGAGCCGCGCACCAGCCACAACATCACCAACGTCGAGGTGATCGAGCGCCGGGGCGACCTGGTGGACGTGCCGCCCCGGCCGAGCCCGGCGAGGGCGGCGACCGGGCACCCGGCGGGACGCCCGCCGACGAGACGGTGACCGACGCGGACGCGGCATACGGCAGTGGCACGGCAGCCGCCGCCGACGGGACCGTGGGTGGAGCAGCCGAGCCGGCCGTCCAGGAGACCGACCCCGAGACCGGCCTCACGCAGGTCGCGGCGCCCACGGTCGGCGTCCAGGTCACGGGCGCGGGCGCGGTCCTGCTCGAGGACCCGAGCGGTCGCGGGCTGGCCGGCCAGGAGATCTTCGCGGCCGACGCCGAGCTCGCCCCGCTGGGCTCCGGCGGGTCTGGTCCGGAGCGCACGGACCCCACCGACCCCTCAGACCCCACCGAGCGAACCGCCACGGCCCGGACCCTCATGGGTCAGGACCTCTGGCCCGCCCGCGAGGGCGACGCGGGGCAGCCCGCCGCGCTCGACGAGGCCTCCACGCTGGTCACCGACCCCGACGCGCGCAGCCTCGCCGGTCAGGCGATCTTCGCCGCCGGGGAGATCGAGCCGCTGCACGAGCCCCGGCCCGTGCCTGCGGCGGCGACGACCGACGCGGGCGGGACCACGGCCGGCGCCGGGAGCACCGACGTCACCGGGACCGGCACCGGTGGCTCCGAGATCGGCGAGGAGCACCCCGACGTGGGGGAGTCCGACGCGATCTTCGAGGCCCGCGAGGCCCTGGAGCTCGGGGCGCTCGCCCTCACCATCGGCCGGCTGTCCACGACGCAGCTCGCGGGCTACCGCCTGCTCGCCGAGGCGACCGTGCCCTACGTCCAGGGCGACCGGTTCGTGGACGCGGCGGCCTACACCGAGACCAACGCGGCCTTCCACGACTACCTGTTCACGCTGACCGGCAACGAGCACCTGCTCCAGGCCTACCAGCGGCTCGGGGTGCGCGGTCACATGGACCAGACCCTGCGCAACGCCACCTGGTGCGACCCCCGCTGCGCCCAGGACCACCTCGACATCGTGACGGCCTTCGAGGGTGGCGACCGGGACGCCGCTCGCACCCTGATCAGCGAGCACGCGGCCCGGTCCAACGAGACCACCCGGCGGGCCATGCGCGAGCAGGCCGCCACGCGCCGTCCGGCGTTCGTCACCCCGGGCCGGTTCGCCGGCCAGGTCGTGGTGGTCACCGGCGCCGCGCAGGGCATCGGCGAGGCCGTCGCCCGGCGGATCCACGCCGAGGGTGGCGCCATCTGGTTCAAGCCGTTCCAGGAGTTCACCCCCGAGCAGATCGACGCGGAGATCGCCCGGTCGCTGATGACCACGCTCTACGGCTGCCGCGCGGTCCTCGAGCCCATGGTCGAGGCAGGCCGGGGCACGATCGTCAACGTCTCCTTGATCGCCACCGGAGGCATCCACCGGGTGCCGTATGCCGCGGCCAAGGGCGGCGTCAACGCCATCACCCGGGCGCTCGCGGTCGAGGCGGCCGAGCACGGCGTGCGCGTCGTCGCCACCGCCCCTGGCGGCACCGAGGCGCCGCCGCGACGGGTCCCGCGCGGTCCCTCGCCGGAGGGCGAGGCCGAGCAGGAGTGGTTCCAGGCGCACATCGACCAGACGCTGGCGTCGGCGCCGATGCACCGCTACGGCACCCTCGACGAGCAGGCCGCGGCGATCACCTTCCTCGCCTCGCAGGAGGCGGGATACATCACCGGCACGGTCCTGCCCGTCGGTGAGGAGACCTGGGCTAGCGCGTGCCCTAGCCTGTGGCAGATGAGCGACGGTGCCACGGCGAGCCGATGGGTCGACCCGGACCAGGCGGCGAGCCTGCGGGACGCCCTCGGTGAGCTCGTGGCCCGCCCGGGAGGACTGGTGGTCGTGATCGGGCCGCTCGGATCAGGACGCGATGCCCTCACCGACGCCGCCGTCGAGCAGGTGTCCCGACGGTCGGGCCAGCAGCCGCACGTGCTGCGGGCCCGACCGGGGGACGAGAGCTGGGCCGTGGGCGAGACCGTCGTCCAGACCGTGGGCGGCGGCGGGACCGTGGGCGGGGACCGCCACGAGGCCCGCCAAGGCGATGCGAACGCCGCCAACCCTCCCTTCGTCGTCGTGCACGACGCCCACCTCGCCGACCCCGACCTCCTGGTCCCGCTCGTGGACCGCGCGGGAGCTCCCGGACCCGACCGCCCCACGGTGGTCCTCGTCCACGACGGCACCCTCGGCCTGCCCCTCGTGCCGGACCACCGGTGCGTCGTGCGCCCCCTCGACGTCCCCCGCGTCCAGGCGAGGATCGACGCGCACGGCCTCGGGCACCGGCTCTCCGCGATGCGCCTGGTCGAGCACACCGCCGGGCTCGCCGACCTGGTCGAGGACCTGCTCTCCCACCTCGCCACCGACCTGACCGCGTCGACCCACGACGTCCGTCTGGGATCGACCCCGACGGCGCGGTCGGACGCTCACGCGGTCGTCTCCCGGCTCGACGGACCCGCCCGCGACGTCGTGGAGCTCGTCTCGGTGCTCGGCACCCTCGACCTGGACGACCTCGCCGCTCTGACGGGCAGGGCCGACCCCACCGCGTCGGTCGACGACGCCGTCCGCAGCGCGCCGGTGCGGCTGGTCGACGACGGCTACCGCGTGCGCGTCGCCCCCGTGGCGCCCATGCTCGCGGCCGCCGTCGTCGAGGCGATGCCGCTCGCCCGACGTCAGGCGGCCCATCGACGGGCAGCCGCCGTCCCGCAGGACGACCTCGAGCGGGCCCGGCACGTGCTGCGCGGCAGCGCGCTCGTCGACGAGGCCGCCGTCGAGGAGGTCGTCCGGCTCGGCCGAGGTGCCGCCCAGCGCGGCGACTGGCGGCGCGCCTCGGCCGCCCTCACCCTCGCCGTCCGCACCACCCGCGAGGCGGACCGGCGCCAGAGCCTGCTGCCCGAGGCGCTCGACGCGGCCGCCGGCGCGGGG
The DNA here is from genome assembly GCF_002453335.1 of Arsenicicoccus sp. UBA6765. Taxonomy (NCBI): domain Bacteria; kingdom Bacillati; phylum Actinomycetota; class Actinomycetes; order Micrococcales; family Intrasporangiaceae; genus Arsenicicoccus; species Arsenicicoccus sp. UBA6765. The sequence continues at coordinate 67,907 of NZ_DKGR01000041.1, forward strand.
CAGCTCGTCACCGCGGACGAGCTGGTCCCCGCAGTCTCGGCCGGCCCGCCGAGCGTGCTGCGCGACGCCGCCCTCGGCTACCACGCGATCATGGTCGGCCGCCCCGACCGGGCCGAGGTCTGCCTCGACCAGGCCTGGCGGCAGTGCAACCCGCGCACCCGCCCCGCCCAGGCCGTCCAGGTCGCCGGTCGTCGCGCGCTGCACGCCCTGTGCAGCTGGGACGGGGCCGAGCTGGAGCAGTGGGGCGCCCGCGCCGCGCTGCTCGGCGGCGACGACCACGCGTCCCGGCTCGAGGCCGAGTGCATCGGCGCGATCGGCACCGCCATCCTCGTCGACGCCGGACGCGCGCGCGCCCGCCTGGCCGAGATCCTGCACGACCACCCCATCGGCCCCCACCGGCAGCGGGTCGCCCTCGCCGCGGGCTGGGTCGAGCTGGCCACGGGCGACGCCGACACCGCCGCCCACCGGCGCGAGGACGCCTGCGGCCGCCCGGGCGACGAGGGCTCCGTCCGCATCGCGATGTGGGCCCTGGGGTGGCTGGCGTGAGCGCGGTTCGACGCCGGGCAGTGGGCCGCCGCCATACGGCTCGTGGAGCGCGGGAGCTCGCTGGGGGACACCACCCAGCTGAGGCTCGGCGAGCCCCTGCTCCACTGGACCGGCGCGCAGGTCAACGCCCTGATGGGGCGCTGGGCGGCCGCCGGCCGGCACGCCCAGCGCGCCGCCTGCCCGGTCGACGCCTACCCGGTCATGCGGATCCCCGCCGCGCTGGCCCGCGCGCAGGTCTGCGAGGCGCGCGCCGACGATCTTCGGGGGTGCGGTGAGGGGTCACGGTCAGACGAGGGACACGGTCAGACGAGGGACGCGGTGCGCGAGGCCGCCGCCGCGGCGACCTCCGCCTCGTGGGCCGACGCCACGGCCGCCTCATCCCGCTGCTCGCGCCACCAGCGCTGCCCGCTCTCGGGGAGGGTGTAGATCGGGTCGTAGTAGGCGTAGTCGGTGCTCGTGACGTCGACCTCCTCGCCCTCGATCGAGGTGCGATAGTTCTTGCGCCACAGCGAGATTCCGCGTTCGCGGTCGTACTCCTCGACCTGGTGGACCCACCGCTTGCCGACGAACGGCACGTCGCACACGATGCGCGGCGTGGCGAAGCCCGGCAGGTAGCCCATGATCGCGTGCTGCAGGTGCTGGGCCTCGGACAGCGACAGCCGCCAGTGCTCGCTGAACGGGATCATGTCGCACATGTAGAAGTAGTACGGGTTGATCGCCGCCTCGTCGCGCATGGTGAAGCACAGGTCCAGCAGTGCCTCCGGCGTGTCGTTGATGCCGCGCATGAGGACGCCCTGGTTGCGGATCGAGCGCACCCCGGCCTCGTGCATCAGCCGGGTCGCGTGGGCGACCGAGGGCGTGACGGACTGGGCGTTGTTGATGTGCGTGTGGACGGCGAGCCCGACGCCGCGGCAGGCGGCGGTCCAGGAGACCCGGCCCAGACCCTCGACGACGTCGGGCGCGGACCAGTGCTGGGGCAGGCCCATGAGCGCCTTGGTGGCGAGCCGGATGTCGCGGATGTTGTCGATCTCGAGCAGACGCATGAGGAAGGACTCGAGGTTCTTCCACGGCATGTTGGCGACGTCGCCGCCCGAGACCACCACGTCGCGGACCTGCGGGGATCCCTTGAGGTAGTCGATCATCGCGTCCAGCCGGTCGACCGGCTTGCCCGCCAGTTTGAGCTTGGTGACCTGCGCCGTGGAGTTGCCGACGAGGTCCATGCGCGTGCAGTGCCCGCAGTACTGCGGGCAGGTGGGCAGCAGCTCGGCCAGCACCTTGGTGGGGTAGCGGTGGGTCAGCCCCTCGGCCACCCACATGTCGGCCTCGTGCAGCGAGTCGCGGGAGGCGTGGGGGTGGCTCGGCCAGTCGGTGCGGCGGTCGGAGTAGACCGGCAGCATGTAGCGGCGGACCGGGTCGGCGAGGAACGCGGCGCTGAACTCCGCGCCGGCCGCCGGCATGGGGGAGTCGACGGCCGGGACCATCGTGTTGAGCATCTGGGGCGGCACGAGCATCGACATCGTGGCGCGCTCGGCCTGGTCGCGCTCGAGGTCGGCGTAGACGTCCTCGGTGAGCAGGTCGCCCATGAGCTCGCGCAGCTGCTTGACGTTCTTGACGCATCGGGTGCGCTGCCACTGGGCGCTCGCCCAGTCCTTGTCGGTCACGTCGCGCCAGCCCGGCAGCCGCCGCCAGTCGGGCTCCACGAGCTCGCGCCGACGGTAGACGTATGGTTGCTCCATCGCACTCATGACCCCTACGGTAGCGGAGAGTTTGCGGCCTGCAACACTGCGGGCAGAAGGTTTTTCATAATCACCCGTCTCAGAGTGGAGAATCGGCATGGAGAGCGCACAGGTCGCCCGCCCCGGCAGCGGTGCCCCCACGCCCCCTGCGACCAGCTCGTCGCCATACGGCCTGCACCGCGTGATCGTCGGCGCGGGAGAGCGCCCGACGCTCCCACAGGCCGCGCGCCGGCTCGACGACCGGCCCGAGATCTGGCCGGACGAGGTCCGGGTGTCCGTCGAGACCCTCAACCTCGACGCCGCGAGCTATCGGCAGCTGAGAGAGTCGTATGCCGGGAGCGCCCTGCGCCAGGCGGTGCTGGACATCGTCGGCGAGCGCGGCAAGATGCAGAATCCCGTGACGGGGTCCGGCGGCATGCTGATCGGCACCGTGGACGAGGTGGGGCCCCAGAGCCCCCTGGGGCTGCGGCCCGGGGACCGCGTGGCCACCCTCGTGAGCCTGTCCCTGACGCCCCTGCGGATCACCGACGGCCTCGCGCGGTGGGACGGCGAGGACGAGCGCGTCCCGGCGCAGGGCCACGCCATCCTCTTCAGCCGCTCGATCGCCGCGACCCTGCCGGACGACCTCGACCCCGAGCTCGCCCTGATGGTGATGGACGTGTGCGGTGCCCCCGCCCTGGTCGATCGGGTCGTGCGCGAGCACCGTTCCCGCGCGGGGGAGGCGCCCGCCGTCCTCGTCCTCGGCGGCGCGGGCAAGTCCGGCTCGTTGTCGCTGGCCGCAGCCCGCCGGGCCGGGGCGGGGCACCTCACCGCGGTGGTGCCCGTCCAGGCCGAGGCGCACCTGCTGCGGGGCACGGGGCTCGCCGACGACGTGGTCCTGGCCGACGCGCGTGACCCGCTCGGGCTGCTCGAGGCGGTCGAGGCCGCCCACGGTCCGGCCGACGTCACGGTCGTCTGCGTCGACGTGCCGGGGTGCGAGCACCCCTCGATCCTCGTCACCCGCGACGGGGGCACCATCATCTACTTCTCGATGGCCACCAGCTTCAGCGCGGCCGCGCTGGGCGCGGAGGGGCTGGCCGCCGACGTGCGCATGCTCGTGGGCAACGGCTACACCCCCGGGCATGCGGCCCTCGCGCTCGACCTGCTGCGCTCCGACGCGTCGGTGCGCGCGTTGTTCGAGGGTCGCCTCGCACCACGGGCAGACTGAGCCCATGCGACGACGCACCCACTACCACAACGGCCACGTCTACGTCCCGACCCGCGGCTTCCCCACGGCCATGCTCGTCGACGACACCCGGGTGCTCTGGGTGGGGACGCAGTCAGAGGCGGACGGGCAGGTCGACGAGGCGGACCGGGTCGTGGACCTGCACGGAGCGCTGGTCACCACGCCGTTCGTCGACCCCATCCACTACGTGGTCGAGACCGCGGAGTGGCACTCGGTGACCCAGCTGATGGGGGCTCGCTCGCTGACGGAGGCGCTCGACCGGCTCGCGGAGGCCGCCCGTCGGTCCGACGGGCCGGTGACGGGGTTCGGCCACGACGAGGGTCGCTGGCCGGAGCAGCGCCCACCGACGCCCGAGGAGCTGGACCGCGCGGTGGGCGGTCGTCCCGCCGTCATCCTGCGTGCGGACAAGGGGGCCTGCGTCAGCTCGCCGGCCTTCACCGCCGCGGCCGAGCGCCTGGGGGTGGACACGTGCGACCTGTCGGACCGGAGCCGCAGACCCAGCGTCGGGGCCCTGCTCAAGGTGCTCGTCGCCCTGCGCACGCCCGCCCAGCAGCAGGCGATCCTCGACGGCGCCCTGTCCGCCGCCGCCGGCTACGGCATCGGGTGCCTGCACGACCACATCTCCAGCCCCCGGCTCCTGGACGGTTTCACCACCGTGCGCCCGCAGCTGCCGGGGCCCGTCGTGCAGCGCTACCTCCGTCACGTCTGCCGGCCCGGCGAGGACCCCATCGAGCTCCTGCGCGAGCACGACCTGTACGGCTTCACGCTCCAGGTCGACGGGCCGGTCAACAGCCACCGGGCAGCCCTGCACGAGACCTACATCGACCTGCCCGGCCAGCTCGGCCCCGACCCGATGCCCGCCGGCATGATCGCCGAGCACCTCGTCACCGCTTCGCTGGCCGGCGTCCGCACCAGCCTGGTCGCCCTGGGAGACCGCGCGGCCGACGCCATGATGACGGCATGCGCACCGCGGTGCGGACCGTGGGGCTGGACCGGTTCCGCTCGATCCGGCACCGCACCGTCACCTTCGCCCTGGCCGACCCCCGGGTGCTGGGCACCCTCATCGACCTCGGGGTGGTGGCCGTCCGCATGCCCCAGGTGGACAGCAGGTGGGGCGGCCCGGACGGCGAGTTCACCCGCAGCCTCGGCCCGGCCCGGGCCCGCGAGATGATGCGCCTCGGCTCGCTCGGCGTCGACGGCCTGGTCACGGCCCTCGCCAGCTCGTCGCCCTGGCTGGAAGCCGACCCCTGGCAGACGCTGCGCTCCGCCCGCTGGCACCGCTCGGAGGAGGACCAGATCTCGGTGGGCGAGGCCTTCCGGGCCCACACCGTCGGCGGCTGGCACGCGTCCGGCCACGACACCCGGGGCTACCTCGACGTCGGGCTCCCCGCCGACTTCGTGGTGTGGGAGGTGCCGCCGGGCGAGCTCGGCGGGGGATCGCGCTCCCCGCTCGAGACGCCGGGCCTGCCGCGGCTGACCCCGGACGTCTCCACACCCCGAGCCCTGCTGACCGTCGTCGGCGGCCGCACGATCCACGAGAGCGAAGGAGCTCTGACATGACCCGCACGCCCGCGCCGGGTGCGCGCGCCCACCTCGACCTGGACCCCCAGGTCGTGCGTCGCGCGAGGAGCCTCGCCCGCCGGGCTGGTCGACCCGTCGTCCGGCTGGCGCAGGAGCACACCACCGTGTCGGTCGAGCGCGCGACGCTGCGCCTGGCGGGACTCGCGGGCGCCGACCACGAGCGCGTCCCGTGGGTCAACCACCTCGTCCAGGGCGTGCGCGACCAGGTGGGGCTCGAGGCCGGCGTCACCACGCCGGTGCACGACGCCCTGGCGCGGGGGGAGGCACCGGACCTGCTCACCCTCGCCCAGAAGTCCGCGGCCGGCGCCGTGACCTTCCGCCTCCCGGAGGGCAAGGACCGCACGGCGGCGCGCCGCCTGGCCATGCGCTCGGTCAAGAAGGGGATGACGCGCATCGACCGGCAGCGCGCCGCACGGGAGCGCCTGATCGCCAAGGTCGGCGACGCGCCCGCCCGCCCGTGGGTCTACCTCATCGTGGCGACCGGCGACATCTACGAGGACATGCCCCAGGCGCAGGCCGCGGCCCGCGGGGGAGCGGACGTCATCGCGGTGATCCGCTCGACCGGGCAGTCCCTGCTCGACTACGTCCCCGAGGGCGCGACCCGCGAGGGCTACGCCGGGACCTACGCGACGCAGGAGAACTTCCGCCTGATGCGGGCCGCCCTGGACGAGACGAGCAAGGAGCTGGGCCGCTACGTCCGCCTCACCAACTACGCGTCCGGGCTGTGCATGCCGGAGATCGCGGCGCTGGCCGGCCTCGAGCGGCTGGACATGATGCTCAACGACTCGATGTACGGCATCCTCTTCCGCGACATCAACCCCGTCCGCACCTTCGTGGACCAGCGCTTCTCCCGCCAGGTCCACGCCCGCGCCGGGATCATCATCAACACCGGCGAGGACAACTACCTCACGACCGCGGACGCCGTCGAGGCCGCCCACACGGTGACGGTCAGCCAGCTGCTCAACGAGTACTTCGCCAAGGAGGCGGGGCTCGCGGACTGGCAGCTCGGTCTCGGCCACGCCTTCGAGATCAACCCGGACGTGCCCGACTCGTTCCGCATGGAGCTGGCCCACGCCATGCTCGCCCGCGACCTGTTCCCGCGCGCGCCCCTGAAGTGGATGCCCCCCACCAAGCACATGACAGGGGACGTCTTCCGCGGCTACCTGCTCGACGGCTTCTTCAACCTCGTCGGGGGGCTCACCGACCAGGGGATCCTGCTGGTGGGCATGATGACCGAGGCCGTCGTCACGCCCTTCCTGTCCGACCGCGACCTGGCGCTGCAGAACGTCCGCTACGCCCTCGAGGCCGGGCGCGGGCTGCGCGAGGACTTCCGCCCGCCGCCCGACGGCTTCGTCCAGACGCGGGCCCGGGCCGTGCTGTCCGAGGCCGTGGACCTGCTCGACCGGATCGCCGACGACACCCTGCTCGACGCCATCGCCGACGGGACCTTCGGCCTGATGAAGCGTCCGGCGGACGCCGGCAAGGGCCTGGACGGCGTGGTCCGCAAGGGCCCCGACTACGACAACCCCGCCACGACCCTGCTCGAGGAGGGAGCCACCCGATGAGCGACATCATCAGGCCGTATGGCGACACCACCGGTGACGGCATGATCCAGGTCTCCTTCACGCTGCCGGTGCCCCACGACAAGCGCGCGGAGGGAGCCGCCCTGCAGCTGGCCGACAAGATGGGGATCCGGCCCGCCCTGCTCGTCCACGCCAAGCCGATCGGTCCGGACTTCACCTTCTTCGTGGTCTACGGCTCCGTGAACCACCTGGTGGACCTGCGCGACGTCCACGTGATGGAGCGCGACTACCCGCTGCTCCCGGCCAAGGACGTCAACGCCGCGATCAAGCGCCAGCTGCGCCGTCCGCTGGTGGTGGTGGGAGCGTGCATCGGCACCGACGCCCACACCGTCGGGATCGACGCGATCCTCAACATCAAGGGTTTCGCGGGGGAGAAGGGGCTCGAGTACTACTCCGAGATCACCGTGGTCAACCTCGGCGCCCAGGTCCTCGTGCCCGAGCTCGTGGAGCGGGCCCGCGCGGAGCAGGCCGACGCCGTGCTGGTCTCGCAGGTGGTCACGCAGCGGGACGCCCACCTCACCAACACCCGGGAGATGTCGGCGGCCTTCCGCGAGGCCTATCCCGCGGGCACCGCGCCGCTGCTCGTCGTCGGCGGTCCGCGCTTCGACGAGGCGGCCGCCGGCGAGCTCGGCGTGGACCGCGTCTTCGGCAAGGGGACGACGCCCGGCGAGGTGGCGTCATACCTTGTCCACGCCATCTCCCAGCGCCACGCCCGCCCCCAGGCACCCACCCGCACCCGGACCGCAGCCGAGGAGCCAGCCCGATGACCACCACCCCCGCGTCCCCGCCCCAGGTCGGCATGACCCTCGTCCACCGCCGCTACGTGCCCTACAGCCACGCGCACTACGCCGGCAACCTCGTGGACGGGGCCTACTCCCTGGCCGCGTTCGGCGACGTGGCGACCGAGATGTGCATCCGCACCGACGGGGACGAGGGGCTGTTCGCGTCCTACAGCGACGTGCAGTTCTCGGCACCGGTGCGGGCCGGCGACTGCCTCGAGATCAGCTGCACCCTGGTCCGGGTAGGCTCCCGGTCGCGGGAGATGGACTTCTCGGTGCACGTGGTGGCCCGTGGCACGCCGGACCGGGGCGCCTCGGCGGCCGAGGTGCTCGACCCACCGGTGGTCGCGACGACGGCCCGTGGAGTGGTGGTCGTGCCCCAGCGTCACGAGCCCTGACACGCAGGTTCACCCTCCGTCCGGAGCGCTGTGGCACAGGGTCATTGCCTCCGCTCGTTCGGCCGAACGCGCCGATGGTGTCCGCATGCTGGCGACACGCCGACGTCAACCGACTATTTTCGGTTCAGGGTCACGCCCCTGACCAGCGGATCTCTGCGTCGTCGCAGGTCAGCGGCTGTTTGACAGCCGCTGTGGGGGAGGCTCTAGGTTGGCCGAGGTTGTCCGACCATTCGAGTGGGGTCCGATCCGGGTCTCCGACGTGGGCGGTGGTGATCACTCCCTGGGGGGAGCGCCCGATCGGGTGAATCCAGGTCATCGTGCGTGCCCGTCGGTGCCACCTCCGCGATCACCCCACCTCGGACAGCAGCACGACCCGCACGCCTAGTAGACAACGGCGCAGCCCCGGCATCCGGTCGGGTCCGCGCCGGCCCCAACGGCCTGCGGGTCGTGCTGTGCCTCAGCGGCGCGCGCTGGCCCCGTGGCGGTGCGCAGGGACCTACCCGCCCGTACGGCTAGGGTGTCGCCGTGCGTCGACTCCTCCTGGCCCTCCCGCTCGCGATCGGCGCGGGTCTGGCCCTGTGGCTGTCCTGGCCGGACCACGACGTCTGGTGGCTCGGCCCCGTGGGGATCGCCCTGCTGGCCCTCGCCACCCACGGAGCCGGCGCCCGTCGTGGCTTCCTCCTCGGCGTCGTGACCGGCCTCGCGGCCTACCTGCCGGCGCTGCACTGGTCCGGGATCTACGTCGGCGACCTGCCCTGGGTCGCCCTGTCGGTGCTGCAGGCGCTCTACGTCGGGATCACCGGCGCCCTGTGCGGGCTGCTCTCGGCCCCCGACGACACCCGGCCACGGGGACGGGCGCCCCGCCGGTTGCCCTACCCCGTCGTCGTCGCGGCCGCCTGGGCCGTGGGGGAGTGGCTGCGGTCCACGACCCCGTTCGGTGGGTTCCCCTGGATCAAGATCGCCTTCGGGATGGCCGACGCACCGATCCTGCCCCTGATCCGGTATGTCGGGACGCCCGGCCTCACCGCGGCGGTGGCGCTCGTCGGCGGCCTCCTCGCGGTGGCCGTCCGCCATGCGCCGGCCACCCGACCCGGCCGGCGCCCGCGCCGCACCGCGGGACGGCATACGGCCCTGTCCCTCGGCTCCCTCGTCGCCGCCGCCGCGCTGGTGTGGGGCCCGCCCCTGCTGCCCGTGCCCACCGACGGCCGGACCGTCGACGTGCTGGCGGTCCAGGGCAACGTGCCGCGAGCGGGGCTGGACTTCAACGCCGAGCGGCGCCAGGTGCTCGACAACCACGTCGGGGTCACCGTCGAGGCGATCCGCTCCCGCACGGCCGCCGGCACCCAGCGCCCCGACCTGGTCGTCTGGCCCGAGAACGCCTCCGACATCGACCCCGTCCGCAACCCCGACGCCGGTCAGGCGATCACCTACGCGGCCCGGACCGCCCAGGCGCCCATCCTGGTCGGCACCCTGCGCACCGACGACCAGGCGCGCATCAAGAACACGACGCTGCTGTGGGACGCCGACCGGGGACCGGTCGCGGACTACGCCAAGCGGCACCCGGTGCCGTTCGCGGAGTACATCCCCTACCGCAGCTTCTTCCGTCACTTCAGCGACAAGGTCGACCTGCTCACCCACGACTTCACCGCGGGCGACACCGTGGGCGTGATGGACGTGCCGACCCGCGCCGGTGCGGTCCGGGTGGGGCTCGGGATCTGCTTCGAGGTCGCCTACGACGACCTGATGCGCGACGCGGTGCACCACGGCGGGCAGATCCTCGCCGTGCAGACCAACAACGCGACCTTCGGCTACAGCGACGAGTCCTACCAGCAGCTGGCCATCTCGCGGATCCGGGCCGTCGAGCTCGGTCGCTCGGTGGTGCACGTCTCGACCGTCGGGGCCTCCGCGATGATCACCCCCGACGGCGTGGCGCACGACCGGACCGGGCTGTTCACCGCGGCCGCGCTCGACGCCCACCTGCCCCTGCGCTCCGAGCTCACCCCCGCGGCCCGGATCGGCGACCTGCCCGTCTGGGTGTGCGTCGCCCTGCTCACACTCGGCCTCGCGCTGCGGCTGCGGCGCCCGCGCCGACACTAGGCTGGCGGAACCATCGGACCCCACGGACGGTTGACTACGACATGCGCACCCTGGTCCTGATCCCGACCTACAACGAGCGGGACAACCTCCCGCTCGTCGTCGAGCGCCTGCGCCGCGCCGTGCCCGGGGCAGACCTGCTCGTCCTCGACGACAGCTCGCCCGACGGCACCGGCGAGGTGGCCGACGCCCTGGCGTCCGCCGACCCCCGGGTGCGGGTGCTGCACCGCGCCGGCAAGGAGGGCCTCGGGGCCGCCTACCTCGCCGGATTCGCCCGCGGGCTCGACGAGGGCTACGACGTGCTGGTCGAGATCGACGCCGACGGCTCGCACCCGCCCGAGACCCTGCCCGCCATGCTGGCGACCCTCGACGACCCCACCGTCGACCTGGTGATCGGGTCCCGGTGGGTGCCGGGCGGCGGCATCGTCAACTGGCCGCTGCACCGCAAGGCCCTGAGCCTCGGCGGCAACCTCTACATCCGGCTGCTGCTGGGCATGCCCGTCCGCGACGCGACGGCCGGGTTCCGTGCCTACCGCGCCTCGACCCTGCGCAGCATCGGCCTGCAGGACGTCGAGTCCCTCGGCTACTGCTTCCAGACCGACCTCACGTGGCGCACCGTGCACGCGGGACTGACCATCCGGGAGGTCCCGATCACCTTCGTCGAGCGCGAGATCGGCTACTCCAAGATGAGCGGCGACATCGTGCGCGAGTCCATGCTGCGGATCACCCGGTGGGGTCTGCGCTACCGCCAGGGGCAGGTGCGCGGCCTGCTCGCCGCCCGCCAGGTCGAGCGATGGGAGTCGTTGTGAGCACCCCGACCCGACGACGCCCGCGCTGGACGTGGATCGCCTTCGTCCTGCTCCTGGTCGTCCCCGTCGCCGAGATCGCCGTCATCATCGGCGTCGGCAAGATCATCGGCGGCTGGCCCACCATCGCGCTGCTGCTCGTCGAGTCCGCCCTCGGCGCCTACCTCGTCAAGCGCGAGGGCCGGGCCGCCTGGGCCGCCCTGCAGCGTGCGCTGACCGGCGGACGCATGCCGGCGGGCGAGCTGTCCGACGCCGCGCTGGTCCTCGTCGGCGGCACGCTGCTGCTGGCCCCCGGCTTCCTCACCGACGTCGTGGGCTTCTTCTTCGTCCTGCCCTTCACCCGGCCGCTGGCCCGGCGGCTGCTGACGACGGTCATCACCCGGCAGCTGCTCGCGAGCGGGCCGGGGGTCGTCCTGTGGGGAGCCGGTATGCCGCCCCGCAACCCGGGCCCGGGTCAGGCGCCGCCGACCTGGCAGCCCGGTCAGCCGTCAGCGGGCCAGCCCGGTCAGCCGTCAGCGGGCCAGCCCGGTCAGCCGTCAGCGGGCCAGCCCCGGCAGCAGCAGCCTCGGCGTGACGGCAGGGACGACGACGTCATCGAGGGCGAGATCCTCTGACCTGGCCCATGCACTCCACCCACCCGCTCCACCCACCACCAAGATCGTGAGGGTTTTGTCCAAGAATGTTGGACAAGACCCTCACGATCTTGGTCTAGCGGGACACGGTGCGGGGATGCGACGAGGCCCGCCTCCCTTCACGGGAGGCGGGCCTCGATGTCGTCCGGCGCTGCTCAGGCGCTGCGCTTGGGCCGTGGCTTCTCGCCACGGGACTGACGCAGCAGCGTGAGGCGCTCCTCGAGCAGCTCCTCGAGCTCCTTGACGGAACGGCGCTCGAGCAGCATGTCCCAGTGGGTGCGGGCGGGTTTGGTGGGCTTCTCCTCGGGGGCGTCGCCGCCCTGGAGCCGGCCCAGCTCGCCACAGCGGCACTCCCACGTCGCCGGCACCTCGGCCTCGATGGAGAACGGAAGCTCGGTCACGTGGCCCTGAGGGCAGGTGTAGGACACGAGCTGGCGTTCGCTGGGGACGACGCCGTCATCGGTCTCCATGCTGAAGGACCCGAGTCGCGAACCTCGAAGTGAACGCTCGGCCATGTCTGATCCCCTTTCGTCGGCACCGCGAGCCCGGTGGGACTGACTCGCGGCATACCCCCATCAACGTCGGCTGATCCGGGGGATGTTCCCGGGCGCGGTGGTTGGCACCCAAAGACACCATTCTAGACGACGGCGGGCGCCTCGTTGCCCGCCGCGCGGATCCCCTCGCGCATGTCGACCCGCGACAGGAGCACCCCGCCGATGACGAAGAACGCGACCAGGGCGACGATCGACAGGCGGTAGGAGTGGGTCAGCTGGTGGACGACGCCGAACAGCAGCGTCCCGAACCAGCTCGTCCCGCGCTCCATCGCCTGGTAGAGGCTGAAGAACTCCGACTCGCGACCCCGCGGCACCAGCTGGCTGTAGAGCGACCGCGCCAGCGCCTGCGTCCCTCCCATGACCAGGCCGATGAGGATGCCGAGCGCGAGGAACGCGGTGAAGACCCCGGACGGGACGAAGTAGGCCACCCCGACGACGAGCGTCCACACCACGAGCCCGCCGAGCACCGTGCGCCAGGCGCCGATCCGACCGGCGACCCGGCCGAAGATCAGGGCGCCACCCACGGCGACGAACTGCACGACGAGGAAGGTCAGCAGCACCTGGCTCTGCGACAGGCCCAGCTCGAGCGTGCCGTAGAGGCTGGAGGACCCGATGACCGTCTGGATCCCGTCGTTGAAGAACAGGTAGGCGAGCAGGAACAGCAGCGTCTGCGGGTAGCCGCGCAACTCGACGAAGGTGTCGCGCAGCTGGGCGAACGCCCCTCGCACGGCGCCGCGCTCGGGAGCGGCCTCGGGCGGGAGCCCCTCGGCGAGCGGCCGGGCCGGCAGGTCGCGCAGACCCAGCACCGGTATGACGGTGAACAGCCCCCACCACAGCCCGGCGCTCAGCAGGCTGATCCGCACGGCGGTCTCCGTGCCGATCCCCACCCGAGGACCGAGGTTGAGCAGCAGGAAGTTCGCGGCCAGCAGCAGGCCGCCGCCGACGTAGCCGAGCGCCCACCCGCGCGAGGACACGCGGTCCCGGTCGTCGGGCGGGGCGACGCGGCACAGGATCCCGTCATACACGACCATCGACGACCCGAGGCACACCGAGGCGACCATGATGAGCACGACGCCGAGCTGCCACGCCGTCCCCTGGACGAGGACCATGGCGCTCGCGGCCGCGGCGCCGACGCCGGCGAACCAGCCCAGGAGCCGCTGGGGACGCAGGGAACGATCGGCGACGGCGCCCACGACGATGAGCAGCAGCGCCGACACGACGGTGGTCACCGTGGTGGTGTAGGAGTACAGCGAGCCGGGGGCGACCGGGATGCCCAGCACCGACAGGTGCGCGGTGCAGCTCTGGCCGACGGGCTGGTCGGGGCAGGCGGCCCGGTTGGCGACGGTGGTCAGGTAGGGGCCCATGAGCACCGCGGCGGTGGTGGTGACGTAGGCCGAGTTCGCCCAGTCGTACCAGTACCACGCACGCTGGTGGCGGGTGCTGCGGCGACGACCCGTCGTCCCCTCGGGCAGGTCGGGGGCCTCGGCGCTGCGGTCGGTGCTGCTGGGCATGCGGTCTCTCCTCGGCCGGGGACCTCGCCGTCGAGGTCGCCGGGCCAGAGCCTACTGGCCGGTCGGGCCGGTGACAGCGATCCTGCTCGACGAGGCGCCGGGGCATGATGGGCTCATGCGCATCCCCGGACCCCACGACCTGCTCACCGCCGCCGTCACCGTCAAGGACGGGGTCACCGACGCCGCCGACCTGTGGCCCCGCGCCCTGGACCTGATCGACCGCGTCGAGGCGATGGTCGGCCGCGGGGAGGCCTTGCTGGAGCAGGCCGAGGAGCTGCTCGCCCAGGCCGCCCTCACGCGGGCGCACGTCGACGAGGTCGCGGACGCTGCCGCGGAGACGTCGGCGCGCGCGGCCGCGCTGGTGGCCCGGGCCGAGGCGCTGACGGCGGTGGGGGAGCAGACCCTCCCGAGGCTGCAGCCCATGGTGGAGCCGCTCACGGCGCTGGCCGACAAGGCCCTGCCGATCGCCTCCGAGGTGGTGGCGAGCGTCGAGCGCGACGAGGTCCTGGCCCTGGTGGGCATGATCGACCGGCTCCCGGAGGCACTCCTGCAGATCGACCGCATCGCTCCCGACGTGCACCAGATCCTCGAGTCGGTCACCGACCTGGCTCACGCGGCTCAGGGCCTGCCCGGCATGGGCTCGCTCATCCGCCGGGGCGAGCGCAAGGACGACGACGACTGATGGGTGACGGGCGCCGGCGCGCCCCGTGGTGGATCGCCGCGGGGGTCGCGACGCTGCTCGCCGCGGCCTGGGGGCGGCTCAACCCCACCAGCTCGTTGCTCGTGCACGAGCTCCTCGACCACCCGGTCGTCCTCGGCCTCGCCGGCTACCTGCTCGTCGCGTGGGGCGTCTCGCTGGTGGCGGTCGACGCGCAGCGACGGCTCGTGGTCCGCATCCTGCTCGCCGCGCTGGGCGCCACGGCCTTCGGCCTGATCGGGATGGTCCTCAGCGTGGGGGTCAACCCTGGTCGCGACGAGGTGGTCCTGCCGGCTCCAGCCCAGGCCGGGATCGACCCCTACGAGGCCGACATCGTCAGCGACGGGGACCTGGTGTCGCCCATGACCACCGTCGTCATCCGTCACCGCGAGTGGGGGCCGTCTGCGCGCTGGTGGCCGGCCGCCTGCCTCAACGGCGAGTACGCGGGCGGCACCATGACCTCGGCCCGCTGGACCGGACCCACCGAGCTGGTGGTGGTGCTGGACGGTGGTCGCGAGGTCCCTGTCTCGATCGAGCCGGCGACGGCGGAGCCGCGCGCGGTCGTGCGGCTGGGACGTCGTTGTGGCGCCCCTTCGTCCACAGGCTGACGCGTTCCCGGCGTCGTCGTCCACAGCCTCCGTCGTGGTCCTTGGTCGTATGCCGACCCGCTGCCACCGTGGTCCTCGACCCCGCCATCGGTGGGCGCGGGCAGCAGCGCAGGAGCGGAGATGGTGCAGGTGGACGTGGCGGATGCGGATGGCGCGGGTGCGGTGTGCAACGAGGTCCGGCTGCGGGGGCGGGTGAGCGGAGAGCCCGAGCTCAGGGCGCTGCCGAGCGAGGTCCTCCTCGTGAGCCTGCGGGTGGTCGTGCCTCGGCCGCCCGACCCGCAGGCGGCCGAGGAGGGCCGGCGCCCCCCGACGGTGGACACCATCGACGTGACCTGCTGGCCGGGCGACGTGCAGGAGCGGGCCGTCGAGCTCGTCGATGGGGATCACGTGGAGGTCCACGGCGCCCTGAGACGTCGCTTCTACCGGACACCGGGCGGCGCGCAGTCCCGCTACGAGGTGCAGGCCGCCACGATCTCGCTCCTGCACCGCGAGGAGCACGGGGGCCCGTGCCCCGGCCGGGCGTAGGCTGAGCACGAGGAGGTGCACCATGCAGACCTCGACGAACGGTGCCGCGGTCCACGACCGTGGGAGGCCTCTCACCCGGGCCGACTGGACCGCGGGGGCCGCCATCGTGTGGTTCCTCGCGGTCATGCTCCCCCTGCTCTATCCGATCGCCGTCTCCGGGATGGCCGTGCAACCGTGGTGGCTGCTGGTGACGGTCGCCGGGTGGTGTGCGGTGCTGGTCAACGGGCTGCGCAGGTGGCGCTCCCCGGGGCGGGTCGCGTTCCTCGTGCTGGGCCCGTTCATCCTTCCCGTGTTGCTGGCGGTGGGCTGGTTCCTGCTGCCGGGAGCGGCCTGACCCGCGCTCTCGTCTCGCCTCTCGGGGACGTCGTCTCGCGGGCCGTCTCCTCGGCGTCCCCATCGGCGTTCCCCTCGGCCCGGCCTGCTCGACCGGCGTGATCGGCTGACGTGATCGACGGTGCAGGGTGTCCTGCGGCTCGGCCCATGACTACAGTCGTGCCATGGCGAACCGACCGGAGAAGTTCGACGTCGTCGTCTCGGCCGTGATCCGCAGCGGGCCCCGCGTGCTGCTGACCCGGCTCGAGGACCACGACTACTGGTTCCTGCCCGGCGGCCCGGTGACCCTGGGCGAGTCGGCCAAGGACGCCCTGCACAAGGACATCCTCGAGGAGCTCGGCCTCGAGGCCAAGGTCGCGGACCTGATAGCCGTCGTGGAGAACGCCTTCGAGCTGGACGGGGTCGCTCATCACGAGATCAACCTCGCCTTCGAGGCCAAGGTCAACCGCACCTCCTCCCAGGCACTGGTGCCCGGCATGGAGTTCCGGTGGTTCGACTCGGAGTCCCTCTACGACCTCGACATCCGTCCGGCGAGCCTGGCGACCGTCGTCCGCTACGGCCCCGAGGCCGTGCGACTCCCGTTGCAGAGCAACGGTCTCGGTCACTGACGAGGGGTCACCCGGCAGGCCCGCCCACGCGCTCCGAGAGCCTGTGCAGCTCGAGGGCGAGGCTGAGCTCGAAGGCTCGCTCGGGCTCTCGCCACCGCTCGCCGAGCAGCTCGTCGATCCGGTGCAGCCGCTGGTAGAGCGTGTTGGTGTGCACGCCGAGGCGGGCGGCGGTCGCGGCGTGCGACCGGCCCGCCGACAGGTAGGCGCCGAGCGTCCCCACGAGGTCGCTGCCGGAGGCGGCGTCGCGGTCCAGCAGCGGACCCAGCTGCCAGCGCACGTGCTCCCCGCCGGCCCCCTCGGCCGCGCTCGAGAGCACCGCCGCCAGGACGCCGAGGTCCTCGGCCCGCACCACCGCCGGTGGCCTGCCCAGCGTCGTGAGGACGCCGAGGCCCCGGTCCGCCCGGCGCCAGGCCGCGGCGACGGCCGTCACGCCGGCGGCCGCCGATCCGTTCGCGCCCGCGCTGGTCGGAGCACGCTCCAGGCGAGGTATGGCCGCGCTACCGTGCGCGCCCGGGACGGCGGCGACGACCACGTGATGGGCGACCGCGGGTCCGAGGACGTCCCTGACCTCGTCAGCCGTCTGGTCGAGCAGGGCCACGGTGTTCTCGCCCACCTCGCCCGACCACGCCCTCGGCATCCTCGCGAGCACCCGTTCCGCGCCCGGCCCGCCGGCGCCCACGACGACGACGGTCGCCACGCGCCCCAGGTCCAGGCCGACGGCCTCGGCCCGGCGACGGACCCGTTGCGGATCGGGGGAGTCGACGAACAGCGCCGCCGCCAGCTCGGCCCCGCCCCGGCGGCTCTGCTCGGCCAGCTCGCGCTCGGTCGCCATGGACAGGGCGATCACGAGGGCAGCTCGCTCGGTGCTGCGGACGTCCGCCGGCGTCAGGCTCTGCGCGCGGCATACCCACAGCCGGCCGTGGTCGACGCCGCCCGCCCGGACCGGCACCCAGTGCCAGCCCGCCCCGGCCGAGGGCGCCGTCGTGGACCCTGTCGTGGACCCAGACGAGGACCCAGACGAGGACCCCGTCGAGGACCCCGTCGAGAACCCCGTCGAGAACCCCGCCGTCGACCCCCCGACCCGGTCGGCACGAGGCGGGCGGAGACCCGGGTCGCTGCTCGCCACCACGTGCCCGGAGGTGGTGGTGATGACGACACCCGCCCCGAGGGCCCGAGCCAGCGCGGCCGCCACCTCGGGCAGGCCGCCACGGTTGGCGACGATGCCGGTCAGGTCGTCGTGCAGGGCCGCCGCCTCCTGCTGGGAGCGCAGCGCCGCCTCGCGCTGGGTGATGAGCTGGGCGTTGCGGATGGCGATGGCGGCCGGGGCGGCGAGCGCGCTGAGCCGCACGACCTCGGCGTCGGTGAACGCGCGAGGACGGTGCTCGGCCACGAGCAGCACCCCGGTCACCTCCTCGCCCGTGCGCAGCGGGACCCCGAGGATGCCGCCGAGCCGCTCCTGGGCGGCCACCTCGTCGACCCCGGTCGCGTGCCGGAGCGTCTCGTCGGTGAGGTAGTCCCCGCTCCAGAACGCCTGGCCGGTCTCGAACACGCGACCACCGATGCCCTCGCCCGGCCTCAGACGGGTCCGCCGCAAGCCGTGGCCCAGGGCCCCATCGACGTACTGGATGGGCAGGGTGCCGTCCGTGTCGGGGAGCATGAGGTAGGCCACGTCGGCGCCGAGCTGCAGCCTGGCGCGACGGGCGACCTCGCGCAGGACCTCCGTGGGGTCGTGCAGCCGGGCCAGCTGCTGCGAGAGGTCGTTGACGACCCCGAGCTCGGCGGTGCGCCGCCGGCCCTGCCGCACGAGATCCCGCAGCCTGCGGGCGCGCTCGGCCTCACGATGGGCCAGGGGCTCCGTGCCCGGAGCGGCCTCCGAGAGGCAGGACGCCAGGTGGGCGGCGAGCCGGTCGTCGTCCGCGTCGTCGAGCACGAGGGTCAGCCAGGTGGGTCGCACGGGGCAACGATCCCACACCGCTGTGGGCGTTCCCCACACCTACCGTTGCGGAATGTGGAGGGTTCACCCCTCGTGGTCATGCCTGCAGCAGCCTAGTTTTGCCCGGGTACCCCGTCGCGGATCCCGCGGCGACAACGACGTCGGCCCACCGGAGACCCATGACCATCGCCACCCTGCTGGACCTGCTGCCCGCCGATCGGGTGATCACCGACCCCTCGCGGCTCGTGTCCTACGCCCACGACGACGCGGAGTGGGCGCCGTCAGCGCCTCCGCTGGCCGTCGTGCGGCCCCGGAGCACCGACGAGGTCGCCACGCTGGTCCGCTGGTGCCGCGACCACGCGGTGCCGGTGGTGCCGCGAGGAGCCGGGACCGGTCTGTCGGGCGGGGCCAACGCCACGGCCGGATCGGTGGTCGTGTCCTTCGAGGCCATGACCGCGATCCGTGAGATCGACCAGCGCGAGCGCCTCGCCGTCGTCGAGCCCGGCGTGGTCAACGACGACCTACGGGCCGAGGCGGCGCGCCACGGCCTGTGGTACCCACCGGACCCGGCCAGCTCCCCGTGGTCGACGATCGGGGGCAACGTCGCCACCAACGCCGGGGGCGTGTGCTGCGTCAAGTACGGCGTGACGGGTGACTACGTGCTCGGGCTCGAGGTGGTGACCGGCACGGGCGAGGTCGTCAGCCTCGGGCGCCGCACCGCCAAGGGGGTCGCGGGCCTGGACCTGTGCAGCCTCATGGTCGGCTCCGAGGGGACGCTCGGCATCATCACCGAGATCACCCTGCGGCTGCGTCCGGCCCGTCCCGCCGAGCGCACCATCGCGGGCCAGTTCGAGGACGTCTCGGCGGCCGGCCGCGCCGTGGCGGCGATCGGCGCGAGCGGCGTCATACCCTCGGCCCTCGAGCTGGTGGACCGGCACTGCCTGGAGGCCGTGGACCGGTGGAAGAACATGGGCCTCGCGGTCGACGCGGGCGCCCTGCTGCTGGCCCGCGTCGACTCCGCCGGCGCCACGGGCGACCACGAGTCCGCGACGATCCTGGCGGCGATGGAGGGAGCCGGCGCGACCTTCGCGGCCCTGTCCACCGACGACGACGAGGCGGAGGCGCTGTTCGCCGCCCGACGGCTCGCCTACCCAGCCCTGGAGCGCCTCGGCCCGGTGCTCACCGAGGACGTGTGCGTCCCGATGGGTGCCGTGCCCGAGATGCTGGACCGCATCGTCGCGACGGGGGAGCGGCACGGCGTGCTCATCGCCAACATCGCGCACGCCGGTGACGGCAACCTGCACCCTCTGCTCATCGTCCCGGCCGACGACCCCGCGGCCACCTCGGCTGCGCAGGCGGCCTTCGAGGACATCATCGGCGACGCCCTCGACCTCGGCGGCACGGTCACGGGCGAGCACGGCGTCGGCCTGCTCAAGCGCCCCGGGCTCACCCGCGAGGTCTCGCCGGTCGTCGCCGCCATGCAGCACGCCGTCAAGCGCGCCCTGGACCCCCACGACATCCTCAATCCCGGCAAGGCCCTGCCCGACGTGCCGGCCGAGCGAAGCGCTGCACCGACCCCTGCACCGAACCCTGCCCTGAACGACGACTCCCTGGAGGACCCCCGATGAGCTCGACCGCGCACCGCGCGACCCCGGCGACGGACGACGCGCTGCAGCGTCGCGTCGTGGCCAAGGTCGCCCGTCGGCTGGTGCCCTTCATGGCGCTCATGTACTTCGTGGACTACCTGGACCGCACCAACATCGGCTTCGCCAAGCTGACGATGGCCAAGGACCTCGCCCTCACGGAGACGATGTTCGGCCTGGCCTCCGGGCTCTTCTTCATCGGCTACCTGGTCTTCGAGGTGCCCAGCAACCTGGCCATGCACAGGTTCGGCGCGAGGCGGTGGATCGCGCGCATCCTCGTCTCGTGGGGCATCGTCGCCGCGGCGATGGCCTTCGTCCCCAACCACCAGTGGCTCTACGGCCTGCGCATCCTGCTCGGCATCGCCGAGGCCGGGTTCTTCCCGGGCATGATCCTCTACCTCACCTACTGGTTCCCCGCCCGCGACCGCGCGAGGATCACCGGGATGTTCCTGGTCGCGATCCCGCTGTCCTCCGCCCTCGGGGCCACCCTGTCGGGCCTGCTCGTGCAGAACCTGCACGGCTTCTTCGGGCTCGAGGGATGGCGGGCGATGTTCCTCGTCGAGGCCGTCCCGGCCGTCATCCTGGGCGTCATCGCGTGGTTCTACCTCACCGACCGTCCCGACGACGCGACGTGGCTTTCCGCCGAGGAGCGCACCTGGCTGACGGAGCGCATGGCGCACGAGCAGGGCGAGACCGAGCGCGCCCACGGCTGGTCCGTGCGCAAGGCGCTGACGAGCGGTCGCGTCCTGGCGCTGTCGTTCGTCTACTTCGGTGTCTGCTACGGGCTCTACGCGCTCAGCTTCTTCCTCCCCACGATCGTCGCGGGCTTCGCCAAGCAGTTCGGCACGAAGTTCTCCCTCGTCGAGACCGGCATGATCGTCGCCGTCCCGTTCCTGTTCGGCGCCGTGGCCATGGTGGCCAACGGTCACCACTCCGACAAGACGGGGGAGCGGCGCTGGCACGTCGCGGTGCCGGCGGTCGTCGCCGGCGTCTCGATCCCGGTCGCGCTCTACCAGCAGTCGCCGTTCGCCGTCATGGTCGCCATCACCTTCACCGCCATCGGGGTCTGCGCGGCCCTGCCCGTCTTCTGGTCGCTGCCCAGCGCCTTCCTCACCGGCGCGGGTGCCGCCGCCGGCATCGCGCTGATCAACTCGCTCGGCAACATCTCGGGCTTCGCCGCACCCTTCGTCACGGGGTTCAGCATCGACCTGACGGGCAGCGCCAAGCCCGCCCTGTGGATGGTCGGGGCCCTCCTGGTCGGTGCCGCCGTGATCACCCTGAGCCTGGGTCACGCGCCCCGGCGCGCCGAGGACGACGCCCCAGTCTCCGAGCGGTCCGGGAGCACCACGGCCTGACGCGGCACCGCGCCAACTCACCGCAGCGACGCGACGCGCCCGCGATCAGCCCGCCCGGCTGGTCGCGGGCGCGTCCGGCGTCCAGGGGAGCCGCGTACGCTGGACGGATCAGCGCCGACGCGCCGTCGCGTGGGTGCGCGGACGAGAGTGGGTGGCACCGATGAGGCGCGACCAGCACGAGCCCGAGACCGTGAGGCGGGCGGACCTGCCCTTCTCCGAGCGGCTGGCCCAGGCCGGGCACGACCAGCGTGAGCCCTGGCCGGACGACGACTACGTCCCTCACGAGAAGGCCAGGGGTCGCAACCCCGCCGTCGAGGGAGTGGCCACCGGAGCCATGCTGGGCGGTGGCGCCCAGCGCATCTGACGGGACAGACCGGCCGTCACACCAGGTGAGCCTCGTGGGCGAGCACGACGAGGGCGACCCGGTTCTTGGCGTGGGACGTCGTCTGACGGGCAGGCCCACGCCGTCTGACGGGCGTGACCGCTCAGTCGTGGATGCGGACCCCGCCCAGCGTCTTGGTCATGCCGGGGTCGCGGTGGTCGAAGAACAGCGACTCGCCCGTGTCCAGGCCGGCGATGCGGGCCATCTCGTCGTCGGTGAGGGTGAAGTCGAAGACGTCGATGTTCTGCGCCATCCGCTCGGCGCGCACGGACTTGGGGATCACCACGACGTCCCGCTGCACCAGCCAGCGCAGCACGACCTGCGCGACGGACTTGTCGTGCGCCTCGCCGATCTCGCTCAGCACCGGGTTGGTGAACAGGTCGTTCCTCCCCTCGGCGAAGCCGCCCCAGGACTCGTGCTGGACGCCGAGCTCGCGCATGAGGTCCTGGTCGGCCCGGCGCTGGTGGAAGGGGTGCGTCTCGATCTGGTTGACGGCGGGCACGACCTCGTTGTGCTCGACCAGGTCGACGAGCCGGTCGGGGTGGAAGTTGGAGACGCCGATCGCACGCACCGCGCCCTCGCCCAGCAGCGTCTGCATCGCGCGCCAGGAGCCGTAGTAGTCGCCGTACGGCTGGTGGATGAGGTAGAGGTCGAGCCGGTCCAGCCCGAGCTGCTCGAGGGAGCGCTCGAAGGCCGTGCGGGCGGCCTGCTCGCCGGCGTCCTGGATCCACAGCTTGGTGGTGACGAAGAGCTCGTCGCGGGAGATCCCGCTGGCGGCGATCGCCCGCCCGACGGCCGCCTCGTTGCCGTAGGCCGCAGCGGTGTCGACGTGGCGATAGCCCGCCGCGAGGGCGTCCGAGACGGCCTGCTCGGTCTCCTCCGGGGGGATCTGGTAGACGCCGAACCCGAGGATCGGCATCTCGACACCGTTGTCCAGCGTGACGTTGGGAACCTGGGGGGACATGGGTGACCTTCTCTCGCAACGGGGGCGGCACCCGGTCCGGCGCCGCACGCTCCATCCAACCGCAGGGTCGTATGCCGCGGGAGGCTCGCCCGAGAGGGGTACTGCCGGTGCCCCGCTGCGCGCACGGCCGGCGCCGATCGGAGGAGGACCCCTCCCGCGGCTTGTTACCAGCCAGTAGGGTGTGCCCACCTGCAGCGCCGCGACGCGGCCCGACGAGAGGCACACGATGGCAAGGACGCCGTTCGCACCCAGGGTCAGCCTGGTCACCGGGTGAGCCGCCGGCATCGGTCGGGCGCTCGCGGTCGAGATCGGGCGACGAGGTTCGCGGGTGGTGATCGCCGACATCGACGCCGCTGCAGCGGAGCGCACCGCCGCGGAGCTCAGGGCGGACGGGCTCACCGTGACGGCGCGGGGCGTCGACGTGGCCGACGCCGCCGCCATGGACGACCTGGTCCGCGAGGTCGTGGCGACGGAGGGTCGCCTCGACGCGATGGTCAACAACGCCGGCATCCTCGTCAACGGCCCGTTCGAGGAGTTCGACGACCACCACTGGCGTCGCGCCCTGGACGTCAACCTGCTCGGCGTGGTCAACGGCTCCCGCGCCGCGCTGGCGGTGATGCGCGAGCAGGGGAGCGGCACCATCATCAACACGGGTTCCCTTGCAGGGCTGATGGTCTCGCCGCGGATGCTGCCCTACACCGTGAGCAAGCAGGCCGTCGTGGCGTTCTCCCGCGGGCTCGCCCTCGAGGTGGCCGCCCAGGGGATCGGGGTGCACGTCTTCTGCCCGGCGTTCGTCGACACCAAGCTGCTGGACGAGCCCTACGACGCCACGACGCACGCGGGCGACTTCCGCCGCTACGCCAGGACCCTGCAGCCGCGGCTCACCACGCCGGAGACGGTGGCGCGCAGGGCGATCCGCGGCGTGGAGGCCGGGAGCACCGTCATACCGGTCGGTCTGCTCGCCCAGGCGCTGTGGCGCTCGGACCGGTTCCTGCCCGGCCTGACCGACCGCGGCTCGCGGCAGGCCTGCGAGCGCCAGGACCGGATCACCCACGAGGGGGAGCGATGAGCACCGTCGTCGTCGGCGCGGGCCCCGGCGGGCTGGCGGTCGCGGCGGCGCTGCAGCAGCGCGGCGAGACCGTGACCGTGGTGGACAAGGCTGCAGGAGTGGGGAGCTCGTGGCGCGGCCACTACGACCGGTTGCACCTGCACACCCCGCGCGAGCTGTCCGGCCTGCCGGGCTATCCGATCCCGCGCAGGTTCGGCCGGTGGGTGTCGCGCGACGACGTCGTGCGCTACCTCGAGCTGTATGCCGCCCACCACCGCCTCGACGTCCGCACCGGCGTCGAGGTGACCGATCTTGCTCAGCAGCACGGCGGTTGGACCGTCACGACGGCGGACGGCGCGAGGCTGGATGCCGAGAACGTCGTCGTGGCAACGGGATACAACAACACGCCCGCCATGCCCACCTGGCCGGGGACGGAGTCGTTCACGGGCGAGATCATCCACGCGTCCGCCTACCGCAACGGCGAACCCTGGCGCGGCAGAAGCGTGCTCGTCGTGGGGATCGGCAACACCGGCGCGGAGATCGCCACCGACCTGGTCGAGCACGGAGCCGGTCCGGTGTGGATCGGCGTCCGCACCCCGCCCTACATCCTGGTGCGCGACCGCGGCCCCATGACCGCCAACCTGCTCGGGATCATGGTGCGGCACCTGCCGGTTCGCGTGGTCGACCGCCTCCAGGACCGGATGCTGAGGCTGGAGACGCCGGACCTGTCCGCCCACGGCCTGCCGCGCCCGTCAGGCGGCCTCTACTCCAAGGTCCTCGCCGGCACCATCCCCGTCCAGGACGTCGGCATCGTCGGCTCGATCCAGAGCGGATCGGTGGTCCCCGTCAAGAGCCCGGCGCGCTTCGAGGGCGACGAGGTCGTGCTGACCGACGGCTCGCGGCTGCGCCCCGACGCGGTGGTCGTGGCCGCCGGCTACCGCCAGAACCTCGAGCCCCTCGTCGGTGACCTCGGCGTCCTGGACGCCCGGGGGCTCCCGCGCTCGCACGGGGCGGAGCCCGCGCTGCCGGGTCTGTACTTCACCGGCTTCACCAACCCCATCTCGGGGATGTTCCGCGAGCTGCGGATCGACGCCACCCGCATCGCCCGCGCCATCCGGCCAGACCGGCGCGCGGCGCGCGGGTCACGAGGAGCCCAGCAGCGCGCTGACCCGGTCGCTGCTGCGCCTGGCCGCGTCCGTGGTGACGAGCAGGGCCACGACGACCAGGGCGATGCCGCACGCCAGCATCACGTGCCAAGCCGTGTGCGAGGCGATCGCGAGTCTGCTCGTCCCTGAGCCCAGCGCGGAGAAGGTCAGCGTCCCGAAGAGCGCGACCCCGAGGGCCGTGCCCACCTGGCGCGAGGTCGACGCCACGGCGGACGCGACACCCGCCTGGTGCCGGGGCATCCCTGTGACGGCGGCGTTGGTGATGGGGGCGTTGAGCAGACCGAACCCGCGGCCGAACAACGCGTAGGCGGCGAGCAGGACGAGCGTGTCGGTGGTCGCCGTCAGGGATCCGAGCACCGCCGCCGATCCGGCGATCCCGATCCCGGCCAGCACCATCGGCGCCCGAGGCCCCCGCGCACCGACCATCCGCCCCGACACCGGCGACAAGAACCCGGTGGCCAGGGCCATGGGCAAGGTCATCAGCCCGGCGTGCAGGGGTGACAGGCCACGCTCGGCCTGGAGGTACAACGTGTTGACCAGCAGAAACCCGGACTGCGCGGCGAACCCGACGACGGCGGACAGGACGGCGCCGCTGAAGGGGATGCTGAGGAAGAACCTCGGGTCGATCAGCGGCTCGGGCAGGTGCAGCTCGACCACCACCAGGGCCATCAGCGACCCGGCCGCCGCGGCCAGGCAGGCCAGCACCACGATCGAGGTCCACCCCGCCTCGCGACCCTCGATCAGGGCGAAGGTCACCGTGGCCAGGACGATCATGACGAGCAGCTGCCCGACCGGGTCGAGGCGACGTGGCCGTGGGGAGCGCGACTCGGGCACGTAGCGCGCAGCCAGGACGAACGCGGTCAGGGTGACCGGGACGTTCATCCAGAAGACCGCCTCCCACCCCAGGGTCTGGACGAGCACGCCGCCGACGACGGGCCCGAGTGCCATCGACAGACCGATCGTGCCGCCCCAGAACCCGATGGCCTGGGCGCGCTCGCGCGCATCGGTGAAGGTGGTGGTGATGATCGACATCGCGACGGGGTTCATCATCGAGCCCCCGACCGCCTGGAGGACGCGGGACGCGATCAGCATGTCCCCCGAGGTGGCGAAGGCGCACCAGGCCGACCCGATGCCGAAGGTCACGAGGCCGGTCTGGAAGACGCGTCGGCGGCCCACGCGGTCGGCGATCGATCCCGACAGCATGAGCAGGCTGGCCAGCACGACCGTGTAGGAGTCGAGGATCCACTGCAGGTGGGAGTCGGAGACGTGCAGGTCGCGCTGGATCGACGGCAGGGCGAGGTTGAGCGCGGAGATGTCGAGCCCGACGACGAAGATGCTCAGGCAGCAGATGGCCAGGACGAGCCATCGGCTGGAGGAGTCCTGACGGGAGCGGCGGGCCGTGGCGGCCGGCGCGCTCACCGGTGTCCCTGCACCTTCGCGAGCAGGGTGTGCAGCGTGGACAGCTCGGTCGGGGACAGGGCCTCCAGGCCGGGGACGGGGCCGGGCAGGGCCCGGATGTCGTCCATGAGCGCGCGTCCTTGCGGCGTGACCGTCACGATCTTGCGCCGGCCGTCCGACTCGTCGGGCTCCTTGCGGACCAGGCCCCGGTCGGCGAGGTCGCTCACGATCAGGCTGGCCGCGGGTGCGTCGACCCCCAGCTCGGCCGCCAGGCCGGCACCGCTCATGGGCCGGCGCTCGATCCGCCGCAGGGCGCGGAACCGGCTGAAGGGAAGCCCCATCCGCTCGACGACCAGCGGCTGCCAGAGGTGCCGATGGTCGGTGAACACCGCCGCCAGCAGGGTCCAGACCTCGGCCGTCGTGACCGTCTTAGTTGTATTCATGCAACCATTGTATACCTACAACCACCGATGACGGCGGAGACGTCATACGGCCAGGTGGGGGACCGGGCTGGAGCGCCGCACCGAGAGGACCCGCCAGCTGGGTGCTCTCGACTGGGCGAGGCGCCACAATGGCGCGTGCGACCTGAGCCCACAGGTCCGACGGACGGAGACCCGATGACGCAGCACAGCGCCGACCACCACGACCTGATCCGCGTGCACGGCGCGCGGGAGAACAACCTCAAGGACATCAGCGTCGAGCTGCCGAAGCGCCGGCTGACCGTCTTCACCGGGGTGTCCGGGTCGGGCAAGAGCTCGTTGGTCTTCGCGACCATCGCGGCCGAGTCGCAGCGCATGATCAACGAGACCTACAGCGCCTTCCTGCAGGGCTTCATGCCCTCCCTCGCGCGCCCGGACGTGGACCACCTCGAGGGCCTGACGACGGCGATCCTCGTCGACCAGGAGCGCATGGGCGCCAACATCCGCTCGACCGTCGGCACCGCGACGGACGCCAACGCCCTGCTGCGAGTTCTGTTCTCCCGGTTGGGGACCCCGCACGTCGGCTCGCCGCAGGCGTACGCGTTCAACATCCCCTCGGTGTCCGGGGCCGGCGCGGTCACCATCCAGACCGGCGCCAAGAAGGGCACCAAGGAGAAGCGCACCTTCTCGATCACCGGCGGCATGTGCCCCGAGTGCGAGGGGACCGGCAAGGTCTCGGACTTCGACCTGACAGCGGTGTATGACGAGACCCGCTCCCTCGCCGACGGGGCGATCCTGGTCCCGGGCTACAGCATGGACGGGTGGTACGGCCGGATCTTCTCGGGCTTCGGCTTCGACATGGACAAGCCGATCGCGCGGTTCACCCAGAAGGAGCTGCAGGACCTGCTCCACAAGGAGCCGACCAAGATCAAGGTCGAGGGCATCAACCTGACCTACGAGGGCATCATCCCGCGCATCCAGAAGTCCATGCTGTCCAAGGACCGCGAGGCCATGCAGCCGCACATCCGGGCCTTCGTCGACCGGGCGGTCGTCTTCCAGGACTGCCCCGCCTGCGACGGCACCCGCCTGGCGCAGCACGCGCTCGACTCGCGCATCGACGGCGTCAACATCGCCGAGTGCTGCGCCATGCAGATCACCGACCTCGCGGCCTGGGTGCGCGGGCTGAAGCACCCCCAGGCGGCGCCGCTCCTCACGGGGCTGCTGCACCTGCTCGACTCGTTCGTCGAGATCGGGCTGGGCTACCTGTCGCTGGACCGGCCCGCCGGGACGCTGAGCGGGGGAGAGGCCCAGCGCACCAAGATGATCCGCCACCTCGGGTCGTCGCTGACCGACGTCACCTATGTCTTCGACGAGCCGTCGATCGGCCTGCACCCGCACGACATCCAGCGGATGAACGAGCTGCTGGTGCGGCTGCGCGACAAGGGCAACACCATGCTCGTCGTGGAGCACAAGCCCGAGATGATCGCGATCGCGGACCACGTCGTCGACCTGGGCCCAGGCGCCGGAGCCGCAGGAGGCGAGGTGTGCTTCGAGGGCACCGTCGCCGGGCTGCGGCGCAGCGGCACGCTGACCGGACGCCACCTGGACGACCGGGCACGGCTCAAGGAGACCGTGCGGGAGTCGTCGTCGACCTTCCCGATCCGAGGTGCCTCGACCCACAACCTGCAGGACGTCGACGTCGACGTCCCCCTCGGCGTGCTGTGCGTGGTGACCGGGGTCGCCGGCTCGGGCAAGTCGTCGCTGATTCACGGGTCGCTGCGCGGCGACGAGGTCGTCGTCATCGACCAGATCGCCATCAAGGGCTCGAGGCGGTCCAACCCGGCGACCTACACCGGTCTGCTGGAGCCCGTCCGCAAGGCCTTCGCCAAGACGAACGGCGTCAAGCCCGCTCTCTTCTCGGCGAACTCGGAGGGCGCCTGCCCGAGCTGCAAGGGGGCGGGCGTGGTCTACACCGAGCTCGGCTTCATGGACACCGTGTCGACGCCCTGCGAGGTGTGCGAGGCCAAGGGCTTCCAGCCCGAGGTGTTGGAGTACCACCTCGGCGGCAAGGACATCGCCGAGGTCATGGCGATGTCGGTGGCCGAGGCGTGCGCGTTCTTCGCCGAGGGGGACGCCCGGATCCCGGCCGCGCACACGATCCTGCAGCGGCTCGAGGACGTGGGCCTCGGCTACCTGACGATCGGTCAGCCGCTCACCACCCTGTCCGGCGGCGAGCGGCAGCGACTCAAGCTCGCCTCGCAGATGGGGGACAAGGGCACGACCTACGTGCTCGACGAGCCGACCACCGGCCTGCACCTGGCCGACGTCGAGAACCTCCTCGGCCTGCTCGACCGGCTGGTCGACGGTGGCAAGTCGGTGGTCGTCATCGAGCACCACCAGGCCGTCATGGCCCACGCGGACTGGATCATCGACCTGGGTCCGGGCGCGGGGCACGACGGCGGACGCGTCGTCTTCGAGGGCACGCCCGCCGAGCTCGTGCGCCGGCGGGACACGCTGACCGGCAAGCACCTGGCCGAGTACGTCGGCGCCTAGGCTTGATCCATGGACAGCCGCAGCAAGCAGCAGGTCAAGGACGACCTCATCGCCTACCTCCGGACGCGTCTTGCCGCCGGCACCTCGAGCACGGCGCAGCAGGCGGCCGCCGGTGCGGGTGCGCCCGACGAGCGACGGGTCGACGACGACTCCCAGCGGGACGAGGCGGGCGACCTGCACGACATCTTCGGCCGGGCGGACGCCCAGGAGCGGCTCGACCTCAAGGAGGCCCGGTCCCTGGACGTGTCCGAGCGCGACGTCGTGGGGCCGGGCGCGATCGTCGAGCTGGACGGGCAGCACTACGTCATCGGTGTGCCCACGGACGCCTTCGAGTCCGGCGGGATCACCTACGAGGGCATGGCGACCGACGCCCCGATCTATGACCTGATCCACGGGTTGCGGGCCGGCGACACCTTCACCTTCGGCGGGCAGGACCAGACCATCACCTCGGTCGACTGACCCCGCCCGTCGGGCGGTTGCATTCGTCCACGGCGCCCGAGTGGGTTAGGCTGGCCGCGTTGTTGAAGTTGATGTGCACAGCAAGGCGGTGCTGATCCACACGGGATCGAACCGTATTTCTGAGCCTGTCCGTGACAAGCATCATCGACATCGCGCGTCCCCGAGGTCCGGGTGACCGCCCTCAGAAAGAGGTTCTGACATGGCAACTGGCACCGTGAAGTGGTTCAACGGCGAGAAGGGCTTCGGCTTCATCGCCCCCGAGGACGGCTCTGCTGACGTCTTCGCGCACTTCTCCGCGATCAACTCGACCGGCTACCGCTCGCTCGACGAGGGCGCCAAGGTCGAGTTCGACACCGAGCAGGGCCCCAAGGGTCTGCAGGCGTCGAACATCACCGTGATCGGCTAATCACCACGCACCTAGGCTCACCAGCCTGACGAGAGGCCCCCGCCACCACTGGTGTCGGGGGCCTCTTGCTGCCCGGACGTCGTACGCCGATGCCCGGCGGCTCAGCGGCTCCCCGCCTCGGCGGGCGGTTGCGGCATACCCACGCGCAGCCGGTCGCTCAGGAACGCGAGGATCTCGTCCCGCGCGACCACCGTGGGGTGGCCGGCCTCGTCGACGAGGTGGGCGGTGACCACGCTGTGGGGCGTCTGCACCACGTGCTCGAAGAACGGTGGGGGAGCAGGGTTGGCGGCGGCGCCAGGCAGCACGCGCCCGTCGAAGGCGTCCCCCAGCAGCCGGCGGTAGGCCGCGAACCGCTGTCCGGTGCACCACCGGTCGTCGTCGAAGCGGTAGGCCAGGACGGTCAGTCCGTCCCGGTCCACCCGCTCGCGGACAGCGGCCTGGTCCGCCTCGTCCAGCTCCACCCCGCCGGGGTCGTCCAGCGGCAGGGACGGGTGGTTGACCACCGGCGCGACCACCGCCGGCTCTAGGGTCATGGTGAGGGCGAAGTTCCCGGTGAAGCACAGGCCCACCGCCCCGACACCCGGTCCGCCGCACTCGGCGTGCGCGACCCGGGCCAGGCCCCGCAGCCAGACGGTCACCGGGCTCGTGCCACCCCCGGCGAACGCCCGGAACTCCTTGCTGACGCAGGCCCGCTGGGCCACCTCGTAGCCCTCCGCCGTGGGGTAGGCGCCGTCCCGCCCGAACAGCGACGGGACGTAGACGGTGAACCCCGCGTCCCGGATCCACCGCGCCAGCCGCAGCACGTCGGGGCTGATGCCCGGCATCTCCGGCATCAGCACGACCGCCGGCCCGCGACCCGCGACGAGGACGCGCTTGACGACGCCGTCCACCGCGACCTCCCGGCGGGCGAAGTCCTCGTGCGGGTCGTCCCGATCGTCCCGGCCGGGCGTGCTGTCACGAGTGTCCGACGTCGTCATGCCTCCAGCCTGAACGAGCGGGCACCGCAAGGACAGCGGCGGGATCGCCATACGCTGGGGTGATCTCGCCACGACGCCGAGGAGGGGCCATGGCCGCACTGCGCATCGGGGTGCTCGCGCATCCGGGCTGCTTCGCGTCCGAGGTGTATGGCGTGCCCGACCTGCTGACGATGGCGAGCCGTGTGGCGCGGGGGAGCGGCGAGGCCGGGTATGCCGTGTCGGTGGTCTCGCCGCGCCGCAGGGTGGTGGCCTCCGGCGGGACACCGATCGCGGTGTCGGGCGACCTGGACGTGGACGTGCTGGTCGTGCCGGGCTTCGAGGCGCCCGACGTCGCCGGGCTCCGGGAGCACGTCACGACGCTCGGTCCGGAGGCCGACGTCGTGTCCGCGCACGCGGCGGCCGGGCGGGCCGTCGTGTCGATCTGCGTCGGTGCCTTCGTGCTGGCCGAGGCCGGCGTGCTGGCCGGTCGTCGGGCCACGACGTCCTGGTTGTTCGCCGACGAGCTCGCCCGGCGCTGCCCGGACGCCGACGTGGTGCCCGCCGAGCTGGTCGTGACGGACGCCGGGGTCACGACCACGGGCGCCTTCAGCGCGATGTACGACTTCGCCCTCGGCCTGATCGCCGAGCACGACGGCCCGCGCGTCGCCCGAGCCACGGCCCGCATCGCCCTGCTCGACGGGGCCAGGACCTCGCAGGCCCCGTATGTCGACACCGCGCTGCTGCCACGACCAGGAGAGACCTTCTCCGACAGGGTGATTCGCCACCTCGAGCAGACGCTGGCGGAGCCGTACGACCTGGCGAGGCTGGCCGACGCCCTGCACGTCAGCACCCGCACCCTGCTGCGACGCGTCGCGGCCGAGACCGGGCAGAGTCCACTGCAGCACCTGCAGACGGCGCGCGTGCAGCGAGCGCGCCACCTCCTGGAGACGACCGACCGCACGGTGGCGGAGGTGGCCAGGACGGTGGGCTACCGCGACCCGGGGGGCTTCGCTTCGGTGTTCGCCCGCAGCACCGGGCTGCGCCCCCGCGACTACCGCGCGGCCTTCGGCCGAGCCACCTCTAGCTGAGCGGATTCGGGCCGAGCACGATCACGCGAAGTCCACCGCCTGCGCGAGGTCGGTGCGCTCCGGGATCGGCAGGTCGTCGACGCCTCCTGCAGCCCGAGCCGCCTGCAGGAGCGCGAGCGCGATGTTGGGTCTGCGTACCGCTGTGGTCACGATGTCGCGGATCTCGGCCTCCAGGGAGCGTCCATGCTCCGCGGCCTGGGCAGCGAGCTGCTCCTGCACTGATTGGTCAAGACCGCGTATGACGATTGATTCCATGGGCCCACCTCCCACGTGTGATGGGGCTGACGATGTCGCTAGCTTCTTGAGACGATCCCGGCATGAGGAACGGCCACAGGCCCGGTGCCTGGCAGACGCTGCTGACCTTCCGGCCCGCGGCGATGAGGCGGCGCAGCACGGCGCTGCTCGTCGCACCTGCCTGGGCGGGCCTGGTCGTCGCAGCGCGATCGGACGGCCGGTCGAGGGACTCCTGGTGGCGCTGGGCAGCTACGTCGTCCTGTTCGGGGGCGGGCGTCCGGTGGGGGAGCGGGTGCGTGCCTACCTGATCTCTGCCATCGGTCTCGTGCTGGCGGTGGCCTCGGGCATGGTGGTCGGTGGCTCGACCTGGTGGACGCTGGCGGCATACCTCGTGGTGTCGGTGGTGGCGGTGCTGGTCACGCGGCTCGTCGACCCGGGACCGCCAGGGCCGTACTTCTTCGTGCTCATGCTGGGTGGGGGGACCCTGCTGACCGGCACCGGGCTGGGGATCCCGATGACTGCGGCCTACCTCGCCCTGGGGTCGGCGCTCGCGATCGCGGCCGGATCCCTGGACGCCTTGCTGCTCGAGCGGGGGAGGTCCCGGCCGGCCTCCGCGCCTGTGCCAGCCGGCCCGACCGGCCCGCCGACCTGGGTGGTGCTCGTCCGCGTGCTGGTGGCTGTCACTGCCTCGGTCATGGTGAGCGTGGCCCGTGGTGACACCCACCCGTTCTGGGGCGTCCTCGTCGTCGTGCTGGTGCTGTCCTATCCCGGCGACGAGGGGCGACTGACGGTGCGAGCGGTCTCCCGCATCGTCGGCGCCCTCGTCGGGATCGCGCTGTTCACGCCCCTGGCGAGAGTCCATCTCGGGACGGCGGGCTACGTCGCGCTGCTGTGCGTCCTGCTCTGGTGCGTCGCCAGGGTCACGGCCCACAACTACCTGGTGGGGAGCGTCGTGATCACGCTGCTCGCGCTGGCGATCTCGGTGCCGCTCTCCCCGAACGAGGGCCCGGGGGAGCTCGCGACGGCCCGCGGGGTCGACACGATCGTGGCTGGCGCGATCGCCGTTGCGGTGATCTGGGTGATCCGCACGACGCGGGAACGCCGGCCCTGAGCCCTTGTCGCGCGGGTCGACATCGGTCAGCCTTGAGGGGGTCCGCATCGCCCCGCTGAAGGAGACCACGATGTTGTCCACCCGACTCTCAGCGTCCTTGGCCGGTCTGGCCGCCGTCGCGCTCGGTGGGATCGGCCCCGCCGCTGCCGGCGCCGACACCGATTCCCACGCAGACTCCCGCGACCACGGGAGGGGCCGCACCGTCCACGCGCAGCTGGTCGATCGGACCGGAGCGGCCGTCGGCCGTGTGACGGTCAGCTCGAGGCGTGGCGTCGCCCAGGTCGAGCTGCGCGCCAGCCACCTCACCCCTGGCTGGCACGGCTTCCACCTGCACTCGGTTGGCCGGTGCGAGGGCGACTTCACCTCCGCCGGGAGCCACCTCAACCCCGACGGGGCGCAGCACCCCGACCACGCAGGCGACCTGCCGCAGATGCTGGTGCGCCAGGACGGCCGGGCCACGCTCTCGTTCGCCACCGACCGGTTCACGGCCGCGTGGCTGCTGGACCAGGACGGCTCGGCCTTCATCGTCCACTCCAGCCCCGACAACTACGCCATCATCCCGACGCGCTACGCGCCGAACGGTCCGGACCAGGCCACCCGGTCGACCGGTGACGCCGGCACCCGCCAGGCCTGCGGGGTCGTGCGTCGACGCTGAGCGCGGGGGCAGGCCTCGCCGTCTCCGTGTTCTCGGCCGCGGGAGTTCGCGACGGCTCGGTCCGAGACGTCGCGGAGCGAGCCGGTATGACGCACGCGGGGCTGCGGCATCACTTCCCGACGAAGCTGGACCTGCTGCAGGCCGTGCTCACGTGGCGGGACCAGGACGCCCTGCAGCGCCTCGACGCGCTGCACGTGGACGGGGTGGACGTCATACGGGCCTGGCTGGCCGAGGTGGGACGAAGCCGGGACACGCCCGAGCTCGTCGACCTGCACGTGACCCTGTCGGCGGAGGGGACCTCCGTCGACCACCCGCTGCACGAGTACTTCGTCCGGCGCTACGACCGGCTCGTGGTCGGGTTGCGGCAGGCCCTGGAGCTGGCCGAGTCGCGCGGGGAGCTGCTGCCCGACGTGGACTGCGAGCACGCCGCGCGCATCCTGATCGCCGTGACCGACGGGCTGCAGGTCCAGTGGCTCCTGGACCGGGAGTCGGTCGACATGGTCGCGATGCTGCGCCGCCACCTCGGATCGATCGTCGCCGTCCCCTTGTGAGCGCGACCGGCGTCAGGGCTGGCGTCTCCCCCTGCACCTCCTTACTCTTGTGTAAGGAGGTGCACATGTCGACTGCCACGATGACGAGCAAGGGTCAGATCACCATCCCCAAGGACGTCCGGGAGGAGATGGGCCTGACGCCCGGCACCACGGTGACGTTCACCCGCAACGAGAGTGGGGACTACGTCCTGACGACGCGACGGCACAGCGTCCTTGATCTGTTCGGGACGTTGAGGGGTGACGGACCGCCGGCCACCCTGGACGACATGGACGAGGCGATAGCCGCCGCAGCGGGGGAGTCCATGCCGTGATCGCCGTTGACACCAACATCCTCGTCCGGTTCCTCGCCGGCGACGATCCGCACCAGAGTCAGCTCGCCCGAAGGGTGATCGCAGACGCGTCACCGCAGGATCCGCTCTTCGTGGGCTCCGTCGCGCTGGTGGAGACGTGGTGGGTCATGCGGCAGGTCTACCGAGCGTCCGCGGACCAGATGCTCGACGCCATCCGCCGCCTGTCCATCGATGACGCTCTGGTCCTGCAGGACCGGAAGGCACTGGCCTCCGCGTTGGCGGCCGTCGCCGAAGGCGCGGACTTCGCGGACGCGCTCATCGCCGCCGTCGCCCGCACGCACGGGTGTCGAAAGACCCTGACCTTCGATCGCAAGGCGGCAGCACGAGCCGGCATGACGCTCCTGGAGGACCTCGACAAGACCTAGGGCTTGCGAACCCCGCCGACCGCGTCATACGGGCAAGCGGTTCAGATGCGCCGCACAGCGGACATGTCGGCGCAGACGACGCCCGGGTTGCCGTCCTGGTCGGCGATCACGGTGAGACCAGGCGCATCGGTGTCGTCGACGACGGTTCCCCCTGCAGCGATGGCGGCGGCGACCCGTCTCTCGACCACCTCGGGCGCCACGTAGACCTCGACATGGAAGCGCTGCTGCGGCTCCTTGCCCTCGTCGACGTCCTGCTTGGTCACCCATTGGACGACGTGCTCGGTGCCTTCGTCGTCCCGATAGATGGCGTCGTCGCTGACCAGCCTGAGGTCGACGTAGCCGGGGCCGATCGACACGATCGGGTGATGCCCAAGCTCATCGCCGGCCCGGCCAGCGGCCGCGACAAAGCTTGCGCCGGTGGAGAATTCGCTGACCAGATAACGGGCGTGGAGGCCCTGGGCGAGCTTGCGCCCGTCGGTGAGGTCGGCCTGGGCGATCTGCTCGCCGCGCATCATGTCCATGAGCAGACGCTAGCGATGGCGCAACAAAGATCAAGGCTTGACCGGATCACCGGGCTGTGCGGCCGGCCCCACACCGATGGTGACGGCGCCACGTCGGTGCTCGATGCACAGGACCAGGACGTCGTGATGATCAGCCCTTGGGCGCCAGCGGTGATGGCGCCCCTTCCAGCCTCACACTCAAAACGCCGATAATCTACATTATGTCACAAGGGACTTTCATGTTGCACTTGAGGTGGCTCTCGACGACGGCGACGATTCGGCTGGGCGGGGTGATCGTCTCGATCAATGCCTGGCCGACCTGGAGGCTCGCCATCTGGCCAAGCAGCGCGGGAGCTGGCGAGCGAGCGATGTCAGCCACGCATGACGGGTCGGTGAGCAAGGGCGCCAACCACACGGCTGGCACGGAGCCGTCGGCCGCCCACGCTGCGGCATACGTACCGAGGGACTTGCCGATCACGAGGCGGTGTGTGGCGAAGGTCGTCCTCTCCCCTAGCTCACGCACCGCGGTCGCGACCACTGCACGGCGAGCCGCGTCGTCGAGGTCCTACAGCTGCCAAACAGCATGGACGGTCCAGCCCGCGAGCGCGAGGGCCCGCAGGGGAAGAGCCAGACCTGGCCTGTCGACCGAGTAGCCACGACCTGCAGGACCAATGCACACCGGCGCGGATCCGCTGCGGGCTGGTTTCCCTTCCACGACTGGGTCTTCACTGTCGCCAACCGAGCAGGCTACTCGCCGTCTGTGGGTGGCAGCACAGGTGAGTCGAGGCGGGCCATGGCGTCGTACTCCGGGCTGCCCGGCTCGGCGTGGTAGGTCATCATCGTCAGCCCGCCCTCCCCCTCGATCCGCAGGACCTGGTAGTCGACGGTGAGCTCGCCGACGAGGGGGTGGAGCAGCCGCTGCGAGCCCGTGACGTAGAGGTCGACGTCATACCGGTCCCACAGTCGGCTGAATTCGGGGCTCGTCCGGCGAAGGTCGGTCACCAGGGCGGCCACGTCGGCAGCGTTGGGCTCGGTCGAGGCCAGACGCCGCAGGGCCGACACGAGTCCCGCAACCTGAGCCTCCCAGTCGACGTAGAGCTCACGCGCCGCCGGGTGCAGGAAGCCGTAGCGCGCCGCATTGCGCTCGGCCTCGGGCCAGTCGGACAGTCCGGCGAGCAGGCGCAGGCCGGACGGGTTCCACGCCAGGTAGTCGCCGATGCGGTTGGTGACGAACGACGGGAGTGGACGCAAGGCGTCAAGCATGCGGATGACACCCGCCGGGACGTCGGACCCGACGGTGACGTTGTCCGCGAGGTCCATGCGGTCGGCCTGCTGCGCCAGCTCGCGCAGGTGGTCGCGCTCGGCGTCGTCGAGCAGGAGCGCCCGCGCCAACGACTCGACCACCGCCGGGCTCGGGCGCCGCTCCTTGCCGCGCTCCAGGCGGATGTAGTAGTCGTTGCTGATGCCGGCCAGCGCAGCCAGCTCCTCGCGTCGCAGACCGGGGGTACGGCGCATCCCGATTCCTCGGCGCAGCCCGGCCTGCTCGGGAGCCAGGCCGTCGCGGCGTGCCTTGAGGAAGGCGCCGAGCGGCGACTCGTGGCGGGGGCGTGAGGGCATGCCAGCCATTCTCGCCGTGGCTGGGGAGGTGTGCCACTCCCCCGAACACGCCGGTCTTCCTCGACTCCACGAGCGACGGGAGGCTCGAGTCATGACGACCACATCCACTCGCGGGGCTACGGCGATGCTCGTCACCGTCCTCACGATCGGCGCCGGAGTCCGGTGACCAGGCCACCACGGCGGCACCAACCAGCGCGAGCTCCAGCCCCAGCACCAGTACTGCTTCGAGCCAGGAGCCGACACCCGAGGAGACGTCGATGTCCGAGAACCTGAGTCAGCGCGACCGCGAGGCGATCGCGGCCAATGTCCAGGCCCGCCAGCGTGCCATGGTCGACGGGGACACAGCAGAGCTCCGGGAGCTATCGGCGCCCGACTCCCGCTCCGAGCACATCTCGGGCTATGACCAGCCGCGCGAGGAGTGGTTCGACCAGATCGAGTCGGGCTACTTCGACTACCACACCATCGACGACGACTCGATCGACATCACGCCGGTCGCAACGGACGCGGTGAGGGTGGTGACCCGCAGGACGATCGACGTCACCATCGCTGGGTCGCGGAACACGTGGCGGCTCGAGTCGACCGCCGACTACGTCAGGGTGGACGGTCGCTGGCTGTCGGGCAACAGCCGCTCGCGGATGCTGTAGGACTCCCCTGGCCAGACCCCGCGAGTCAGCCGCGCTTGGGGTGGATCGCCTTGTCGACCTGGCTCGCCGGACTCTCAGCGGCCTTCTTCTCGCGCCGCTTCTCCTTGAGGGACTTGGTGCTCTTCTGCGACAACGAGTGCCGCGGGGACTTGTCGGACATGGCCACTCCCTAGCGGAGCCAGCGGCTCCTTCCCCTGACCGTACGCCTGTCATGGGTCAGGCGGTACCCCCGACGCGCGGCGCACCCGCCTCGCCCCAGCGCGGTCCCTCGATGGGCACACCTCTTGCGCTGAATACGACCGTATGCAGCAGGGCGAATACGCTCGTATTCACTAGCCAAGGTGGTCACCACCGCCACCACTCCCCTGGCCGGCGTCGCGGCGTGACTACCCTGGACGTCATGCCCCTCACGCAGCGGCAGGCGGAGCTCGCCGACGCCGCCCTCGCGATCGTCGCGCGGGACGGCAGCGCGGCGGTCAGCTTCCGCACGATCGCCGCGGAGTCCGGCTGGTCCCTCGGGGCGGTGCAGCGAGCCTTCGCCAGCAAGGGCGAGACTGAGGCCGCCATGCTCGAGCGGCTCCGCGCCGGGGTCGGCACGCCTCCGGGGGAGCCCGGCCGGCCGACGCTGCAGACCTGGCTCGTGGAGCTCGTCGTCTCGACCCTCCCCCTGGACGAGCGGCGACGAGCCCTGACGCTGCAGGGCGCTGCCTTCGCCGAGCGTGCGGCACACGACAGCTCCATCGGTGCCACCATCGCCGCCGGCGACGACGAGATCCGTGGGCTGCTCGCCTCCCTCGTCAGCCGCGCCACGGCGGAGGGCGAGATCGGCCGCGACATCGATCCGGACGCCACCGCTCACCTCGTCCTCGCCCTGGCGCAGGGCCTCGCGGCTCAGCTGCTCTACCAGCCTCTCGACGAGGACGAGGTGCGCCCGCTCGTCCACACCGCCGTCGGGCGCCTCCTCGGGCACCCCTCCTAGCAGCAGGGTCAGCCCCACGACGTCCTCAGCGGGGCGAGGGTCGTTCCTGCCGCAGCTCGGAGGCCGCCGCCCTGACGGCAGTCATCAGGTCCTGCAGCACCGCCTGCACCTCGTCCGGATCACGCTCCAGGTGAGCAAGGACGCGCACGTAGCCCAGGCCGAAGGCGTCATACGCGCGGTCGTGGATCCGCTGCCCCGCACGGGTCAGCCGCACCTCCTGCCGGCGCTGGTCCGTCCGGCCGCGCTCCTTGACGACCCACCCCCTCCTGGCGGCCGACGCCAGCCAGTCGGACATCGTCGTGAGCGGTATGCCGAACCGCCCCGCCAGCTCGGTCGCCGTCGTCCCCGGGGTGAGCAGGATCGCGCTCAGCATCGCGTAGTCGGGACCATCCAGCTCCAGGTCGGCCAGGGCCACGGCCATCAGCTCGCCGACCGCTCGATCCAGCACGAATGCGTCGAGGAGCGGAGTGCTGCGGAGCGGCCTGACCTGCATGGACGGATGCTACCCCGAGACAATGCTACGGATCCGGAGTATCTTGTCGGCATGTCGCGACGCCGCCGTTCGACCCTGGCCGTGATCACCCTGGCCCTCGTGGCCGCGTGCGCGGACGGCGCAGGCTCGGCCGGCCCCAGCACGGGCCCGTCCTCCAGCGGAGCGGGCGGAGGATCGACGAGCACCACTGCGGCGCAAGGCCCCTCGGCCCTCCCCACGCTGTCAATCCCCGGCCTCCGGACGGCCGTCGTGACGGACCAGCTGGCCGTGCCCCGCCGGGTCGTGCGCCTCGACCGGACCCGCCGCCTCGTCCAGGACCAGGTCGGCACGATCCGCGTGCTGCAGGGCGACGTGCTGCGCGCCCAGCCGTTCCTGGACGTGCGGGCCAGCACGCTCGGCCCCAGCTCGAGCTCGCTGGAGCTGGGCCTGGCGGGGTTCCAGCCGGCACCCGACTTCGCGACCTGGACCACGATCAGCCTGCCGATCACGACGGGCGGCAAGCTGTGGGACCTCACCACCGACGGGGAGCACCTCTATCTCATGCTGGCCACCCCCGGTGGGCCCGCTGGGACGATGCTGCGAATCGAGCGGGCCTGACGTCGCCGTCATCACCGTCCCGCCTCGCGCAGGGCATCCTGGACCAGACACCCAGGAGGCAGAGGCACCGTGCCCGACGACACCAGCTCCCGCGAGCACAGGCCGGGGCGGCGCGCCGTCCTCGTCGGCGGCGCCGCGACGCTCGCGACCGCCGCGGCCCTGTGGGCAGCACGAGATCCCTTGCAGGAGACCGTGGACCAGCTGTCAGAGAGCGACCCGTCGACGCCGTCGGGCGATCCGACCGGCGTCGCGTCCGAGCAGCTGCCGCGCCTCGATCGGCTGGCTGGCGCCCGCCTCTACTACGAGGTCTCCGGGACACCGACGGGGTTCCGGATCGAGCCTGCGTTCGCCCAGCGGCTGTCCGACACCCTGGCCCGGCACTGGACCTACCTGCCCGCACCGCCACCGGCCCAGCTCTGGTCGTATGGCGCCTGGGTCAGGGCCGAGGACCGCCCTCGCCTCTCGTGGCACCACGCCGGACGCGCCTTCGACCTGGCCCGGGTCCGCACCGGTGCAGGTCAGGAGCTGGTCAGCTGCCGCTACGACCTGTGGCAGAGCGCCACCGGCGGGGAACGGGCCGCGCGCGAGCGCTCGTACTGGCGCCTCGCCGCCAGCCTGCACCACGACTTCGCCTCGGTCCTGACCTATCTCTACGACCAGGCGCACCACAACCACATCCACGTCGACGACGGCCGCTCCGGTCCCGCCGGCAGCGCCTTCTCCCCCGGCTCGCGCGTGCAGGTCCAGGCCGTACAGGCCATGTGCCGTCACGTCTGGGGCCTCGACATACAACCGACCGGGTCCTGGGACGACGACACGCGGTCGGCGACGCAGGACGTCCTCGAGCGCGTGGGCGTCGGCGGCCGGCTCACGCAGGGGCAGAGCCACTGGCGGGCCTTCCTCGACGCGACGGCGCGGCAGGCCTGACGCGCCTGCCCCTCCCCGCACCGGCAGGCGGTCACACCTGGGCTGATCCCGGAGTCACTACCCATGACGGACCACGTGATGGGAGTGTGACGACCATGGACCAGACGGACGCCTTCGAGGCGGTGCGGCCGCGGCTGCTGCGGATCGCGGGCGGGGTGCTCGGGGACCGCGCCGAGGCCGAGGACGTGGTGCAGCAGGCGTGGATCCGACTGCAGGGCACCGACGCCGACATCGACAGCCTGACCGCCTGGCTCACCACCGTGACCACGCGACTGTGCCTGGACCGGCTGCGGGCCCGCACCCCCCTGCCCGTCGACGACCTCGAGCTCACCGCCACCGCGCCCGACCCGGCCGACGAGGTCGCCCTCGCCGACACCGTCGGTGTGGCGCTGCAGGTCGTCCTCGACCGGCTGACCCCGGCAGAGCGGGTGGCGTTCGTGCTGCACGACACCCTCGCGATCGACTTCCCCACGATCGCGGCGATCCTCGGCACGACCCACGCGGCCGCTCGCAAGCTGGCCTCCCGTGCGCGACGCAAGGTCACGCAGCCCCGGGCCGAGGAGCGACGCGCCGACTGGGAGGTCGTGGACGCCTTCCTCGCCGCGGCCCGCGAGGGTGAGTACGCCCGGCTCCTCGAGCTGCTCGCGCCCGACGCGGTCGTGGCCGCCGACGCGGCCGCCATCACCGCGGGCACCCCCACCCGGCTGGAGGGCCGCCGGGCCGTGGCGGAGATGTTCGACGGGGCCGCCAGGGCCGCGCTGCCCACCCTCCTCGAGGGCCGCCCCGGCGCGGCGTGGTACCACCGCGGCGAGGCGCGGGTCGCCTTCGACTTCACGATCGTCGACGGGCTGGTGCACCGCATCGACTTCCGGGCCGACCCGGCCGTCCTGGCAGCCCTGACCCGTCGTTGACGCCCGGCGGTCACACTCGGCCGCCGCCTGTCGTCACCAGAGCATCACCGCACCATCACAGCGACCAACAAGGAGCACGATCGTGAAGACCGTGAAGAACATGACCTGCCGCCAGCTCGGCGGACCCTGCGACACCACCCACACGGGCGAGACCGCCGACGACGTCATCCACGCCCAGGACCAGCACCTCAAGGACGCCGTCGCCGGCGGCGACACCGCCCACGAGGAGGCCGCCCGCGAGATGCGGGGACGCTGGAAGAACCCCGTCAAGGGCATGGGGTGGTACCGCGACGCCAAGAAGGCCTTCGCCGCGCTTCCCGAGGGCTGAGCCCTGCGCCGCAGCTGTTGCTAGCGTCGGAGGCGTGACCCTGCTGCGTCCGATGACGCTCGCGCGGCGGCCTGCCACAGGTGCATGACGGCGTAGGACCGCCATGGCGCCCAGGACTCCGCCCGCCGGGCCAGGACCCGGTGCGCCTCGCGTGTGGGCACGGGGGCCGGGAGCATGCCCAGCGAACGGGCGCCGGCCACCAGGGCCACGTCGGTGGAGAGCCAGGCGTCGGGGTCGCCCAGCACGCGCATCGCGACGTACGCAGCGGTCCACGGACCGATCGACGGTCGCTGGACCAGGCTCTCCCGCAACAGGACCGGGTCCGTCGCGCGGTCGATCACGAGTGCACCGGAGGCCAGGTCACGAGCAGCCGTCAGGACAGCTGCCGTGCTGCGTCCCGGCAGCCGGAGCGGACGCTGCGGGTCCGGAGCCGTCCCGGGCACCGGATCGGGGACGACCTCGGCGATCTGGGTCGGGGTGGGAAACAGCCTATCCAGACCCGGGACTCGCGCGTCGTATGCCGAACCGCCCGCCTGGACAAGGCGACTCAGGTGCGTCCGGGCCGCGGCGACGGAGATCTGCTGGCCCACGACGGCACGCACCAGCAGCTCGGCGGCGTCGACCGAACCGGGTACCCGGATGCCCGGCACGTCTCGAACCGCCAACGACAGCAACGGGTCTCGCGCCAGCGCAGCGTCGGCGGCGATCGCGTCGTGGTCGAGGTCGAGCAGTCGCCGTGCCGCGTCCACGAGCTCGGACTCCTGCGCTCCGCCGGACGTATCGACCTGCACCTCGAGTCGCCAGCCCGCGCCGGCGGCACGGGCCGAGACGCCGAGAGTGCCTGTGCCAGAACGTGTCCGGAGCGTCCGGGCATAGGTCAGCCGGTCGCCCGCCAGGTGGGCGACCTCCACGCCCGGCACGGCGCGAGCGGCCAGGAAGGCGAAGACGCCGGGCGCGTCATACGGCTCGTGCACGCCCAGGTCGACGACCGCTCCCCCGGTCATCCCACGGGCCATCCCGTCGGCCGCGCCCCTCCCGGCCGTCGTCACCCGGGGGTCACCACGCCGTTCTCGTAGGCGAACACGACGGCCTGGGCGCGGTCGCGCAGCGCGAGCTTGGTCAGGACCTTGCTGACGTGCGTCTTGACCGTCTGGTCCGAGAGGTAG
Organism: Arsenicicoccus sp. UBA6765; assembly: GCF_002453335.1. Classification (NCBI taxonomy): domain Bacteria; kingdom Bacillati; phylum Actinomycetota; class Actinomycetes; order Micrococcales; family Intrasporangiaceae; genus Arsenicicoccus; species Arsenicicoccus sp. UBA6765. The sequence continues at coordinate 111,321 of NZ_DKGR01000041.1, forward strand.
AGGCGGGCGGCGATCTCGGCGTTGGACATGCCGGTGGCGACCAGCTCGAGGATCTCGCGCTCGCGGCCGGTCAGCCGCGCGAGGGAGCCCGTGGCGGCCCGTCGCGGGGGTCGGCGCCGGGTCACCTCCTCGATCAGCCGGCGGGTGATCGAGGGCGCGAGCAGCGACTCCCCCGCCGCGACGACCCGCACGGCGCGGACCAGCTCGTCGGCGGGGGCGTCCTTGAGCAGGAAGCCGCTGGCGCCCAGCCGCAGCGCCTCGTAGACGTAGTCGTCGATGTCGAAGGTCGTGAGCATGAGGATCCTCGACGGCGGGTCAAGTCGTCGCGAGACGATCTCGGCGGTGGCCTCGAGGCCGTTGAGCACGGGCATGCGGACGTCCATGAGGACGACGTCGGGCCGCAGCCGCACGACCTCGGAGACCGCCTCCCGGCCGTCCGCGGCGTGGCCGACGACCGTGAGGTCCCGCTGGGCGGCGAGCAGCGCGCCGAAGCCCTCGCGGACCATGGCCTGGTCGTCGGCGATCAGCACGGTGACTGGCACGGTCACAGCCTAGGCCTCGTCCCGGACGGTGGCCCGGGCCGGCAGCGTGGCCCGCACCTCGAACCCGCCGTCCTCCGACGGCCCGGCGCTCAGGGAGCCCCCGACCGAGGCGGCCCGGAACTGCATGCCCAGGATGCCGTTGCCCGCGTGCGTCCCCGGCTCCGGCGTGCGGGACGAGAGCCCGTTGCGGACGCGCACGACGACGGTCGGACCGAGGTCCAGGTCCACCTGCACCTCGGCGCCCGGTGCGTGCCGCGAGGCGTTGGCCAGAGACTCCTGCAGGATGCGATAGGTCACCATCGCGGTGGCCGTCCCGCACCCGTCCGGATCGCCCTCGACGTCCCAGCGCAGGTCCAGCCCCGCCTCGCGCGCCTCCCGCAGCAGCTCGAGGGCGTCGGCGATGCCGGGCTGCGGGACGTCCTCGGCCAGCTGCCCGTCGCTGCGCAGCACGCCCAGCAGCCCACGGACCTCGTTGAGGGCCTCCCGGGCCTGGTCGGCGATGGCGGTGAACTCGACGGACACCTGCGGATCCACCCCGCCGAGCCGGTATGGCGCGCTCTGGGCCTGCACGACGACCATCGACATGCGGTGGGCGACCACGTCGTGCAGGTCGCGGGCGATGCGGGTGCGCTCCTCGGCGATCGTGCGGCGAGCGCGCTCGAGCTCGCCGAGCTCGGTCTGCTGGGCCAGCTCGCGCTGGGACCGCAGCAGCCAGCGGGCGAGCAGGCCCACGCCGAGGACCGCCGTCAGGCCGAAGACCCAGCCGGGGGCGAGCTCTCCCGGCAGGAAGGCGATGCACAGGGCGGTGGTGGCGACCCAGGTCGTGACCAGGGCACGCCGGCTCTCCCGGACCCCGACGGCCACGAGCAGGGCCAGCAGCACCAGGAACGCCGTGACCTGCCACGGGAAGTCGTAGCCGGGCTGGCGGCGGAACAGCACCGGCACCACCATGCCGCCCGCGCACCACAGCGCCCACCCCAGGAAGGGATGGCGTCGCAGCAGCAGGAGCGGTGCGACCCCGGCAGCGGCGACGACCGGACGCAGGCTCGTCGGCACGTCGTGCGTGAGCGACAGGGTCGGCCACGCGATCGTGAACAGCAGCAGGGTGAGGGCCCACAGCCAGTAGGACAGGGCCCGCACGCTGACCGCCGAGATCCGACGGATCCCGCCGCGGGCCAGCCTCGCCGGGGCGCGCGGCGGCGCTGGGCGCCTCCACGGCCGTTCACGCGTCCTGGTCACGCTTCGACAGTACGCACGGACGGCGGCCGCGTCGTCATACCGGCGGGTGAGACAGGACCGACCCTCCACGGTGAGAGGGCTCGCCCACCCCGCCGCAGCGGCGGGCCGCTCACGGCACTCGCGGGCGATCCGCCGCTCGTCGCGAATTCCTAGCGTCACAGCCATGACTCGTCCTCCGCCCCGTGTCCTCGCCGTCCTGCTGGTCGTCATCGCCGCCGCGCTGGCCCTGACGCTCGTCAACCTCGTGCGGGGAGGCTCCGACGTCGCCCCGCCGTCGTCGCCCGCCGGCCGAGCCGTGACGGCCCTCACGACCAGCACCGGCACCCAGGCGCTGCGGGCGGTCCCGGACGACTTCGAGGCCACCCTCGGCTACCAACCGGTCCTGCAGGACGGCGAGCTGGTGCGTCCCGACGGCGACTGCTCGTCCCCGGTCCCGCTCCCCCGCACGTTCGAGCCGGCCTGCCGCCAGCACGACCTCGGCTACGACCTGCTGCGGCACGCCGCGCTGACCGGGCGCCCTCTCGGCGGCTGGGCCCGCACCTCGATCGACGAGCTGCTCCGCGTCCGCCTCCAGCGGGCCTGCGCGGCCACGGGGAACCCTGCGTGCGACGTGAGCGCGCAGGTCGCCTCGTCGGTGGTCGCCCTGAACTCCTGGCGGCAGCTCGGAGGCGTGCCCCAGGAGACGCCGGCCGTCCAGGCGTCCCTGGCGGCGTCGACCGCCGGCGTGCTGGGTGTGGGGACGCTGACGCTGCCGGGTCGGCGCCGTCGCGCGGTGGCGGCTGCGCTGCGGGCCCGCCTGCCGGGCGCCCTCACCTCCGCGCTGGTCGCGGTGGCGGTCCTGGTGTCCCTGGCCCCCTCGCTGCTCCCTCGCCCCGCCGTCGTGCAGGGGCCGCTGACGGGGGTGCTGGTGGCCGTTGCCCTCGGGGTTGGTGGGGTGGTGCGGCTCGTATGGCGCCGCCTGCCCCCTCGCCGCCTGCCCCCTCGCCGGCCGCTGCCGATCGGCCGGGGCCGCGCCCTGGCGGTCGGCAGCGGTCTCGCGGCGGTGGGCGTCGGGTCAAGCCACCGCTACCAGGAGAGCCTCGCGCTGCGCCTGGACATGGCGGGTCCTGACGGGACCTACTGGCCGGCGGTCGTGACCCTGGCCGTCGTCGTGGCGCTCCTGCTGACGGGGCTGGCTCGTGGGGTCGGGCTCGGGGTCAGGGTCGGCGTCTCCCAGTTGCGCGCCCTGCGGCCTCGGGTGCGGCTGCTCGTGACGGGGGGGTGCGGCGTCATCATGCTCGTGCTGGGGCTGGCGGCGGGGTCGGGGGCGGTGCAGGGGCCGGTGCTCGGCCTGCTGGACAAGGACCTCGACGCCCATCACGCGATGCTGCAACGGTCCTCGGTGGGGTCCGGTCGGGTCTTCGTGCGGGTGTCGGACGTCGGCGAGGCAGCCGCGCCCGAGCAGGCGGCCCGGCTCGCCGCGTCCCGCCTCGTGGAGGCCGGGGTCCGGGGACGCCGCGCGGTCGTGGTCGTGGTCCCGACAGGGAGCGGCTGGGTCAACCGCAACGCGATCGAGGGCTTCGAGCGACAGCTCGGCGCGGGGGTGGCGACGGTGGCGGTGCAGTACGACCGTTCGCCCAGCTGGTTGAGCCTGCTCGCCGAGCGCGACGTTAGCGCGGCGTCGGCGCGGGCGGTCGTCGACGCCGTCGCCGCGCGGATCGACGAGCTGCCGGCCGGGGAACGCCCCGCCCTCTACGTCTACGGTGAGTCGCTCGGCGCCCTGGCGGGGCAGGCGGCCCTCGCCGATCACGCGCGGGCCTCACACGTGTGCGGATCCTTGTGGTGCGGCGTGCCGGGCGGGGGCACGCTCGGCATCGCCCGCGAGCGGGCCCTCGCCAACGCCGACGACCCGATCGTGCACCTCGTCCCCGGCACGGCCACCCACCGGCCGCTGCGCTGGGCCGGCGCGCTGTGGCTGCCGTGGGTGAGCTACGGCGGGGCCGCCGTGGACACCCTGTCCTCCCTCGCGCCCGGAGACGGTCACGGCCACCGGTACGGACCCGAGCAGGACTGGACCCCGCCGACGTGCAGCACCCCCGTGGCGGCCGGGGCCCGGCATACGGGCTGACCGGGGGTCCGGCCAGGGTCGTCCCCGAGTGCGAGCCCCCAGGCCCCCTGCCTAGGTTGGAGGCATCACCACCGACAACCTCCAGGGGGAGCAGATCATGAGCGACGCACCGCAGGACAAGCAGACCTTCACCGAGCGGATGGACGTGGCCAGCCACCAGCTGGTCGGCAAGGTCCGCGAGCTGGTCCAGGACGGCAACGCCAAGCGCGTCGTCATCAAGGACCAGGACGGCAAGGAGCTGCTGACCGTGCCGCTGACCATGGGCGTCGCCGCGGGTGGCGTCCTGACGCTGGCCGCCCCGATGCTCGCCGCCATCGGAGCCGTCGCGGCCCTGGTGACCAAGGTGCAGCTCGAGGTGGTGCGCGAGGGCACGCCCGGCGAGGCTGCCGCGACCGGCTCGGACGAGCCCGGCGCCGGTCAGCCGGACGTCACGCCCCTCGGCGACGGCAGCTGAGCAGCCGTACCGCGACCCACCCGAACCACCCAGCGCGAGGGCGCCCGTGTCAGCGGGCGTCCTCGTCGGGCTGGTGGATGCCGAAGACGTTGCCCTCGGTGTCGAGGTAGTAGCCCTGCCACGCCATCCCGGGGAGGGCGTACTTGGGCAGGGCCAGCGTCCCGCCCGCCTCGAGGATGCGCTGCTCGGACTCGTCGTAGTCCTCGACGCCCATGGTCAGCACGGCGCCCTTGACCGCGCCGTCGGCCGCCGGCGACGGGCCCTGTCGCTGCATGAGGGCACCGTTGATGCCGAGCGTGCCCTCCTCGCCGGTCGTGACGCCGGCGTAGGGCAGGCCGGCGAACTCGCTCCAGTCCTCGTAGCTCCAGCCGAACGCCGCGGCGTAGAACGCCATCGCGCGGTCGAGGTCGTCGACGTGGATCTCGAAGTGCACAGGACGGGACATGGTGGCCTCGCTGGTTCGTCGGTGGGCGACGGTGGACGTCGGTGGACGTCGTCGGTGACGTCGGACCGGCACGAGTCTGCCGGACTAGGGTGGCCATGGCCAGACTCTCGACGACGAACGGCGCCCACCATGACGGATCACGTCGACACCCCTCCCCTGCACTCCTTCACCCGCGCCGGGCTGACCTTCGAGGTCATCGACAGCGGGCCGCGCGACGGCGAGGTGGTCGTGCTGCTGCACGGCTTCCCCGAGGACGCGACGGCCTGGACGGCGGTCTCGGAACGCCTGCACGCCAAGGGTTTCCGGACCCTCGCGCCCAACCAGCGGGGGTACTCCCCCGCCGCGTCGCCGGCCGGCAACGACGCCTACCGCGTCAGCGAGCTCGTGCGCGACGTGCTGGCCCTCGTCGACGCGTCGGGCGCCGGGCGCGTCCACCTGGTCGGGCACGACTGGGGAGGTGCCGTCGCCTGGGCCACCGCGCTGTCGGCACCCGACCGCCTGCTGTCCCTGACCGTCCTGTCCACGCCCCACCCCGCGGCGATGGAGCGAGCCATGCGGACGCCGGACCAGGCACGACGCAGCTGGTACATGCTGGCGTTCCAGGTGCCCGGCCTGCCCGAGCGGGTGCTGTCCCGGTCGATGCTGCGGTTCCTGACCAGCGCCGGCCTGCCCGCCGACCACGCCCAGCGGTATGCCGCCCGCTTCGCCACCCCGGCGAGCCTGCGCGGCCCGATCGGCTGGTACCGCGCAAGCGCCCCCTGGCGGTCGCTGACGTCCGGCGGTCTCGGCTCGAGAAAGGTTGCTGACGGGCGTGGGGCCGCGGCGAGGAGTGCCGGCTCGACGAACGGTGCTGCTGCGCAGCGGTCCTCGCAGGTCCAGGTCCCGACGACCTACGTGTGGGGACGCCACGACGTCGCCCTCGGCCGCGCCGCCGCGGAGGCCACGGCTGCGCTCGTCGACGCGGACTACCGGTTCGTGGAGCTCGACGCCGGGCACTGGCTCCCCGAGTGCAACCCCGACGACGTCGCCGACGCGATCACGGACCGAGCGCGAGGCGGACGCGGCACGCATGACTGACGCGCCGGCTCCCCGCAGCCCGGCGGCTCGCGTCACCGATCGTGACGTCGGGCCGGACGGGCGGCGGTGACCAGCTCCGTCATACGGGCTGAGCCTGGGTCCTGCTGAGCCTCAGGGCATCTCGATCTCACCGAGCTCGTCCCAGCCGGTGCCGGGCTTCTCGAACGAGATGACCTTGGGACGTGTGGCGGCGTACTTCCCCTGCGTCTTCATGGCCTCGGCGAAATGGCCGGACTCCACGTGCTCCTTGCCGGCCTGCGCGTCCTTGTAGGCCTCGATGAGGACGTACTCGTTGGGGTTGTCGCACGAGCGCGACCACTCGAACCACAGGCAGCCCGGCTCGGCGCGGCACGCCTCGGTGAACTCCCGTGTCAGCTCGAGGAAGTCGTCGGCGTACTCCGGCTTGACGTCCCACTTGACGGTGATCGTGATCATCGGGCGCTCCTCGCAGATCGGGTTTGTCGTCGCCCCATTGTGGGCCAGGCTGACCCCCATGACGGACCTCTCCCCCGCGGACCTGCTCGCCCGGTACGACGCCCAGCTCCGCGACGAGGCCGAGCTCGTCTCGGCCGGCACCAAGGAACGGCACGGGCCCGTCCTCTGGGGGGTGTATCGCGGGGTGCGCGGCTTCGTCACCTACCGGGACCTGGGCGGGCTCGACGCGGCCAGGATCGAGCAGCTGGTGCAGGAGACGCTCGAGCACTATCGCTCGGACGAACGAATCACCAGGGTGGAGTGGAAGACTCGCGGCCACGACGTGGCGCCAGGACTGCACGACGCCCTGGTCACCCAGGGGTTCGTCCCGGGCGCACCGGAGTCCGTGATGATCGGCGAGGCTGCGAAGCTCGCGGTGGACGTGCCCCTGCCTGACGGGGCGGCCGTCGAGCTGCGGCGGGTCGAGTCGGAGGCCGACGTGCGGCGACTGTGCGAGGCCGCGGACGAGGCCTTCGGCGAAGCCGTCCCGGGGATGGCCGATGAGCTGCTCGACCGCCTGGCGCTCGGGCGCGACGACCTGGAGCTGTGGGTCGCCGAGATCGACGGGCTGGTCGTGTGCACCGGTCGGATCGAGCCTGTCGTGGGCACCGAGTTCGCCGGCCTCTGGGGCGGGGCGACGCTCGCACAGTGGCGTGGGCGAGGGATCTATCGAGCCCTGACGGCGGCGCGGGCACGCTCGGCGCTGCGGCGCGGCGCGACCTTGCTGCACAGCGACTCGACCGAGCACTCCCGCCCCATCCTCGAGCGCTCCGGCTTCGTGAAGGTCACCACGACGACGCCGTACGTCTGGCGGCGGCCGTGAGCCTCTGGCGCTGGGGCCCTCGCCTCGCGGGTGCGAGATGACGTCGACCTCACAGGTCGTGGCGGCTGATCGGCATACGGTCAAATGATGGCTATCAGGGTCAAACGCTCTATATTTTCGATGTATCGTTCGATACCGTGGTCGTATGACGTACACCGACGTTCTCGCGGCAAGGGGCACCCTCGACGGGGCCCTGGAGGCGTTGCGCGTGCTCGGTGCTGGGGTGAGCTCGGTCCAGTCCATGGATCTGGCCGGGTTGGCGGTGACCGCGACGCAGGTCGCTGCGGCGGCGCGGGGCCTGGCGTGCGCCGTCACCATCGAGGCCGGCGAGCGGGGTGTGATCCGCGAGTCGGGGTCGACTGGCGCGGCCGCCTGGCTGACCGATGCCGGCGCCGCGCTCACCGAGACCGACGCGCACGCCATCCGACGGGCGATCGACACGACGACCCGGCCGGTACTGTCCGGGCTCCGCGACGCGCTCAGGACGGGTGACGTGACTCCGAGCGACGCGGGCCGCGCCGCCTCTGTCTTCGACGAGCTGCGCACCGCCACCGACCCGGCCATGCACGACGAGATCGCCGAGGCCGCCACGACCCTCGCCCGCCAGTGCACCAGCCGGCGCTCGCTGGCCCGGTTCAAGACCGACATGCTCGCCCGCTACGGCACCCTCGACAGCGAGGAACGCACCCGCAGCCACCACGCCGCCCAGCGCGGCCTGTCCGGATTCACCGAGATGCCGGACGGGCTCTATCGCCTCGAGGGCCTGCTCTCCCCGACCGACAAGGCCACCTTGGACGCCGCCCTCACGGCTCTGTCGGCGCCGGTCCCCAACCCCGAGCCCGGCCAGATCGACACCCGGCTCCCCCGCGAGCGCCGCTTGGACGCTCTCATGCGGATGGCGGAGCTCGTCGGCGCCTCCACGGTGACCGGACCCATGGGTGCCGGCACCAGGGTCAACCTCACGCTCCCGCTGGATGCGCTCGCCCGGCCGTGCGAGCATCGGGCCAAGGACATGTTCGGGCTCTGGCGGCCCACCGGGGAGCCGTGCGACTGCACCACGCCCGTGGCCGCCGTCGACGACCTCGGCACCCACCTGCTTCCGGCCTACGCCCGCGAGCTCTCCTGCGATGCCGAGGTCACGCCCGTCTGGCTGGGTGAGGGTGGTCAGCCCCTGACCCTTGGACGGACGGAGCGTCTGGCCAGCAAGGGGCAGCGGAGCGCGCTCGAGGTGCGCGACGGCGGATGCAGCTTCCCCGGCTGCGACAACCCCGCCTCCTGGTCACGGGTCCACCACATCGTCCACTGGGCCGACGGTGGCGCCACCGACGCCGACAACCTCGCCCTGCTGTGCGGACCGCACCACCGGTTCGTCCACCGGCACGACATCACCGGACGCGTCACCCCCGACGGCGGCCGGGTCGAGTGGGACGTGGTCAACGTCCTGGGCGGGTGGCGCCCCGCACCCCGACCTGCAGACGCAACTGGCCCGCCCGACCCGGCGGACGCCACAGGCACCCCTGACCGGACACCACCGGCAGGCGACTCCGTCGAGGCGCACGGGGAGACGCCGGGCGTGAACCGGCCGGAGACCGATCCGCCCGGCGACCACGACCTGGCGACCTGACCCGTTGCCGTGTGCCCTGGTGCCTCCGCGCCGGGGTCAGGCGGCCATGCCCACGCACAGCTGCCAGGTCACGCCGTAGCGGTCCCCCACCCACCCGAAGTACGGCGCGAATCCGTAATCACCGCGCGGCATGTAGACCTGCCCGCCATCGACCAGGACGTCCCAGACCCGATCGAGCTCGGCCTGGTCCGCGCAGTCGACCCACAGCGAGATCGACGGGGTCAGGCCGAACGCATGGGAGACCCCCGAGTCCACCACCATGACGCGGTGGCCCTTGAGCTCGGCGGACGCGTGCAGGACCGGCCCGGTCGCCTGCCCCAGATCACCCTCACGACGAGCCACCAGCCCCGCGACCCAGTCACCCCCGAAGGCCTCGGCATACAGGTCGAGGGCGCCCTCGGCGCCTCCCTCGAGCATGATGAACGTCGCGGCACCCTGGGTCTGCGTCATGACGCCACCCTAGACGGGCATGACGGGCCGGAACAGGCATGATGACCCGGTGCCTCCCCGCTCCCCGCTCCCGCCCCGCCACGGGCTGCAGTCGGCCTGGGTGCGTACTCCGGACCGGGATCCGGGCCGGGTCGCCCCCTGGGAGACGATGCGAGACTGGTTACGGCACAAGCTCCCTGACGAGGTCGATGTCGAATCGATGCTGGCCGCAAAGCGATTCGTGGACGACGATGGTCACCCCTGGACCGGAGACGAGCCCTACCGCCCGCACACCTTCGTGTGGTTCCACCGTGACCTGCGCGAGGAGCCTGTCGTGCCAGGCGAGCTCACCGTCCTGCACCAGGACGAGCGGATCGTCGTGGTGGACAAGCCGCACTTCCTCTCGACCATCCCGCGCGGGCGCCACGTCACTCAGTCGGTGGTCGTCCGTGCGCGCGGCACGCTCGATCTACCCGAGCTCGGACCCGCTCACCGGCTCGACCGACTGACCGCCGGGGTGCTCGTCCTCACGACCGAGCGACGCTGGCGGGCGCCCTACCAACGGATGTTCGAGCAACGGATCCCGGTCAAGACCTACGAGGCCATCGCCCCGCTCCGCCCTGATCTGACCCTGCCTCTCACGCTGCACAGCCACATCGTCAAGGACCGGGATGTCCTGACGGCCCGCGAGGTCCCGGACGCGCCACCCAACGCCGAGACCGCGGTCGAGCTGGTCGAGGTGCGTGGCGGATTCGGACGCTACCGGTTGTCGCCCCGCACGGGACGGACGCATCAGCTGCGCCTGCACCTGGCGTCCCTCGGCATCCCCATCGTCGGCGACCCGCTGTATCCCACCGTCCTGCCCGACGCCGTCGACGACGTCAGCGAGCCCTTGCGCCTCCTGGCCCGGACGCTGGCGTTCGTCGATCCCGTGGACGGGACGCGGCGCAGGTTCGACAGCGAGCGCGAGCTGGCCTGGCCTAGCTGCCCGTAGCCTTGCCGCCATGCAGTGCGACTACTTCGACGCGGGGCGGTGCCGGTCGTGCACCTTCATGGGCGTTCCCTACACCGAGCAGCTCGCCGACAAGCAGCGCACCGTCGCCGACGTCCTGGCGGGCCACGTCCCCGAGGACGCGTGGCTCGACCCCCGACCCAGTCGCGAGAGCGAGTTCCGCAACAAGGCGAAGCTCGTCGTGGCGGGCACCACGGCAGCGCCGACCTTCGGCATCCTGGACGCCGGCGGGGCGGGGGTCGACCTGCGCGGATGCGGGCTCTACGAACCCGGGCTGCACGAGGCGGCGCTGGCGCTCGCCGAGGTCGTCCCCCGTCTCGGGCTCCAGCCGTATGACGTGCGCGGACGCCAGGGCGAGCTCAAGCATCTCCTCGTCACCCACTCCCCCACGGGCGAGCTCATGGTGCGCTTCGTGCTGCGCTCGACCAACCAGCTGGGTCGTCTGCGACGCGGCGTCCCGGTGCTGCTCGAGGCCCTGCCGCAGATCCGGGTCCTGTCGGCCAACCTCCAGCCCCGCCACGCCGCCGTGCTCGAGGGTGACGAGGAGGTCCTTCTCAGCGAGGCCGATACCCTGCCGATGCCTGTCGCCGGCGTGACGCTCCACCTCGGCACCCGCAGCTTCTTCCAGACCAACACCTCTGTCGCGGAGTCGTTGTACGCCCAGGCGGGCGACTGGGTCCTCGACGCGCAGGTCGGCACGTTGTGGGACCTCTACTGCGGCGTGGGCGGATTCGCGCTCCACGCGGCCGACCGGGCCTGCGCGTCCGGTCGGTCGATCCAGGTGCTGGGCATCGAGGTCTCACCCGAGGCGATCAGCAGCGCCCGCCGCAGCGCCGACGAGCTGGGTCTCGGCACAGCCCGATTCATCGACGGCGACGCGACCAGCCTTGCCCTGGAAGCGGACTCGCGTCCGGATCTGGTCGTGGTCAATCCCCCACGACGCGGGATCGGTGGCCCGCTCGCCCGCTGGCTCGAGGAGTCTCCCGCCTCCACCGTGATCTACTCCAGCTGCAACCCCGCCACGTTGGCGCGCGACCTGGCGGACATGCCCTGCTGGCAGGTCACCGCGGCAAGGCTGTTCGACATGTTCCCCCAGACCGCGCACGCCGAGGTCCTCGTGCGCCTGCAACGCCCCAGACCTCGCTGAGATGATGGCCCCATGACCGTCATCCGGCCCCTCGACCTGGCGGACGTGCCCGCTCTGACCGAGCTGGTCCTCACGAGCCGAGAGCACCTGGCGCCGTGGGAGCCGGCGCGCCCGGAGCGCTTCTACACCGAGGAAGGCCAGCGCGAGATGGTGCGCCTGGCCCTCGCCGAGCGCCATGGTGGCCGCATGGGCCCCTATGTCGTCACGGACGAGCGCGGGCGGATCGCGGGACGCATCACCCTCAACAACATCGTCCGGGGCGCCGGGCAGTACGCGAGCGTGGGGTACTGGCTCGGCGCGGGATTCACCGGACGGGGGCTGGCGACGCGTGCCGTGGCCGAGCTGTCGGACCTTGCCTTCGGCGAGTGGCAGCTGCACCGCCTCGAGGCCGGCACCCTGCTGCACAACCTCGCCTCGCAGCAGGTCTTGGAGCGCAACGGATTTCAACGCTACGGCCTGGCGCGCAAGTACGTCATGATCGCGGGCACCTACCAGGACCACCAGCTCTACGAGCTGCTCTCGCCGGACCTTCGCTAGCTCACCGCCGGTCGTTCACGGTCGGCCCTGGGGGCAGGGGTCTTGTGCGGCATCGTCACGGATGTATACGGTGTTCACATGATGAGCATGGATGCTACCCAGCTGATCTCCTCCTACGAGCAGGCGGTCGCCTCGATCGACGTCGACGGGCTGCTGGAGCTCTACGCGGACCACGTCCGGGTCTTCGACGGCACGTCGGCCTGGCAGTATCCCTCCAAGGACGAGTGGCGGGCCGCCGTCGTCGAGTGGTTCGGCTACCTGTCCGGCAACGGGATCTGCGAGATCCGCGAACCACGGGTCGCCGGCTCCGACGACCTCGTCGTCATCTCCGGGCTGGCGTTCTACGCCGCCGACGATCGCCAGGGCGGGCGCGCGGAGATCGTCTCCCGGTTCACCCAGGTGTGGGAGCCCGGCGATGGCGGCCCGCGCATCACGCACGAGCACACCTCGCTCCCGCTCGACGACCAGTGCCAGCACCCGCTGCCGCAACCCACGACCTGACCCGGACCGCGAGCGCGTCCCGAGCACGACACATCTCCCCGCCGGCCACGAGCCCGGCCTACGCTGGGACGCATGGCAGTGCGACGACCCGCCGTCGCGGGCACGTTCTACCCCGCCCAGCCCGCGGTCCTCGAGCAGCTGGTGGACCAGCTGCTGGCCGAGGCCGGCACGTCGGGCACGTCACGAGTGCCGCACACGGACCCGCTGCGTGCTGACTCGCCGCCCACTGAATACTCCGGCCCGAACCCGTCACGCACCGCCTCGCCTGCGGCCACCGCACCGATCCGGCTCGGCGCGTGGTCGGTCATCGCCCCGCACGCCGGCTACGTCTACTCCGGGTCGACGGCCGCGGTCGCCTACCGCCACCTCCGTCGCGACGGCATCGAGCGGGTCGCGGTGCTGGGCCCGACGCACCGCGTGCCCCTCCGTGGTGTCGCGACCTCGAGCGCCTCGGCGTGGAGCACCCCTCTCGGGGAGGCCCGGGCGATCGTGCCACCCTCCGTGGCAGCGCTGCCCCAGGTCGTCGTCAGTGACGAGGCCCACGCCCCGGAGCACTCCATCGAGGTCCACGTGCCCTTCCTGCAGCGGCTGCTCCCCCAGGCCGACCTCGTCCCGCTCGCGGTCGGTCGCGCCACTCCCTCCGAGGTCGCCGACGTCGTCGACGCGCTGCTGGACGATCCGGCGACAGTCGTCGTCATCAGCTCCGACCTGTCCCACTACCTGCCGTATGACGCCGCCCGTCGCCTCGATCGCGACACCATCGACCAGGTCACCGCCCTGAGGGGCGACCTCGACCACGAGCAGGCCTGCGGCGCGACCCCCATCAACGGCCTCATGGAGCACGCCCGCCGCCGAGGGGGCACGATCCGCGCGCTGGCGTCGTGCTCGTCCGGCGACACGGCAGGCGACCGCGACCGGGTCGTCGGCTACGCGGCCCTCGCGCTCGAGGAGAAGGCGTTCGAGGAGACGGCATTCGTGGAGGCCGGGCCATGACCTCCACCGTCCCGGCCGACGCCGGCCCCGTCCTCCTCGCCGTCGCACGCGGCGCGATCCACGGCCGCCTCGGCATCGCCGCCCGGCAGTCCGACGCCGACTTCCCCGACCCGCTGGACGGCCCCACCCGGGAGAGGTGGCTGCTCGACGACGGCGCCTCGTTCGTGACCCTGCACCTCGACCGCCGCCTCCGCGGCTGCATCGGCACGCTGACGGCATACCGACCGCTCCTCGACGACGTCCGCGCCAACGCCGTGGCGGCGGCCAGCACGGACCCGCGCTTCCCGCCGGTCGGGCCCGACGAGGCGCCGCACCTCGCCATCGAGGTGTCGGTCCTGTCGGTCCCCGAACCGATCCAGGTCACGTCGGAGCGCGACGCGGTGCTCGCCCTGCGGCCGCGGGTGGACGGGGTGGTCCTCGAGGCAGCTGGTCGTCGCGCGACCTACCTGCCACAAGTGTGGGACCAGCTCACCGACCCCCTGGACTTCCTGCGCAGCCTGCGCGCCAAGGCGGGCCTGCCCCGGGACCACTGGGACGATGGCGTGCGCCTCTCCCGATACAGCGTCACGTCCTTCGAGGAGGAGCCGTGAGCAGCCTCGCCCGCTACTGGCACGCCACCGACGACGGGCGGGTCCGTTGCGTCCTGTGCCCCCGCGAGTGCACGCTGCGCGAGGGGCAACGCGGCTACTGCTTCGTGCGTCGCAACGAGGGCGGCGAGCTGCACCTGACGACCTACGGGCGCTCCAGCGGGTTCTGCCTCGACCCCGTCGAGAAGAAGCCGCTGCGTCACTTCTACCCCGGCACCAGCGTCCTGTCCTTCGGGACCGCGGGGTGCAACCTCGGCTGTCGCTTCTGCCAGAACTGGGACATCTCCACGTCCCGCGAGATGGACCGCCTGCAGGACGACGCCTCCCCCGCACAGATCGCCGACGCGGCCCGCGACTGGCAGGCCGCCTCGGTGGCCTTCACCTACAACGACCCGGTGATCTTCGCGGAGTACGCCATCGACGTCGCGCACGCCTGCCACGAGCGCGGGGTCCGGACGATCGCCGTGACCGCGGGCTACGTCCAGGGCGAGGCACGTCGCGACTTCTTCGCGCCCATGGACGCCGCGAACGTCGACCTCAAGGGCTTCTCCCCCGAGTTCTACCGCGGGGTCACCGGCGCGCGTCTCGACACGGTGCTCGCGACCCTCACCTATCTGGTCCACGAGACCGACGTGTGGGTCGAGCTGACCACGCTGCTCATCCCGGGGCACAACGACAGCGACGACGAGATCGAGCGCATGTGCCGGTGGGTCGTGGCAGAGCTCGGCCCGGACCTGCCGCACCACTTCACGGCCTTCCACCCCGACAACCGGATGCGAGACGTGCCGCGCACTCCGGTCGACACCCTGGAGCGCGCCAGACGCATCGCGACGGACGCCGGCGAGCACTTCGCCTACACCGGCAACGCGCGCAACCCTGAGGGCGACACGACGCGATGTCCCGGATGCGGCTCAGCGGTGATCGAGCGCGCCGGCTACACCATCACGGGCTACCGGCTCGACGAGCAGGGCCGGTGCGAGCGCTGCGGCATCTCTCTCCCGGGCCGGTATGCCGACCAGCCCGGCGACTTCGGCACCCGCCGCATCCCGCTGAGGATCACGCCCGCGGGGCGCTGACACGTCGGGTGCGGCGAGGTGAGGCGGCTTGCTCTCCAGGGCCTTGAGACGGCCCGCTCGTCGTCGGCCCGGGCTCACTAGGCTGTTCGCATGAAGCTCGGCGTGGATCTCGGCACCACTCGCACCATCGTCGCCACGGCCGACCGCGGCAACTATCCGGTCGTCACCTTCTACGACGGAGACGGCGAGGCGCACGAGCACCTGCCGTCGGTGGTCGCGCTGGACGATGACCGGCTCGTGTTCGGCTTCGAGGCGCTGGCGGCCGCTCGAGCCGGGGCACCGCTGACGCGGTCCTTCAAGCGGGTGCTGGCAGCCCCGGACGTGACAGCCGAGACACCCGTCACCGTCGGCACCAGGCAGGTCCCCGTGCTGGAGCTGCTGACGGCATACGCCGCTGCTCTGCGCACGGCCCTGGTCGAGCAGTCGAGCCTGTCCGAAGAGCTGACCGTTGACTCCGAGCTGCAGGCGGCCGTCGGGGTCCCCGCCCACGCTCACGGACCGCAGCGCTTCCTGACGCTGGAGGCCTTCCGGCGGGCGGGCTTCACCGTGGTCGCCATGCTCAACGAGCCCTCGGCCGCGGGGTTCGAGTTCACGCACCGCAGACGCCGGGAGATCACCCGCAACCGCACCCGCGTCGTCGTCTACGACCTCGGCGGCGGGACCTTCGACGCCTCGGTGGTCGACGTCGCGGGCACCCACCACGAGGTGCTCGGGACGGTGGGTCTCAACCACGTGGGTGGCGACGACTTCGACCTGCTCCTGGCCGACCTGGCCGCCGAGTCGATCCACCAGCGGGTGGACGACCTCTCGGCCCCCGACCGCGACGACCTCCTGGAGCAGGCCAGAGAGCTCAAGGAGCACCTGTCACCCCAGACCCGGCGCCTGACCCTCGAGGTCGCCGGGACCGAGGTCGGTGTCCCTGTCACCGCGTTCTACGGCCGTGCCACACCGCTCGTTGAGCAGACGGTGGACGCCATGGGCCCGCTGATGGGAGACGCCGACGACCACGTCGACGAGCTGCACGACGTGGCCGGCATCTATCTCGTCGGGGGTGCGAGCGGCCTGCCTCTCGTCCCGCGGCTGCTCAAGGAAAGGTTCGGTCGGCGAGTTCACCGCTCACCGCTGCCCGCGGCGTCCACC
Source organism: Arsenicicoccus sp. UBA6765 (assembly GCF_002453335.1). Taxonomy (NCBI): domain Bacteria; kingdom Bacillati; phylum Actinomycetota; class Actinomycetes; order Micrococcales; family Intrasporangiaceae; genus Arsenicicoccus; species Arsenicicoccus sp. UBA6765. Next base: position 127,528 of record NZ_DKGR01000041.1, read on the forward strand.
GCCATCGGGTTGGCCATCGCGACCGACGACGACGCGGGCTACTCGCTCCGGGACCGGCTGTCGCGCGGTTTCGGCGTCTTCCGAGAGCTGCGCGACGGGGAGGCCGTCGGCTTCGACCCCATCCTCGGGCGCACCGACGTCCTCGAACCGAGCGGCTGCCGCACGGCCACCCGTCGATATCGCGCGGCCCACGACGTCGGGTGGTACCGCTACGTCGAGCACACCGACCTCGACGAGCACGGTGGCCCCACCGGAGATCTCGTCCCTTTCGCCGAGGTTCTCTTCCCCTTCGACCCCGTCCTGCGCGACGGCCGTGACCTGACCCGCGTCCCCGTGCAGCGTCGGGACGACGGCCCGCTGGTCGAGGAGCGCTACACCCTGGACGAGCACGGGATCGTGCAGGTGCGCATCACCGACCTCGACAGTGGCTACAGCCAGGTCCACGCCCTGCGCGCGGACGGGTAGGTCCGGCCGTGGTGGACGGATCGAGTGCTGGTGATCGCACGGGGGACCCCGGCCACCCCGGCCACCCGGATTACACCGAGTACGACACCCGGCTCGCGGCCTACTGCGTGATCGTCGACGATGAGGGCCGCCTCCTGCTCGCGCTCTGGAACGAAGGGACGCGCCCGATGTGGACGCTGCCCGGAGGCGGGGTCGAGCTGCACGAGACGGTGGCCGAGGCGTCCGTGCGCGAGGCCGCGGAAGAGACCGGGCTCGAGGTCGAGCTCGGTCCCCTCCTGGCCGTGGACACCCGCGTCATCCCCGCCGAGCAGCGGTGGAGCGGATCCGGTCGCCCGCTCAGAGCGGTGCGGGTCCTGCACGAGGCCACGGTCGTCGGTGGCATCCTCACCAACGAGGTCGCGGGCACCACGGACGAGGCCCGGTGGTTCCCCATGGCCGAGGTGCACGCCCTCGACCACGTCTCGCTGGTCGACGTCGCCCTGGCACACCTAGCAGGCCCACCACAGCGGCGTGCGGGCGCCTGAACCTCCGCGCAGCTGAACCTAGGGGCACCTGAACCTAGGGGCACCTGAACCTAGGGGCACCTGAACCTCGGTGCAGCTGAACCTCGGTGCGACTTGGGCGCCTGATCCTCTCGATCGCTCGCCGTACATGCCTCAGGGCGGCTGGGCGTCACTTCAGACGCTTGAGCACCGCCTTGGCGACGCTCTCCGCGCTCTGGGGGTTCTGCCCCGTGATGAGGTTCTTGTCGCGCACCACGTTGTCCTTGAAGGGCAGCAGCGCCTTGGAGTACTTGGCTCCCAGCGCCTTGAGCTCCTCGTCCAGGCGGAAGGGCACGGCATCCTGGCGCTTGGCCAGCTTCTCCTCGGGCCAGGAGAAGCCCGTCACCTTGCGTCCCTTGATGACGGGTGCGCCGTCCTCGCGACGGGCGCCGAGCAGTCCGGCAGGGCCGTGGCACACCGCAGAGACGACCTTGCCCTGGGCGTCGAGATCGGCGACCAGGGCGCCGAGTGCCTCGCTGGTCGGGAAGTCGAACATCACGCCGTGGCCGCCGGTCAGGTAGATGGCGTCGAACTCGTCCGCCGTGAGGTCCTCGACCCGGACGGTGTCGTCCAGCAGGGACATGAAGGCCGGGTCGGCGTAGCGCACACCGGTGCCCCCGCTCTTGAGCATCATCGTGGACAGGCTCTCGGGGTCGAGCGGCACGGCCCCTCCGTCGATGCTCGCGATGGTCACCTCGTGGCCGGCGTCGGTGACGACGTCGTAGAAGTGGGTCAGCTCCCCCAGCCACAGCCCGGTGCGGTAGCCGGCAGAGGTGTAGCGGGGGGTGCTCGTGACGACGATCAGGATGCGCTTGGGGGTGCGTGTCATGCGGCTCGGCATACCCACGATGGTCACGAGGCAGTCCCGGGGCCGGCGTCCGGCGCCTCCGGGGAGCCCTCGCCACGGGTGTGCCCCGATGGCGCCTCGTAGGGCGCCTCCGCCACCGGCTCCCGGGTCTGCGCTAGGTGGCTGTTGTTCTCCGGGGTCGACGCCAGGTGGCTGTCGTCGCCGGTCAGCGCCGCCAGGATCCGCCGTTGCGTGGCCGCCTCGGCCCCTCGCCCCTGACGCTCGAGCGTGCGGGCGAGCAGCAGCCGGACGTAGTCGTCCGTCGGGGCTCGGCCGACGAGCTCGGTGAGCTGCTCCTCGGCCCGACCGAGCTGGGCCGAGTGGTAGTAGGCGCGGACGAGGAGGAGTCGGACGGCGACGTTGTCGGGCTCGGAATCCAGCAGGTCGGACAGCGAGTGGGCGGCCGAGGTGTACTTCTTCTCCTCGAACAGGTGCTCGGCCATCGACAGCTGCAGGTAGCGCAGGTCCTCCACGGGTGCTCCTTCGGTCAGGACGATGTCGGCCTAACACGTCTGCGGCGCATGGCATTCCCCCGCCCACCAGTTGCGCTGCGCCAGGCGCCAGAGGCGGCACGGCTGCGTCGATCCCGCCCGGACCTCGAGGCAGTGACCGACCGACGCGATCGGGCCGTCCCAGGACACGGCGAGCGCTCGTGGCTCCACCTCGTAGGCCCGCAGCTGCAGCTCGCAGTCGCACGACGCCCCGCGCGCACCGAGCCGACGCTCGAGACGGCTGGCGCGCGGTGCCCGCTGCTCGCGCCACGTCTCGACCCACCGCCACGACCCGTCGCAGTCGAACCGCTGCACCATGCGTCCCACGTAGCACACGACGCACTCGTGCGGGTGCGCGCCCATCAGCTCGCGCACGACCTCCGTCGGGTCGATGTCCGCCACCGTCATCTGGGGTCTCCTCCCTCGCCGGGCCCAGTCTGGCGGGCGAGGGGCGGGCCGTCGGACGATCGGCGGCCGCCTGTGGACGACGGTCGCGGAGACGAGACGACCTGTGGACAAGTCGTCGTTCAGACGCGGACCACGGCCACCGGTGCGTGCGAGGCCTGCAGGACCTGCCGGCTGGTCGACCCGAGCAGCATGCCCGCGAAGCCACCCCGCCCGCGGCTGCCCACGACGACCATCGAGGCGCTGCGGGACTCCTCCGCGAGCGCCTTGACCGACGAGCCGCGGCGGATGCGGGCTTCGACGACCACGTCCGGGTGCTGCTCGCGGCCGTGCTGGAGCACGTGCTCCACCAGCTCGGTGTGACGCCGGGTCATCTCGTCGTGCGCGGAGGAGCCCTGCTCCGTCGGGACGACGCCGCCCTCGAACTCCATCGTCCAGGCCCGGACGGCCACCAGCGGCACACCTCGACCGTCGGCCTCACCGAAAGCGAACGCCGCGGCCCGGTGCCCCTCGGCCGAGTCGTCGACGCCGAGCACCACCGGCCCGTCCGCCGGGGCTCCGGCCGCACGGTCGGGGACGACGACCACGGGACAGTGCGCGTGCGCAGCGACAGCGCCCGAGACGCTGCCGAGCAGCAGCCCCTCCCATCCGCCCGCCCCACGGCTTCCCGTGACCACGAGCTGCGCGTGCCGGGACGCCTCGATCAGCGCCGCCGAAGGGCTGCCCCAGACGGCCTGGCTCGTCACCTCGAGGTCGGGGTGGGCCACGCGCACGGCAGCCTGGGCCTCGTCCAGGACCCGCTCGGTGCCCTGCTGGACGAGCTCCTCGAGCCCGTAGGACCACCCCAGCTCGTGCGGCGCTGGCTGCGCGACCTCTTGGGCCATCACGAGCAGCAGTCCCGCTTTGCGTCCCTCAGCCTCGCGAGCCGCCCACTCCAGGGCCGGGCGCGCGAGCGCTGAGCCGTCGACCCCGACGACGATGAGGTCGGTGGGGATGGTGTCGTGGGTCATGACAGGCTCCTTCGCTCGTCGGCGGAGCCCGCGTCGTGGGGTCACTCGGCGTCCGGTCGCACCTGCGCCCGGCGAGGCTCCTCACCTGACTCGATGTTAGCGATGGGGGTCCCCACCTCGACGGTGCGCCCCACCGTGCAGAGCCGGTCGTGCGACATACGGATCGCGTCAGGGAGCACCCGGCGGGCCGCGTCGCCCTCCGCTCCCTCCGGGAAGGTGACCTGCCAGGTGATCGTCAGGCCCTCGAGGCGCGACTCGCCGTCGACCTTGACCTTGTCGCCACCCACCTCCACCGAGAACCCCGCAGGCTCGGCACGCCGCGAGGTGAGGTGGTCGAGGTCGACCATCGAGCAGCCTCCGATCGCGGCCAGCAGGGCCTCGACGGGGGTGAACGCCGCGTCCTCGCCGGTGCCTAGCTCGAGCGTCCCGCCGCGAGCGTTGGTGGCGGCATACCGCCCAAGGCTGGTCCGCTCGAGCTGGACGGAACGGCGGTGGTCAGGCTGCTGGGAGGTCGTCATGACCGCTAGCCTGCCACCGTGAGCAACGACACCGGTAGCCCCACCGTCCGCCCCGTCCCCGAGGGCCGACTCGTCCTGATCCGTCACGGCGAGACGGAGTGGTCCAAGGCCATGAAGCACACCGGCACCACCGACCTGGACCTCACCGAGCACGGCGCGGAGGCGGCGCGCCGCACCGCTCCCCTGCTCGAGGAGTTCGACTTCGCACTGGTCCTGTCGTCACCCATGCGGCGAGCGCGACGCACCGCCGAGCTCGTGGGTCTGCCCGAGCCCGCGATCGACCCCAACCTCGTGGAGTGGGACTACGGCGGCTACGAGGGCCGCACGACGGCCGAGATCCGCGAGGAGCTCGGCTACGACTGGACGGTCTGGCAGGACGGGGTCGCCGCCGGCGACAGCCCCGGCGAGTCGATCGAGCAGGTCGCCGCCCGGGCGCGCGCGGTCATCGACCGCGTGATGCCCGTCCTCAAGGAGGGCAAGGACGTCGTGCTGGTCGGGCACGGCCACACCACTCGGATCCTCACCAGCGTGTGGCTGCGCACCGAGCCGAGGTTCGGAGCCCAGCTGGAGCTGCACGCCGGGTCGATCAGCGTGCTGGGCTACGAGCGTGCCTTCCCCTCGATCCAGCGCTGGAACCAGCCCGCACCGCGCTGATCAGCGCGGCAGCGACCACGTGTGCACGGGCTCACCCTCGTGCATGTTGTCGACGTAGCGGTGCAGCATCCGCCGCAGGGCCTCGTCGCGGTTGGCGCCCCGGTCCTGCAGCCGGTCCACGCAGCGCACCTGCCAGGCCGCGCCGTTCATCTCGGCCTTGCACCGCTCCTCGATGATGCCGAGGTAGCGGTCGCGCACGGCTGTCGCCACCCCCCACGACTCCAGTCCCGAGTCGGCCAACGGCAGCAGCTGGCGCAGGACCAGCTCGTCCACGGGGACGTCACCGCGACCCGGCCAGTAGAGGTTGGCGTTGAAGCCTCGGCGGGCACCGGCGAAGAAGTTCTCCTTGGCCGAGGCGAAGCTCATCTTGGACCACAGCGGCCGCTCCATGCTGACGAGAGCGTTGACGAGGCCGTAGTAGAAGGCCGCGTTGGCCATCGTGTCGGCCACGGTGGGGCCGGCCGGCAGGACGCGGTTCTCCACCCGCAGGTGCGGCTTGCCGTTCACGGTGTCGTAGATGGGGCGGTTCCAGCGATAGACGGTGCCGTTGTGCAGCTTGAGCTCGGACAGCTCGGGAGCCGTGCCCGACTCCATCACACCCACCGGGTCCTCCTCGCTGACCTCGGGGATGAGCGCGGGGAAGTAGCGGACGTTCTCCTCGAACAGGTCGAAGATCGAGGTCACCCACCGCTCACCGAACCACACTCTCGGCCGCACCCCCTGGTTGCGCAGCTCGATCGGGCGGGTGTCCGTGGCCTGGTGGAACAGCTGGATCCGCGTCTCTGCCCAGAGCTGGGAGCCAAAGAGGTATGGCGAGTTGGCCCCCACCGCCATCTGCACCCCCGCGATGGCCTGCGCGGCGTTCCAGAAGTTCGCGAAGTCCGCGGGCGCGACCTGCAGGTGGCACTGCACCGACGTGCAGGCGGCCTCGGGAGCGATCGTGTCCACGAAGGTGGCCACCCGCTCGCCGCCCCGTCCCTCCATGTCCAGGAGCAGGTCCTCGCCCCGCGCCTCCATGATCGCGTCGTTGAGCCCGAGGTAGCGCGGCGTCGGCGTCAGCGCGTCACGCCCCAGGTGCTCCTTGGTCAGCGTGGGCAGGATGCCGATGGTGACGATGTCCGTGTCACCGGTCTTGTCCCGGGCCGCGCGCAGGTGCTCGCGCAGCGTCTGCTCCAGCGCGTGGAGGCGATCGCCCGCGAGCGGCTCCGGCTCGACGTTGAGCTCGATGTTGAAGCGCGCGAGCTCGCTCTGGAAGAAGGGGTCGTCGATGGCCTCGAGAACCGCCTCGTTGGTCATGCTGGGTCGCAGGTCCTGGTCGACGAGGTTCATCTCGATCTCCAGTCCTGCCATCGGCTCGCTGGTCTCGAAGTCCTGCTGCCCGAGCATGCGCTCCAGCACGTCCAGGCACTGCTGGACCTTTTCTCGATAACGTTGACGCAGCTCGCGGGCGTTCAGCCCGGCGGAGATCTCTTGACCCATGCGGACTAGCGCACCACATGCGGGGCCGCGGCGCGCACCATGACCGGTCCGCGGCGCGTCCGGTCTGCGATCTGCCGCTCGAGGGCGCGTCCCCGAGGGTCTGTCGGTGGTCGCTCCTAGGGTGTCGACCATGCGGATGCTCCACACCTCGGACTGGCACCTGGGCCGTTCCTTCCACCAGGTCGGGCTGCTGCCTGCCCAGGAGCAGTTCCTCGACCACCTTGTGGAGGTGGTGCGCTCGGAGGGCGTCGACGTCGTGGCGATCGCGGGCGACGTCTACGACCGGGCGCTGCCGGCCCCGCAGACCGTGTCGCTGCTCTCGGAGGCCCTGCGCCGCATCACCGACGCGGGGGCCCAGGTGGTGCTGGCGAGCGGCAACCACGACTCCGCGGTGCGGCTCGGCTTCGGTGGCCCGCTGCTCGAGCGGGCGGGGGTCCACCTGCGCACGTCGGTCGCCGACCTGTCGCGGCCCATCACGATCGGCGCCACCCGCATCTATGCCCTGCCCTACCTCGAGCCGTCGGTGGTGGCGGACGAGCTCGACGGCGCCGAGCGGTCCCACCACGGGGTCATCGAGCGGGCGCTGGCTCGGGTGACGGCCGACGCCGAGCGGCACCAAGGGCCGGTGGTGGTGCTGGCGCACGCCTTCGTCACCGGGGGCGAGGCGAGCGACAGCGAGCGGGACATCAGCGTGGGCGGGGTGGGCGACGTGCCCCTCTCCCTGTTCCGCGAGGCCGACTACGTGGGCCTCGGGCACCTGCACGGCGCCCAGACGCTCGACGAGCGGGTGCGCTACTCCGGGTCCCCCGTCGCCATGAGCTTCTCCGAGGCTCGGCACACCAAGTCGTCGTGGCTGGTGGACCTCGGCGACGCGCGCTCCGGCGACGTCCGGACCGAGCGGATCGAGGCCCCCGTCCACACGCCTCTGGCGGTCCTGCGAGGCGACCTCGAGGACCTGCTGCGCGACCCGGCGCACCAGGCCGCCGAGTCCGCCTACTGCCAGGTCACGCTGACCGACGCGGTCCGTCCGCTCGATGCCATCGACAAGGTCCGCCGACGCTTCCCCCACACCTTGTCCCTGCAGCTCGACCCCCAGGGGATCGAGCCGTCGCAGAGCCGGTCGTATGCCGCCCGCATCCGCGTCGCGTCCGACCCCGAGCTGGTGGACGGCTTCCTGGAGCACGTCCGCGGCGGGGCGACCCCCAGTGCCGAGGAGCACGCCGTGGTCGTCGAGGCTCTCGAGGCCGTCCGCGTCGCCTCCAGCGGGGAGGGATCGACGTGAAGCTGCACCACCTGCGGGTCACCGCCTTCGGCCCCTTCGCCGGCACGGTCGAGGTCGACCTCGACGAGCTCGGCGCGGCCGGGCTGTTCCTCATCAACGGCCCGACCGGCGCAGGCAAGACCAGCCTGCTCGACGCCGTGTGCTTCGCCCTCTACGGCGACGTCCCGGGCGCCCGGCAGAAGGGGTCCCTGCGCTCGGACCATGCGGCTGCCGAGGCGGTCCCCGAGGTCGAGCTCGAGTGGTCGGTGGGCTCCCGACGGTTCCGGACCACCCGCTCCCCGGAGTACGAACGCCCCAAGAAGCGCGGCACCGGAACGACGAGGCAGCAGCACAAGGTCGTCATGGTCGAGCGCGTCGAGGGCAGCTGGATCGACCGTGGGTCCGGTCGCGCCGACGAGGTCGGCGGGATCGTCCGCGAGGTGGTGGGCCTGGGCCTCGAGCAGTTCGCCACGGTCGTCCTGCTCCCCCAGGGCGAGTTCGCCCGCTTCCTGCGGGCCTCGACGGACGAGCGTGCCGCGATCCTGCAGCGACTGTTCGACACCACGCGGTTCGAGCAGGTGCAGCGTTGGCTGGAGGCCCGGCGCCGCGAGGTGGAGGCCGAGGTCAAGGAGGCGCGTGCGCGTCTCACGAGCACGCTCACCCGCGTCAACGACGCCGCGGGCCAGGCGCTGGCCGTTGCACCAGCGCCCGCATCGAGCAACGCCGTCCACGACCCCACCCAGCCCGAGAAGTCACCCCACGACGACCGGCGGCAGCCCGTGGGCGCGGACCTCGCGCACGGGCAGGCGACGAGCCCGACGCCCGAGGCGACGGATGCCGTGGAGGACCTGCTCGTGGACACCACGGCGTCCGACGCTGACGCCATCAGGCAGGCACTCACGACGCTCCGCGCCCGGGTCGAGAGCGTGGTCGCCGCGCTCGGCGCTGCGGCCGCCGACGCGGACGCGGCCCGCCGAGGCGCCGCGAGCGCCGACGAGACCGGGCGCCGGGTGCACGCCCTGCGCGCCAAGGCGGCGACGGCCACAGCCACGCTCGCCGGCCTCGAGGCGCAGGCCGACGACATCCGGTCGGTGCGGGCGCAGGTTGGTCGCGCGGCGGCGGCGGCCGAGCTCATCGCCTACGTCACCACCGCCTCCCAGCGGTCTGCGGCCGCGGTCGAGGCGGCGGCCGCTCATGGTCAGGCGGTCGAGGCCCTCCCCGCGGGACTGGGCTCGGGCCTCGGCCTGCGGCCACGGGCTGCACCTGACGACGCGGGTCTCGACGTACAGCCGGGAGGCGCCGAACAGCCCGACGAGCCCGAACAGCCCGACCAGCCCGACGAGCCCGACCAGCTCGACGAGCTCGACGAGCAGGTGCTGCGGGACGTCACCCGCCGCGTCGACGCTGCGGCGGACCTCGCCACCCGCATCGCGGTCCAGGTGTCCCACGCGGACAGCGCTCGGGAGGAGGCCGAGACCAGCGCGGCAGCCGTCACCGGGCACGCCGCCGCGGTGGCGGAGTCACGGACGCGCCTGGAGCGCGCCCAGGGCACCCGGACCGAGCAGGCCGAGGCCATGGCTGCGCTGACCGCGACGGCAGAGGGAGCGGAGTCGGCCCGGCTCAAGGTCGAGCGGCTTCGAGACGCGGCGGCGCGCATCAAGACGCTGACCGCGGACGAGGGACGGGTTGACGCGCACGCGCGCGCTGCCGCGTCCGCTGCGGCGGAGCGCAGTGCCCGGCAGGAGGACGCCGCCCGGCTCCACCGCCGACGCGCCGACGGCCTGGCGGCCGAGCTGGCGCTCGGCCTCGAGACGGACGAGCCCTGCCCGGTGTGCGGGGCGACCGAGCATCCGGACCCTGCCACGGGCGAGGCCGGCGACCTGGTCACGTCCGAGGACGTGGAGGCCGCCGAGGCGGTCCTCGCCCAGGCCCGGTCCGCGGAGGTCGAGGCGGTGTCCGCGCTCGAGTCCGCTCGCGCCACCCGGGCCGCGCACGCCGACGAGCTGCGCGACCGGCTCGCCACGCTCGACGACCTGCCGGCGGAGGAGGTCGCGCCGGCCCTGGCCACGGCCCAGGCGCATCACACCGCGGCGCAGCGGGCCGCTGCCGCTCTGGTCAAGGCTGAGGCGCGCCTGCACGAGGCGGACCTCGACATCGAGCGCCGGCGGACCGCGCTCGGCGCCGCTTCCGAGCAGCTGGCGGCGGCCCGCTCACGCGTCGAGCTGGCCCGCAGCCGCAGCGAGGCCGAGCGCGCCGAGGCCTGGAGGCTGCTCGACGAGCTCGGTGAGGAGGAGACCCTGCAGCTCGTGCTCCCCCCGGCCGACTCCCCGCAGCGGTCCTCGGTCCCGCGTGCGTCACTGGTCCGTGAGCTCCTCACGAGCGTTCGCTCTGCGGTCGAGTCACTGGGAGTGCTGCACGAGACCCGCTCCGCCCACGCACGGGCTCGACGCGACCTGCTCCGAGCCGAGGAGACCCTGGCCGAGAGCCTGCAGGGCTCAGACTTCGAGGACGCGCAGGAGGTGCGAGCGGCCGCGCTGCCCACCGAGCAGCGGCGCCGGCTCGAGACCACCCTGGCGCGCCACGACCAGGCCCTCCTGCAGGCACGCGCCGTCCTCGACGACCCCGAGGTGGCCGACGCGATGGCCACCGACACCCCTGACCTGGAGGCCCTGGCGATCAGGGTGGAGCGCGCCAGGGCGGCTGCGCGCGAAGCGACCGGCTCCGCGCGGGTCGCGGAGGACGCCGGCGCGCTCCTCGCCCGGCACACCGCCGAGGTGCTCGGCCTCCTCGAGTCGCTGGCTCCTGCCGTGCGTCGTGCCGACACCATCCGTGAGGTCGCGGACACGGTGGCCGGGACCGGTGCCAACAACCTGCGCCGGATGAGCCTGCCCACCTACGTGCTGGCGGCCCGTCTCGAGGAGGTCGTCGTGCTGGCCAACGAGCGGCTCGCCGTGATGACCGACGGCCGCTACGAGCTGCGCCACTCCGACCGGCTGGCGGCGCGCGGTGCTCGCAGCGGGCTGGGTCTGGAGGTCGTCGACGCCTGGAGCGGCAAGGCACGCGACACGACGACGCTGTCCGGCGGTGAGACCTTCATGGCTTCCCTGGCGCTCGCGCTCGGGCTGGGCGACGCAGTACGGGCCGAGGCCGGCGGTGTCGACCTGGACACACTGTTCGTCGACGAGGGGTTCGGCACGCTCGACGAGGCGGCTCTGGAGCACGTGATGGAGGTCCTCGACGGCCTCCGAGCAGGCGGTCGCAGCGTCGGCATCATCAGCCACGTCGCCGAGCTCAGGCAGCGAATTCCAGCCCAGGTCAGGCTGATCCGGACCCAGAACGGCTCCTCCCTCGAGGTCCGCGCCCTGCCGGAGGCCGTGTGACTCGCCTCGTGTGCCCCTGGGATCACGCCTTCCGCCGCGGCGAGACCCGACGTCAGACGGGCCATCGGTGGAACAGAGCCCTCACCCACGGAGCCTGACCTCGATCCACGGATGACGGCCGAGGTCGTCCGACGACAGGTCCCCCACCGCGACGTAGGCAGGGTCCGGCAGGAACCGCACGCTCGTCCCCGTCCCCTCACCGGGGGACGGCGTGACGTCCTCCAAGATCGTCGTCGGCACACCGTGCTCGTAGCGCTGCGACCAGGCGCCCTCCTCCCGGCGGTTGGTGTGCACGAGCCAGCGCGAGACGGCGGCTACGGACGACATCCCCGCCCTCGGTCGACCGTCCGCGAACCGTGGCGCGGACCCGGGATCGGCGAAGCGCACATCCTGCGTCGCCATCACGGGCTTGCGCACGATCCTCCCGGCGTCGTCGCGGCGGGTGTCCGTCCCCCGTCCGTCGTCACGGATCTCCACGGACCCGTCCGGGTGCAGCGTGACGACAGCCAGTCCCTGGCGAACCAGCTCCTCGGCCTCGTCGTTCGCGTAGGCCAGCACCTCCAGCACCAGGTGGCGCAGGCTGACGCCCCCGAGCGCCCGTGCACGGGAACGCAGCTCGGCGAGATGCCCGTGGTCGACCGAGGTGCCCCAGTCGTGCGTCGTCGTCCGCCAGTCATGGACCGGACGACCGAACCTCGCCGTGAGGTGCCAGACCTGCTTGAGGCTCTGCGGATGGTGCAGTCCCGTGCGCGCGGCCTCCCCGATGATGGCGGCATCGAGCAGCCCGTCCCGCGCTACCGCCACCCCCACCTCGTACGCGCCAGGGTCGCGGTAGTGCCGACGCCGCCCGAGCTCCTCGACCATCAGCACCCGGCCCTCGTGCCACTCGACCGGCACCCCCAGCGCGCCGGCTGCTTCCTCGGCCTCGGTTCCCCGGTATGACGGATCCAGCACCACCGCCTCGACGTCGTCCGGGATCGCGACGACGCCGTGGACGTGGGCCTCCACGTAGTCGTCCAGCAAGCCGCCCTGCTCGGCCTCCTCCCGCTCCGAGGTGCACGCCGCCGCAGCGAGGTCGAAAGCGTCCGACAGACGCAGCAGGTCGAAGCGACGGGCCGTCCCGAAGTCCGCCGGTTCGCGGAACGAGTCCGGGAAGCAGAAGGTCGTCCGGTCCAGGACAGGCTCGGCCAGGCGCAGGTGGGACGACCCGAAGCGCACCGCTCCCCCGACCCCGCGGCGACGGTGGTTCAGCGCGCCGTACCGAGGCCGCTCCGAGAAGGGCGCGTCGTCATACGCACCCCCGAACATCCTTGTCTCCCAACGGAACCGATCACCACCAGGATGTGCGGTGAGGCCGCCGTTGCTGGTGCCCGTCTCGAACTGGCTTCGATAGATGCCGTCACGAGCGAGGCGGTCCATGACCGTGTCGCCGCGGGGTCCCCGGTCCGGGTGGAAGTTCACGGTGACGCGCAGCGAGCGGTCCAGAGCCCCACCTCTGCTCAGGCCGTCCACGTGCGCCACCGCGGACCGCGCCCAGCGGCTTGCCTCCGTCACCGCCTTCGCTCCGCGTGGGCACCGCGCTCGTGGGACGTCATACGACGACCCTAGCCAGCCCGCTCACCCGGCGTCACCGGCGTCACCGGGGCAGCCGGTTCCTGGGCGCGGGCCTGCAGCCAGGCCTTGACCTGCGCGACGTACTCGTCGAACTGCGACGCGGCCTGGGGAACGGCCCTCGCCACCAGGTCCAGGTCGACCTGCACGTACTCGTGGATGACGATGTCGCGCAGGCCGACGCTGGGGCCGAGACGTCTCGCCAGCTCGTCAGTGATCAGTCCAGCGCGCGCAGCCTGGCGGAAGGACGAGCGGTAATCCGTGGGCTCAGCGATCCCCGCGACGGCCACGACGTGCGAGTTGACGTCGCTGGCCAGGTCGACCAGCTGAGACAGAGCGCGCTCCACGGCCAGGCGCAGCACGAGGTCGTCCCGCAGCTGCGCCCCGCTGACCTCCCCCTGGCGGGCCAGCAGGTCCACCAGCTCACGGATGGCGGTCAGCCGTCGTACGACCACCTGGTCGTCGAGGTCGCGAGGGGGCATCAGAGCCGCTCCAGGGCGCGATCGCGCATCCACTGCGTGTCCCGATAGGCGCCGACGGCCGCCAGGTGCTGCTCGGCGTAGAGGTGTGGCTCCGCCTCGTGCAGCAGCTCCCCCCGCTGGAGGGCGGCCAGCCGCGCGACCGGGTCGGCTCGGCCCAGGTCCATCAGGTCCAGGTGGTCGCCCGGCACGAGCTCGTGGAACCGGTTGACCAGGGTGAGCTCGTCCGACGCCGGCTCACCGAGCACGGCGTAGGCCAGGTCGACGTCGCGGGCCCGGTCAGGGCGCGTCAGCACGGATCCATGGACCACGAGGAGCGCCACCCCGATCTCCAGGCAGGCGCTCGCCAGGCTGCCGTCGTCGGCGACGCGTCGCAGCCGGGCGAGGCTGTCCTGGACCGTGATCACGATCCCCACGATAGCCGGGAGCGTGCCTGGGTTGCCGAGGCAATGTGCTTGTCACGCGCGTCCGTCGCCACGCACAGTGGGCTCGTGTCCGCCCCCGACTTCACCCGCAAGCCCGTCCTGGACGGTCGACTCGTGCGGTTCGTCCCCGCGACCCGCGACAGCGTCGATCACCTGTGGCCCCTGCTCGCCGACCCCGAGGTCGGTCGGCTCACCGGGTCCGTCCACTCAGGCGCTCCCGACCAGCCACACCGGTTCACCCGGGACCGGCTCGAGGACATCTATGACGCCTGGTCGACGGCCGACGACCGCACGGTATGGGTGATCGAGGAGCGTGAGACGGGACGCGTCGTGGGCGAGTCGGTGCTCAACGACGTCGACGTCGAGAACCTGTCGTGCGGCTTCCGGATCTGGATCTCCGGTGCGACCGGCCGGGGCCTGGGGACCGAGGCCACGTGGCTGACGGTGCGCCACGCCTTCGAGGAGCAGCACCTGCACCGGGTCGCCCTCGAGGTCTACGCGTTCAACCCGCGCGCCCGTCACGTCTACGACACGGTGGGGTTCCGGCACGAGGCACCCTGCGTGACGCCCTCCGGTTCGACGACGGCTGGGTCGACGCCCACGTCATGGCCATGACCGCAGCTGACTGGGCGTCCCTCGCCGACGGGCCGGGACAGGCTCGGTGAGCACGACGGGCGGTACCTGCGGGTAGCACGAGGTGGCCCCCGGAGGGGTCTAGCGTGGCTAGATGACGGCACCCGCGCCGCCCGCACCCGAGGTCTACCGAAAGTGGGTCCCTCCATGACCGCAGCCCCGTCCCTGACCACCCAGGCCGATGCCGGGACGCTGGCGCCTGGCCGTCACCGCCCGCGGCCGGTGATCATCCAGGGCGGCATGGGCGTGGCGGTGTCCGGCTGGCGGCTGGCTCGCACGATCTCCACCAACGGTCACCTGGGTGTGGTCTCCGGAACGGCTCTGGACGCGGTCCTGGCGCGGGTCCTGCAGCACGGTGACCCGGGCGGGCACTACCGACGGGCGCTGGCGCACTTCCCCAACCTCCCCGTCGCCCAGCGCGTGCTCGACACCTACTTCATCGATGGTGGGCGACCCGACGACGCCCCCTATCGCCCGGTCCCCAAGCTGACGCTGTCGACCAGCCGCGAGGGGCAGGAGCTCGCCGTCGTCGCCAACTTCGCGGAGGTCTGGCTGGCCAAGGAGTGCCACGACGGGGTCGTGGGCGTCAACCTGCTGGAGAAGATCCAGATGGCCACGCCGACCGCGGTGCTCGGAGCGATGCTCGCGGGGGTGGACTACGTCCTCATGGGTGCCGGCATCCCCCGCGAGATCCCGGCGCTGCTGCGCGCGCTCGCTGCCGGGCAGGTCGGCCGGATCACCGCCGACGTCGTCGGGGCCAGCACCACGCGGTCGATCGAGGTCGATCCGGTGGACCTGGTCGGACCCGAGATGCCCACCCTCACCCGACCCGACTTCCTCGCCATCATCTCGATCAACCAGCTCGCGTCCTACCTGCACCGTGACCCCGAGATCCGCCCCGACGGCTTCGTCGTCGAGCGGCCCCCTGCCGGAGGCCACTCCGCCCCTCCCCGCGGCAGGCTGCAGCTCGACGAGACGGGCGACCCGGTGTACGGCCCCCGGGACGAGGCCGACCTCGCCAAGCTGACCCAGCTCGGGCTGCCCTTCTGGGTGGCCGGCGCAGCAGCGACCCCGGCGCACCTCGCCACGGCGATCCGGTCCGGAGCGGTGGGCGTCCAGGTGGGGACGTTGTTCGCGCTCAGCCTGGACTCCGGCCTCAGCGACGACAATCGCAACCAGCTGCTGGCGCGCCTGCGCGATGGCGACCTGACCGTGCGCAACGACCCGCGTGCCAGCCCCACCGGGTTCCCGTTCAAGGTGGCGGTGCTCCCCGGCACGGCCAGCGATGCCGACGTCTATGCCGCTCGCCCGCGCCTGTGCGACCTGTCCTACCTGCGCCAGCCCTACGAGCGATCGGACGGCAAGGTCGGATACCGCTGTCCGGCGGAGCCGGTGCACATGCACCTGCGCAAGGGCGGCAGCCTGGCGGACACCGTCGGACGGCAGTGCCTGTGCAACGGGCTGATGGCCGACATCGGCCTGGGGCAGCACCGCACCGACGGGTATGCCGAGGTGCCGCTCGTCACCCTCGGCCAGGACCTCACCGGGGCCGTCGAGCTCATCGCGCGTCACCCGCAGGGGTGGACCGCGCGCCAGGCGCTGACGTACCTCCAGGAGTCGCTGCCCTAGGTCGACGCCGGGTGCCCCAGGCATCTGCCGGTGGAGATCCCACCGAGTCTCGCCGCGGCCAGGGGGCTGGCTCAGGCGAGCGTCTGCCTGATGCACGCGATGCCCGGCCCCTGCTCCACCCTGGCGAGGGCCCCGTTGACGAGCGGCAGGTAGGGGGCCCAGTGTCCGCACTCGACGTCCGCGACGATGGGGATCTCGAGCATCCCAGGGCGTCGACCACCGCCTCGTGCTGCGTGAGGGTCTCCCCCGGTGGCGCATAGGTGCGTCCGACCAGGACGGCGCGGGCGTGGTCGAACACCCCGTTGAGCCGCATCCCGTGCAGGTTGCGGCAGATCGCCGGGGCGTCGTCTCCGGCCGCCTCCACGTAGACGAGGAGGCCGTCTCCCAGCTCCGCCAGCCGGCTGGTGTCGAGATATCTGCTGCCGGCCAGGTTGGCCAGCGTCTCGATGCAGCCCCCCACGAGCCGACCGGTGACGTCGACCTCCCCGCCCAGGGAGTCCAGCCGCGTCCACGATCCGGGGACGTCGAGCAGGTACTCGTCGACGCCCGGATGCTCGACGTAGTCGACGAATCCCCGTCGGTGCCGACCCGGCGGCGTCTGGACGACGGTGGCCCCCTGGCCGAGGGTGACGATGTCCAGCCACGACACGAGGCCCTCGGGAGTGAGGTAGGGGGTGTCCATGAGGTTGTTGCCGTGGATGGTCGCCCAACCCGCGACCAGCGTCAGCGTGGTGATGAGCGTGGCGATGTCGGAGAACCCCACGACCCACGTCGGCTCCGCTCGGCCGATCTGCTCCCAGTCCAGCAGGCCGATCAGGTCGATCGCCGTCTCACCGCCCCACGGCGGCACCACGGCCCGGATCGACGGGTCCAGCAGCATGCCTTGCAGCTCGTCGGCCCGTTGGGCGGCGGGCGCGCTGAGGTGGCCCGAGCCGTCCATGCAGTCACCGACAACGACCTGGTAGCCCCGGTCACGCACCGTCGCCAGGGCGACGTCGAGGCGCGCCTGCAGCGCCCCCGACACCCCGGACGAAGGGCTCGTCACCCCGACGGTGTTGCCGGGCCGCAGCGGGGCGGGGAATCGCAGGTTCATCGGTCTCCTCGGGCACGGGGTCGGATGGTCAGGCGGGCCGGGTGGTCGCGTGGCTGGCGCTGCGGTCGAGGTCAGGCCCGCCACTCGCGGGCGAGCAGGCCGTATGCCGCGCCGTCCACCCAGCCGTGGTCGGGATGCCACGAGTCGCGGACACCGTACTGCTCCAGGCGCATCCCGAGCCCGGACAGCAACCGGGCCGACGCCACGTTGTCGGCATACAGGCCGGCGGTCACCCGACGCACCCCGAGCTCGCGGAAGCAGCGGTCCAGGCCGGCAGCGGCGATCTCCCGCCCGTAGCCCTGTCCGTGGAAGGCCGGGTCCAGCACGTAGCCGAGCTCCGCCTCGCAGCCGTGCACGGGTCCGCCGGGCTGTCCGCCGCCGTCCCGCACCTCGATCGAGCAGGTGCCGACCACCCGGTCCCCGAGGCGCGCGACGAACGACCGGTCGTTCTGCCCGGGCTCCAGCCACGCGCGACGAAAGGCCCTCGGCTCCACCTGCGCTCGCAGCATCCAGCGTCCGACGTCGGGCAGGTTCCGATAGCGCAGCATCTGGTCCACGTCGTCCGGTGTGGCGTCGCTCAGGGACAACCTGGCCGTATGCCGCGCCCCGCTCTCCCACGGCACAGCCTCAGGGAGGGCCCGTCGTGGCGGGACCGCCGCCGACGCGTCGCGGATCTCACGAAGGCCACGCACCTCACCCCGCCACTCCTGCGCCAGGATCGCGTAGCCGTAGCCGTCGACCCACCCGTGCTCGGCGTGCCAGGAGTCCTCGACGCCGTGCTCCTCGCGCCGCATCCCGGCCTTCTCCAGGACGCGGGAGGACGCGGGGTTGTCCCGGTTGCAGTAGGCCTTGACGCCGCGCAGCCCCAGCGTGCCGAAGGCCACCGCGAGCAGCCCTCGGGTGAGGTCGGTCGCTACCCCCTGGCCGGCGTGGCGCGGGTCGACGATGTAGCCGATCAGCGCCTCGACCCCGCGTGGCGTCTCCTCGTGGTAACCGTGCTCCACGAGCTCCAGGAAGCCCATGGCCACGACCGTGCCGTCGCGCTCGGCGACGCACGAGTGGTCGGTCTCGCTGTCCGGCACAGCGGCCCACCCGCGACGGAACTCCTCCGGCTCCACGGAGGTCCGCATCATCCAGCGGTTGACGGCGGGGTCGTTGCGGAAGGTCAGCAGCTGCTCGACGTCGACGGGCGTCGCGTCGCGCAGGACGAGGTCGCCGCTGCGGCGCGGCCAGGGTGAGGGCATGCGGCCCACGCTAACGACGGCCGCACCGGGGCGTCACGCCGGTTTCCACCGCGCGACGGTCTGGAGGAGGTCAGAGCACGCAGGGGCGTCAGCCCAGCTCTTCGCGTCGGTCAGGCAGAACGGGTGTCCCGCCGGGTCGCGCAGCACCCGCCAGGTCCCCTCCTGGTCGTCGGCGTCGTCGGCCGGCTGCTCGTCGGGCACCGTCGCGCCCAGCTCGACGCAGCGCTGCTCGGCCGCCTCGATGTCCTCGACCGCCAGGTCGAGGTGGAACTGCTTGCGGCCCCCGGCGTCGGGCCATGCGGGCGGCTCGTAGCCCTCCACTCGGCCGAATCCCAGCGCGTGCGTGGGGCCGGTCAGCATGGCGTAGTTCTCGTCGCCGTACGCCTTGTCCCACCCCAGCACGGCGGTCCAGAAGTCCGCGACCGGGCCCGGGTCGGCGCAGTCCAGGGTCACCATCGCCAGGCGCGCCACGGGGGGTTGCGAGGTGTGGGTGGTCGAGTCGTTGGTCGTCATGCCGACAGGCTCCTACGATCGAGCGATGCCGGCTTGGACGAACCCGTCAGCGCCGACGCCCCCGCCGGGCGTGGTGCTGCACCCGAGCGCCCAGGCCCAGGCTGCTCCCCCGCGGAGCATCGAACCCGGACCCGAGCTCGCGCCACTCGTCGAGCGCCACTGGCTGCTCTCCTGGGACCTGCCCGCGCAGCAGCGCTTCCCCGGCTCGCTCGTCCCCCACCTCTCCCACAACCTCACCCACGAGGTGGGCTCGGGCCGGCCAGGGATCCCGTATGACGCCGTCGTGGTCACCGGCGTCCCGACGCGCCGGTTCGACGTCGACCTCGTCGGCCGCGGTCACGTGCTGGGCACGAAGTTCCACCCCGGTGCCCTCGCCGCCGTCATCGACGTCCCCGCCCGTGCCCTCACCGACCGAACCGTCCTCGCCGACGCCGTGCTGCCCCGCGCGGTCGTCGACGCGTATGCCGGTGCCGACGATCCCGGTGACCCCGAGGCCTTCCGGCATCCGGTCGAGCCGGCCCTGGCGACGCTCCTGGACCGGGTCGACCCGGCGTGGGCCGAGGTCCACGAGGCCGTCCTCCGCATCGCGGCGGACCCCAGGCTGACCACCGTCTCACGTCTCGTCGCCGAGACCGGGAGCAGCGAGCGCACCCTCCAGCGGCAGTTCGCGCGGTACGTCGGCGTCGCCCCCAAGCGGGTCATCACGCGCTACCGCCTGCACGACGCGGTGGCCGCCCTGGACGCGAGCACCGACGAGTCCCTGGCCGACCTGGCCGCCCGGCTCGGGTTCTTCGACCAGGCCCATCTGGCGCGGGAGTTCACGCGCTTCGTGGGGATCGCGCCCAGCGCCTACCGCGCCGGACGTCCCATCCGTGACTGACCGGACCGACCGGACCGACCGGACCGACCGGACCGAACGGACTCACCGCCGGTAGTCACACCTACCGGCCCTGGTCTCCCAGGCCGATGCGACTACCGGCGGCGGGTTCGTGCGCTGCGCGTCAGTCGTTGTCGGCGAACGCCTCGGGGGGCGGGCACGTGCAGATCAGGTTCCGGTCGCCGTACGCGCCGTCGATCCGCCGCACCGACGGCCAGTACTTCGACCGCGGGTCCACGCCGGCCGGGAACGCCGCCGTGCGGCGGTCGAACCCGTAGTCCCAGTCCCCCGCCAGCGACTCCGCGGTGTAGGGCGCGTGCCGGAGCACCGACGCGTCCGCCGCCACCTCGCCCGACCCGACCTGGTCGATCTCGGTCTTGATCGCGATCATGGCGTCGCAGAACCGGTCCAGCTCCACGAGGTCCTCGGACTCCGTCGGCTCGACCATCAGCGTCCCGGCGACCGGGAACGACATCGTGGGCGCGTGGAAGCCGTAGTCGATGAGCCGCTTGGCGACGTCGTCCACCGTGACGCCCGTGTCGTGGGTGATGCCCCGCAGGTCCAGGATGCACTCGTGCGCCACGAGCCCGTCCTGGCTGTAGAGCACCGGGTAGTGGTCGCGCAGCCGCGCCGCCACGTAGTTGGCGTTGAGCACGGCCGCGAGCGTCGCGCGGCGCAGCCCCTCGCCGCCCATGAGCCGGATGTACGCCCACGAGATCGGCAGGATCGACGCCGAGCCGTACGGCGCGGACGCCGCAGGTCCGGTCGCCGTCTCCGGCCCGGCCTCGGGCGCGAGCGGGTGGTTGGGCAGGTATGGCGCCAGGTGGGACCGCACGCCGATGGGGCCGACGCCCGGGCCGCCGCCACCGTGGGGGATGCAGAAGGTCTTGTGCAGGTTGAGGTGCGAGACGTCCGCCCCGAACTTGCCCGGACGCGCGACACCGACCAGGGCGTTCATGTTGGCGCCGTCGACGTAGACCTGGCCGCCGGCCTCGTGGACCAGCTCGCACAGCTCGACGATGGTGTCCTCGTAGACGCCGTGGGTCGAGGGATAGGTCACCATGATCGCCGCGAGCACCTCGCAGTGCTCCTTGACCTTGCCGCGCAGGTCCTCCATGTCGACCGAGCCGCCGGCCGTGGACTTGACCACGACGACCTTGAAGCCCGCCATCACCGCGGACGCCGCGTTGGTGCCGTGGGCGCTGGACGGGATGAGGCAGACATTGCGCTCCTCCTGCCCGTTCGCGCGGTGGTAGGCGCGGATCGCCATGAGGCCGGCCAGCTCGCCGGACGCGCCGGAGTTGGGCTGCATCGACACGGCGTCGTAGCCGGTGATCTCCACGAGCCACTGCTGCAGGTCCGAGACGATCTGGCGCGAGCCCGCCGACTGGTCGGTCGGCACGAAGGGGTGCAGGGACGAGAACTCGGGCCAGGTGATGGGCTCGAGCTCGGTGGTGGCGTTGAGCTTCATCGTGCACGAGCCCAGCGGGATCATGCCGCGGTCGAGCGCGTAGTCCTTGTCGGCGAGGCGGCGCAGGTAGCGCATCATCGCCGTCTCCGAGTGGTGCGCGCTGAAGACGGGGTGCGTGAGGTACTCGCTCGTGCGGGTCAGCGCCTCGGGCCAGGACGGGGCCAGGTCGCCGGGCACCGCACCCGAGAAGCTCGCGCCGAAGGACTCGACGACCGCCGCGACCTGCGCCCGGTCCGTCGTCTCGTCGAAGGACAGCTGCACCGTGTCGGCGTCCACGCGCCACAGGTTGAGGTCGCGCTCGAGCGCCGCCGCCATGACAGCGTCGGCGCGGCCGGGCACCGAGACCGTGAGGGTGTCGAAGTGGTGCTGGGTGCGCACGTCGACGGACGCGGCGACGAGGGCCTGGCGCGCGGCGGCGGTGTGCCGCTGGACGCGCTCGGCGATGCGCCGCAGCCCCTCGGGACCGTGCCAGACGGCATACATGCTGGCCATGACGGCCAGCAGCACCTGGGCGGTGCAGATGTTGGAGGTGGCCTTCTCCCGCCTGATGTGCTGCTCTCGCGTCTGCAGGGCGAGCCGGTATGCCGGAGCGCCCACCTCGTCGACGGACACCCCCACGAGGCGGCCGGGCATGGACCGCTCGAGGCCCTTGCGGACCGACATGAAGCCGGCGTGGGGACCACCGAAGCCCATCGGGACCCCGAACCGCTGGCTGTTGCCCACCGCGATGTCGGCGCCCCACTCGCCGGGCGGCGTCAGCAGGGTCAGGGCGAGCAGGTCGGTGGCGGCGGTCACGAGGGCCTTGGCCTCGTGGGCGGCCTCGGCCAGGGCGCGCCAGTCGCGCACCTCGCCGTCGGCGCCGGGGTACTGCACGAGGACGCCGAAGACGCCCTTGCCGCCGGAGGCCTCGAGCAGCCCCTCGGCCGTGGTCACGGACGACAGGTCCAGCCGCTCCACCTGGATGCCGAGCGGCAGGGCGCGCGATGCGATCACGGCGTAGGACTGCGGCAGCACCTGCTCGTCGACCAGCAGCACGGCGTCCTTGGCCGCCTTGCTGGACCGCCGCATCAGGGTCATGGCCTCGGCGGCCGCCGTGCCCTCGTCGAGCAGGGACGAGTTGGCGATGTCGAGCCCGGTCAGGTCGTTGACCATGGTCTGGAAGTTGAGCAGGGCCTCGAGCCGGCCCTGGCTGATCTCGGGCTGGTAGGGCGTGTAGGCGGTGTACCACGCGGGGTTCTCGAGCACGTTGCGCCGCACGACGGGCGGCGTCACGGTGCCGTAGTAGCCGAGGCCGATGAGCGAGGTCTTGACCTGGTTGCGGTCGGCGATCGCGCGCAGCTCGTCGGTGACGGCCTGCTCGGTGGGGGCTCCCTCGAGCGCGAGGGACGGGCCCCCGAGGATGGCGGCCGGTGCGGTGCGGGCGATGAGCTCCTCGACGCTGGGCTGGCCGATGACCTCCAGCATGCGCGTGACGTCGTCCTCGCGCGGGCCGATGTGGCGGGAGACGAACTCCGGCACGGTGGTGGTGCTGTCTGCGCTCACGGCAGGCTCCTCGTGGCAGGCGGGCGTAGGTCGGGCTCGCCGCTGCGGCGGGTCCGTCCCCTCCAGTCTGCGACGCCGGGGCGACGCATCCAGGGTGCCTGCCCACGCGGTCCGGGTGCCTGAGAGGTTCCGGGGTAGTTGCCCCTTCGGCGCCCCGCCGACGTCGACCTGCGGCACTTCGTCGCCTCGTCGCGACGGAGCATCATCGGCCTTCGCCGCGCAGGATCTCTCCCGCGTGAGGTGATCAGCGCTGCAAACCCTAGCAGCAGGGTGCCGCCCCGGCCGGCGCGACCCGGGTCGTCACGACCCTGGCGCGAGGGGTGGTCAGCCGGCGGAGCGGGTGCGGCGCCGGGCGGTGAGCTCGTCGCCCGGGAAGTCGGGCTGCTCCTCGTCCTCGAAGCGCTCGCTCGGCAGCGAGGACAGCTCGCCCTCGATCTCGCGCCACACGCGTCCGACCGCGATGCCGAAGACGCCCTGACCACCCTGGACGAGGTCGATGACCTCGTCGGCGGACGTGCACTCGTAGACGGAGGCGCCGTCGCTCATGAGGGTGATCTGCGCGAGGTCCTCGACGCCGCGCTCGCGCAGGGTCGAGATGGCCACGCGGATCTGCTGGAGGGACACGCCGGTGTCGAGCAGCCGCTTGACGACCTTGAGCACGAGGATGTCGCGGAAGCCGTAGAGCCGCTGCGTGCCCGATCCCGTCGCGCCGCGCACGGACGGCTCCACCAGGCCGGTGCGGGCCCAGTAGTCGAGCTGGCGGTAGGTGATGCCGGCGGCTTTGCAGGCGGTGGGTCCGCGGTAGCCGATGTCCTCGGACAGGTCGGGAAGGTCGTCGGTGAAGAGCAACCCCTGCGAGGCGGTCGGCACGACCGGGCGGTCGGTGTGCTCCGGTCCCACGGCCCCTCCCCCTTCGCGCTGCTCGTCTCGGCTGTCGGGCGTCGCGCGCAGTCGCGTGACGTGGTGCCGGGCTCGAGTTCGACGGTACGTCCCGGCCTGGGGGTCGTCAATCACATCAGCCCCCACCCGGCACGTGTGTCGGGCTGCGTCGGCGGCGGCGCGCCCAGGGGCTACCCGAACGGCCTACCGGGTCGCCCACCTTCTCTGCGACCCGGCTGACCGGCTGACCGGCTCGTCGGACCCCGGGGCGCGGGCCGGCCCAGACGTGGCACCTGGTCGTCAGGCCTCGTGAGGGCCCTCGTCCTGGCGTCCCTCGAAGTCCTCGGGCGTCACGTGGTCGAGGAACTCGCGGAAGCGCTCGACCTCGTCCTCGGCGGCCACCTCGCCGTCCTCGCCGGTCTCCCCGGAGATCGTCACGCCCGCCTCGTCGAGGATGGCCTCGGTGGTCACGAGGCCGGTGCCGGTGCGCAGCGCGATCGCGATGGCGTCCGACGCGCGGGAGTCCACCTCGATCGTGCCGTCGAAGACGAGCGTGGCCCGGAAGTAGCTGTCTTGCAGCGAGCTGATCCGGATCTCGGTGAGCCGGTGGCCGAGCGCGGGGATCAGGCTGGCGATCAGGTCGTGGGTGAGCGGCCGCGGCGGCTCGACCCCCTGCTGCGCGTAGGCGATCGCGGTGGCCTCGGCCGCTCCGACCCAGATGGGCAGGAAACGACTGCCGTCCGTCTCCTTGAGCAGCACGATCGGCTTGTTGGTCGGCATCTCGACCCGGACCCCGAGCACCTCTAGTGACCTCACCTCGCCACCGTACCTCGCGATCGGCGACCCGTCGCCGATGGCGCTCGTGGTGCTCAGTCCCCGAGACCGCCTCGAACCAGGGCGGCGTGCAGGGACAGGCAGGACCGCAGTATGTCGACCGCGGGGTCGTCGTCACGGCGTCGGGCCGCAGGCCCACGCACCTGCTCGACGAGGGCCAGCTCACGGTCGGCCGCCGTGCGGAACGGCCGCAGGTGCCGCGGCTCGATCCCGTGGGACGCGAGCTGGCCGGCCGCCCGGGCCACCGCCAGGTCGTCCTCGTCGAAGTGGCCGTGACGGTCGGGGCGCAACAGGCCGTAGGTCAGCAGCCCGGTGAGCGTGGCCTCGTCGATGCCGGCGGAGCGACGCACCTCGCGCTCGGTGAGCCGCAGCGAGGAGGCGGGAGCCGTGAGCAACGAGTCGACCGCGTCGGCGGCGACCGTCTCGGGGACGGTCGGGAGCGTGGACTCCCCCGGCCCCGACGGGGTGAGCCCGCGGTCGATGGCGTCCAGCGCGTCACGGATCACCTCGAGCGGCCAGAACCGGTCGCGCTGCGCGGTGAGGATGTAGCGCAGCCGCTCGACGTCCTCCTGGGAGAATACGCGATAGCCCGACGGGCGACGCTCCGGGGTGAGGAGCCCCTTGGACTCCAGGAACCTGACCTTGCTGATCGACAGGTCGGGGAAGTCGTCGACCAGCGCAGCGACGACGGCGCCGATCGTGAAGGTGCTGCGGGAGGAGGAGCCGTCGCTCACCGGCATCAGCTGGACGACGGGGCGTAGAACACGAGGCGGAACTTGCCGATCTGCACCTCGTCACCGGCCTGGAGGCGGCCGGCGTCCGTGCGCTCACGGTTGACATAGGTGCCGTTGAGCGACCCCACGTCCCGCACCTCGAAGGTGTCGCCCATCCGAACGAAGACTGCGTGCCGACGGGAGACGGTCACGTCGTCGAGGAAGATGTCGCTGTCGGGGTGACGACCGGCGCTGACCTCCTCGGCGTCGAGGAGGAAGCGGGCGCCGGTGTTGGGTCCACGCAGGACCACCAGCAGCGCCGTGCCGGGACGCAGCGCGTCGACGGTGGCCTGGTCGTGCGGCCCCTGCGTGCCGCCCCCGTCGGCGGTGAGGTCCGGCTCCTGACCGACGCCCTGGAACTGCTGCGTCGACGGGCCCTCGGGGAGAGGGCGACGGCCCTCCTGCTCAGGGTGGCTCATGATGCAGTCCCTCCTTGGCGATCAATCGGTGTCACCCGCGTGCCCGTCACGCGAACGTGCGGGTCACCGCGGGTGACACCGTATGAGAAATGTGTCCGAGGCACCAGCCTATCGGTCAGTCGAGCTGGGCCTTGTAGGCGCTCACGTCCATGAGACCGTCGAGCTGGCCGGGGTCGCTGACCTTGACCGTGAACATCCAGCCGCTGCCGTAGGGGTCGGAGTTGACCGACTCGGGGGTCCCGTCGAGCTCCTCGTTGACCTCGACGACCTCGCCGGACACCGGGGAGTACAGGTCGGAGACGGACTTGGTGGACTCCACCTCGCCGCACGAGTCGCCGGCGGAGACGGTGTCGCCCACGGCAGGGAGGCTGACGTAGACGACGTCGCCCAGCGCGTCCTGCGCGTAGGCGGTGACGCCGATCTTGGCGAGGTCGCCCTCGACGGCGACCCACTCGTGCTCGGCGGTGTAGCGAAGGTTCTCGGGGTAGGACAGCTCCGACATGGCGCTCCTTGTAGGTCGCGGATGACGTCCGGCTCGGACGGGCCTCCGTGGACGGGTGCTACGGAGCTGGTCCCGTCGTCGGGGCCGGCACGGGTTGAGCGTGACGTGGCTGCGCCGGCGTCGCCAGCGCGTCCACGGTGATGCTATCTGCCCGTGCCACGGCCGCGTCAGCGCCCTCCTGCCTCATGCTCTCGACGACGCCGCCCGGGATCCGCATGGCGGCATCCATGGTGGCCGGGTCGCCGATCGCCTTGACGACGTAGGGGGCGCTGAGCGGCTTGCCGTCGGCGCGCAGGGCGCCGTCCTGGGCACCGAACCACGTCGACGCGACGACCCGCACGTCACCGACCTGGATCGCCTCGGCGCCCGCGTCGCGCAGCTCCTGGACGACGTCCAGCAGCATGGGGGCCTTGACCTTGCCCTGCGGGTCGGTGATGCGGATCGTGACCCCGGGCCCCTTGGCCTTGGCGGTGCCCGCGAGGATGCCGAGCGTGTCGAGCCGCTCCCGGGCCGCGGTGACGGCGGCCTGTCCCTGCTGCGACCCGTTGACGAGCTCGTCCCGCTGGGCCTGCAGCTGACGCGCCTCGGCGTCGAGCCGGTCCGAGCGCGCGTTCTGGTCGTCGAGGATGCGCACGAGGTCGCTGGTGCGCAGGGACTCCAGACCGCGTCGTGACTGCGACTGCAGCTGGGTGGCGAGCGCGAACCCCAACAGCACCGCGAGGGCCGTGGCCATCGCGTTGGCCTTGGTGAGGCGGGGGCGGCCGACGCGGGCGAGCCGCCGCCACGCGGAGGGAGGGGTGGCGGTCGTGGGCGCGGTGGAGTCCGACGGAGAGGTGGAGGGCTGCGAAGCGGTGGAGGGCTGCGAAGCGGTGGAGGGCTGCGAAGCGGTGCGGGGCTCCGGCGTGGTGCCGTCGCCGTCGGGCGGGTCGGGGAGGCGCGTGCTCATGCGTGGAAGAGGTGTCGGCGGATCGACGCGACGTTGGAGAAGATGCGGACGCCGAGGACCACGACGACCCCGGTGGAGAGCTGGGCGCCGACGCCGAGCTGGTCACCGAGGAAGACGATGAGCGCCGCCACCACCACGTTGGACAGGAACGAGATGACGAAGACCTTGTCGTTGAAGATGCCGTCGAGGACGGCGCGCAGACCACCGAACACGGCGTCGAGCGCCGCGATGATCGCGATCGGGAGGTAGGGCTGGAGCCACACCGGCACCGAGGGGTCGAGGAAGACCCCGATCACGATGCCGATGAGCAGTCCGAGTGCGGGGATCACGGGTTGGCCTCCGTCGTGCTGGGCGTGGTGCTGGCTGGCTTCGTGCTGGTCGTCGTGCTGGCTGGTTTCGTGCTGGCGGGCTTCGCGCTGGTCGTCGTGCTGGTGGCTGGCTTCGCAATAGCAGCGGGTATGGCGGAGGCGGGCACCGGGGTCGCGTGGCGCAGCCGCACCCCGCTGTCGCCCTGCAGCACGAGCCGTTCCTGCGTCGCGACGTCGTGACGGATGCCGACCTCACGGCCGAGCGCGTCCAGCCAGCGGCCGCCCTCGGTGGCCTGGAACCGCGTGCGCAGCTGCTGCGGGTCCCCGATGGCATGGATCACGTAGGGCCGGGTCAGGGGACGGTAGTCGACCAGGATCGCCTCGCCGGCGAAGCGCACCGCCGAGGTCGACGTCAGCCGGTGCCCGTTGACGTCGACCGCCTCGGCGCCCGCCTCCCACAGCCCGTTGACGACGAGCTGCAGGTCGCTGGACTGCACCCGCCCCGGGTCCTGCTCGGACGTGCGGGGGTTGCCGTCGGCGGACGCCTCGGTGCTGGTGCGGGCGTCGTCGACGGTGACCGCCAGCCCCGGCCCCGTGACGGGGGTGGCCGCCGCTCCGAGCTCGGCCTGCCGCAGCCGGTCGGTCAGTCCCTGCTCGGCCTGGCCGGCCAGGACCTGCTCGCGGACGCGGGTCATCTCGGCCTCCCACGTCGCCATCTGCGCCTGGGTCCGGTCGGCCTCGGTCTGGCGGCGCTCGATCTGCGCCACGAGCGCGGACTTCTCGGCGGTGACGGCGGCCTTGGGCTGACGCAGGGCCATGCCGGCGCTCGCCACGAGCACCCCGATGAGCAGGAGATAGACGGTGGTGCGCCACGTGCGCCCGGACGGTGTCGGCGTGAGACCCGCCGCGACCCGGCGGTCGGCCTCGGCGGCATACCCGGGGTCCAGGGGACGGTGCATCATCTCCGTGAGCAGGGTCATGCTCTCGTCGGGACGACGCTGCCGTGGTGTGGGTGCTGACGGTGCCGGCCGTGCCCCTGGTGGCGTGCTCATGGTGCCTCCTCCCCCGACGGACGGCGCACGACCTGCTGCGCCTGGATGTAGTACATGATCGCCGACAGCCAGTACAACCCGGCACCCCACCAGGCGAAGGCCCACGCCACGGCCCGGACGACGGCCGCGGGGGTGCCCGGACCGTGCCCCAGCAGCATGAGCGGGAAGGCGGTGAGCAGGGCGAAGGTCGCGGCCTTGCCGATGAAGGACACCGGCAGCGTGCGCAGGCCGTGGCGTCGCAGGCGCACCATCTCGGTGACGCCCCACAGGTCGCGGGCGAGCAGCAGGGCCACGAACCACCACGGCACGACGCCGTGCACCATCAGGCCCAGCATCGTGGTGAGCACGAACAGCCGGTCCGCGACGGGGTCCAAGGTCTGCCCGAGCCGGCTGACGAGGTCGTAGCGGCGGGCCACCACGCCATCGACCCAGTCCGTCGCGGCCGAGACGGCCAGCACCCAGAACGCCTCGAGCTCGGCGTGCCGCACCAGCAGCAGCCAGAGGAAGACGGGGATCAGCACGAGCCGCAGGAGCGTGAGGGCGTTCGGCAGCGTGAGCACGCGCGTCGAGACGCCGGGCTCGGGTCCGCTCGGCATACCTGGGTCCCCCACGGGCTCCAGGCTAGGACCTCGGCAGACTCGGCCGGGCTGACGCGCCGACGCGTGGACGGGTCACCTGCGAGAGTGCGCCCGCTGCTGCGCTGCTCACCGGGGCTGACATGTCAGGATGCTGGCATGACGACGTCGCAGCGCCACGCCGCCCTCACCGACCGAGGGCGCGTCAGCGACCACAACGAGGACGCGTATGCCGTCGACGACGACCTGTGGGTCGTGGCGGACGGGATAGGCGGGCACGCCGGCGGGGAGATCGCCAGCCAGGTGGCCGTCGACGCCGTCGTGCGGATGGCCGGTGGCGGCGCGGTCGGACGCAGCGCGGACGTGCAGGGACTGCTCGAGGATGCCGTCGCCGCCGCGCGCGGCGCGGTCGTCGACCGGTCCCGTCAGGACCCCGCGACGGTCGGCATGGGGACGACGCTCGTCGTCGCCGCCCGCAGCGGGGACGGGCAGCTCGTGGTCGCGTGGGTGGGCGACAGCCGGGCCTACCTGCTCGTCGACGGGGACCTGGTGGCCCTCACCAGCGACCACAACGTCGCCCAGGAGATGGTGGACCTCGGGATGATCACGCTCGAGCAGGCACGCACGCACCCGGGGCAGTACCGCATCACGCGCGCGATCACCGACGACCCGCAGAGCGAGGCGACCCCCGGCGTGGCGGTCGTGCCCGCGGCCGGACGCCTGCTCCTGTGCTCGGACGGCCTTAACGGCGAGCTCGAGGACTCCCGGATCGCCGCCCTGCTCGCCGACCACGACCCCGGCACCGCCAGCCGGGCCCTGGTCCACGAGGCCCTCGACGCCGGCGGCCGCGACAACGTCACCGTGGTGGTCGTCGACCTGTGAGCAGGCTGCGCCGTCCAGTCGATGTCGCCGCTCTCGCCACCCTGCTGATGGGCGCGACCGGCCTCGGTGCCTGCGCCCCGCCGGACCCGGAGCCGACGCCCACCCGGCTCGAGCTGTCCACCCCCGGGGACACCCCGCCGGCCGCGCGTGACCTCTCGACCGTCTCGCCGACGGCATCGTCGAGCGGGTCGGCACCCACGAGCCCTGGTATGACGACCCCGGCGACCCCCGCGACCGCTGACGGCACCGGTTCGCCCACGGCGGCGACGACGACGGCGGCTCTGCCGGCCGGGCTCGACCCGGGCAACCGCTTCTACGACACCGACCGTTCGCTGCAGCGATCACCCTGGTTCGCGGGGGCCTGGCCGGTGATGGTGCCCTACGGCTGCACGAGCGCTCCGTACTACGACGCCGACGCGCGGTGCCCCGCCAGCCGGGGCTTCCACCACGGGGCCGACGTGGCCCTGCCGTGCGGCACCGTGATCACGTCCGGCGTGGCCGGCACCGTCGTCGACCCCGCCACCCCGAGGCGGCCGGGCCCGGCATACGGCCCGAACGCCCTCCGCGTCCGCACGACGGACGCGACCCGGGACGTGCTGGTGGGGCACGCCCGCCGGGTCCTGGTCTCCCCCGGTCAGCGGGTGGAGCCGGGCACGCCGCTGGCCGAGGTCGGCGACCTGGGGGCGCCGGACGGCTGCCACCTGCACCTGGAGGTGCGGGCCGCCGGCGGCGCGGTCGAGACCGCGACGGACCCCGCGCCCGTGCTGCGGCTCAGCGCGAGCGACCCGGTCGGTGGCTGACCCGGTCCCACCGATCGGCCCCGCGGCGCAGCTGGTAGCGCGACGCCCTCCCCACGAACCACGCCCCGCGGGCGATGCTCGACCCGACGACCAGCCCCACCGCGATGGCGCAGATCACGCCCACCGACAGGGCGATCGTGTCCGACGCGAAGGGCGTGTCCAGCCCGAGCTGGGTCACCGACATCAGGCCGAGCGACCCGGGCACCAGCAGCCAGAAGCTCGGCAGGAACACCACGAGGCGTGGCAGCCGGGGCCGCAGCAGCTCGACCGCGCTGGCCCCGAAGCTCGCCGCCACCGCCCCGAGGAAGGCCCCGAACCACGGGCTCGGCACCAGCGTCTGGCCCACCACCTGCGAGGAGAAGGTGGCGGCCAGGATGAGCAGCACCCAGGGCACGAGCCGCGGCGGGACGGCCTCCATCAGGCTGATGCCGATCGTGAGCAGGAGCAGGCCGAGCAGGGCCGCCCACCAGCCGAGCTCGTGGCTGCGCTCGTTGGCGAGCATGTCCGGCGGCACGCGCAGCAGGACCGCGGCCGCCCCCGCGCCGAGCCCGAAGAGCACGAGCTGGCTGGCGCCGAAGACGAGCCGTGAGGTCCCCGCGACCATCGCGCCGGCAGCCAGCTCGGACAGACCGGTGACGATGAGGGCGCCGGGCAGCAGGACGGCCAGGGGTGGCAGCAGGCTGCGCAGGGGGCCGGGGACCCAGCCGTGCTCCCCCGCCCAGAACGCCAGCACGCTCACCAGGAAGGCCGCCACGCTGGGGAACAGGATCGTGAGCAGCCGGTGCCGTCCGCTGACCCGCATGAGCGCCACGACCAGCGGACTGCACAGGAGGGCGAAGAGCACGCTGCGTGGTGACGGCTGCAGGATCAGGGCGATGCCGGCGGCCACGAGCGCGCCTCCGGCATACATGCCCGGGACGTCGTAGCGGTGCGGGCGGGCGCGGAGGGTGACCAGTCGCTCGAGCGCCTCCGTCGCGGTGACCGAGCCGTCCTCGAGGCCGCGCTGGATGGCGTTGACCTCGGCGCTCTGGTCGAGGCGCAGCGAGCCCTCGACGGCCTCGAAGGTCGCCGGCGAGCCGTAGCCGAGCGACAGGACCACCCCGGTGGGCAGCGCGGACAGCTGGCAGCCGGACTGGCCCAGCGCCCGCGCGCACCGCCGCACGTCGGCCTCGACCTCGTGGACCGGCATGCCACCCGCGACCAGCGCCGCAGCGAGGTAGGCCAGCAGCCGACGCGTCTGACGCTCGTCGGGGGCGCCCGCGGGCGCGGCCTGCTCGTGTGGCACGAGCGAAGACTACCGTCGGTGACGGCTCCGGCCCTGTGTCTGCCGAGGACCTGCGGGGGTCTGTCGGACGTCGGAGTTACGCTCGTCGCGCCGAGCCCGCACCCCGGACAGGGGCAGGCGGGCGGCATACGACCCGTCCGGAAGGACCCACGTTGAGACTGCGACTCCCCAGGCGACCGGCGACCGAGCCGGCGCCGGCCGACGAGCTGGCGTCGCCCGCGCCAGGGCCGGCCGACGCCTCGGTGTCGTCCGCTCCGGCGGGGCCGACCGGGGCGACGGTGCCCGAGCGCTCGCGGGCGTCGGTCGAGCCGCCCACCGCCACGGTCGCCCTCGACCAGCAGTCGGTATGGCGGGCCGCCTGGGTCGTGGTGGCCGTGGTGGCCCTGGCGCTGTTCGCACGATTCGTGCTCAAGGACGGCGCGCAGGTGCTGTTCACGGTCGTCATGGCCTTCTTCGCGGCCTGCGCGATGGAGCCCGCCGTCTCGCGGCTGGCCACCCGGATGCCTCGCCCGGTCGCCACGGCTCTGGTGATGCTGGGGGTGGCGCTGCTCGCCGTCGCGTTCTTCCTCGCCTTCGGCGGGATGCTGCGCGACCAGCTGACCAGCCTCGTGACCCAGGCCCCCAGCCTCGTGCAGTCGGCCGTCGAGCAGGCCAACCAGCGCTTCGGCCTCGACATCGACCAGGGCTCGATCATGGACCGGCTCAACCTCACCTCCGAGCGCATCACCGCCTTGGCCGGCCAGGTGGCGACCGGGTTGCTGGGCTTCGTCACGAGCCTGCTGTCGGCGCTGCTCAGCACCTTCGCCTTCCTGCTGTTCACGTTCTACCTCTCCGCCGACTCGCCGCGGCTGCGCACCTGGCTGGCCCGGCTGTTCCCGCCGCGGCTGCAGGGCGTCGTCCTCAGCATGTGGGAGATCGGGCTGGTCAAGATCGGCGGCTACGTCTCGAGCCGGCTGGTCCTCGCCGCCATCAACGCCACGGCCATGGGCCTGTTCATGTGGTTCATCGACCTGCCCTACTGGCTGCCGCTGGCGCTGTGGACCGGCCTGGTCGCGCAGTTCGTGCCCAACATCGGCACCTACGTGTCCATCGTGCTGCCGGTCCTCGTCGGCCTCGTGAGCAGCGAGCCGCGCGACGGGCTCTGGGTGCTGATCTACGCGATCGCCTACCAGCAGGTGGAGAACGTCTTCGTCGAGCCCCGCATCAGCGCGCGGGCCGTCGACGTCCACCCCGCCGTGGCGTTCGCGTCGGCCATGATGGGCGGCGCGCTGTTCGGAGCCTCCGGTGCCCTGCTCGGCGTGCCCGTCGGCGCCACGATCATGGCGCTGTTCGACCTCTACAAGCGCAGGTACGAGTTCTCCGAGGCCGCCGAGGCGGTCGCCGTCGCCGCGGCCGCCGGCGAGCCCGTCGAGGAGGCGGTGCGGGCCGAGATCGACGACTACGACATCTGAGGGCGACGCAGCCTGACGGACCTCCCGCCCCCGGCATACGGTGGAGGCATGACGAGCACGCGCACCGAACGAGACAGCATGGGCACGGTCGAGGTCGCCGAGGACCGTTACTGGGGGGCGCAGACGCAGCGCAGCCTGGGCAACTTCGACATCGGGCGGGACACCTTCGTGTGGGGTTCCCCGATGATCCGGGCCCTCGGCATCCTCAAGAAGTCGGCGGCCCTGGCCAACGCCGAGCTGGACCAGCTCCCCCGGGACGTCGCCGACCTGGTCGTCCGCGCCGCCGACGAGGTGATCGCCGGGCGACTCGACGACCACTTCCCCCTCGTCGTCTTCCAGACCGGGTCCGGCACGCAGTCCAACATGAACGCCAACGAGGTGGTCTCCAACCGCGCCATCGAGCTGGCCGGCGGCGTCATGGGCAGCAAGGAGCCGGTGCACCCCAACGACCACGTCAACCGCGGCCAGTCCAGCAACGACACCTTCCCCACGGCCATGCACATCGCCGTGGCCCTCGAGCTGACCGAGCGGCTCTATCCCTGCGTGGAGGCGCTGCGCGACGAGCTCGCCCGCAAGAGCGAGGAGTTCGCCGGCGTCGTCAAGGTCGGACGCACCCACCTGCAGGACGCCACCCCCATCACCCTCGGGCAGGAGATCGGCGGCTGGGTCGCCCAGGTCGACCAGGCCCTCGACGCCGTCCGCCAGTCCGAGGGCCGCGTCCTCGAGCTCGCGATCGGCGGCACCGCGGTGGGCACCGGCCTCAACGCCCACCCGGAGTTCGGCGCGCTCGCGGCCCGCAAGATCGCCGACGAGACCGGCCTGGACTTCGTGCAGGCGCCCAACCTCTTCGCGGCGCTGTCCGCGCACGACGCCCTCGTCGGCGTGAGCGCGGCGCTGCGCACGCTGGGCGGCGCGCTGATGAAGGTCGCCAACGACGTCCGCTGGCTCGCGTCCGGC
Source organism: Arsenicicoccus sp. UBA6765 (assembly GCF_002453335.1). Taxonomy (NCBI): domain Bacteria; kingdom Bacillati; phylum Actinomycetota; class Actinomycetes; order Micrococcales; family Intrasporangiaceae; genus Arsenicicoccus; species Arsenicicoccus sp. UBA6765. Next base: position 161,760 of record NZ_DKGR01000041.1, read on the forward strand.
CCCCGCAACGGCATCGGCGAGATCACCATCCCCGAGAACGAGCCCGGGTCGAGCATCATGCCGGGCAAGGTCAACCCCACCCAGTGCGAGGCGCTGACCATGGTCGCCACCCGCGTCTTCGGAAACGACGCGACCGTCGCCTTCGCCGGGTCGCAGGGCAACTTCCAGCTCAACGTCTACAAGCCCGTGATGGCGCACGCCGTGCTCGAGTCGATCCGGCTGCTCTCCGACGCGTGCGAGTCCTTCCGGGTGCACTGCGCCGTCGGCATCGAGCCGCAGCGCGAGCGCATCGAGGCCAACCTCGAGCAGAACCTCATGGTGGTGACCGCGCTCAACCGGCACATCGGCTACGACAAGGCCGCCGCGATCGCCAAGCGCGCCCACAAGGAGGGCACGACGCTGCGCGAGGCGGCGATCGCCAGCGGCGACGTGGGCGAGGCCGACTTCGACCGCTGGGTGGTGCCGATGGACATGACGCACCCCTCCGCCTGACCCGCTCCTCCCCTAGCACCACCCCTCGACACCTCCCCCAACATCGTGAGGGTTTGGTCCAACATCCTTGGACCAAACCCTCACGATCTGCGTGGGTCCGGGGCAGCGGGCTAGGCGGGCGCGTGCAGCAGCTCGAGCATCTCGGGCAGGTCGAAGTACTCGCAGATCGCGATCGCCGAGCGTTCACCCGTCGCCGGGTCGGCCCCGGCGTCGAGCAGGAGACCCACGATCGTCGCGTTCCTGCGGAAGCACGCCGACGCCAGCGCGGTCTGCCCGTTGTCGTTGACCCGCTCGGTGTCGGCGCCGCGCGCGAGCAGCGCCGACACGAGCTCCGCGTGCTGGTGGTACGCCGCGAGGATCAGCAGCGTGTCGCCCTTGGAGTTGGTCAGGTTGACCGGCAGACCCTCGTCGACGAGACGAGGCAGCTGCGGGTCGCCGTCGCGAGCCAGGTCGAAGCATCCCTGCAGGAAGGCCAGCTCCTCCTCGGTCAACGGCTCCATCAGCAGGGGCGGCCCTGCGGGGCACGGGCCGCGGTCTGGCCGGCGTCGCGCTGCACGACCCCGCCGAGCGCGTCGTCGATGCGTCGCAGGATGTCGTCGTCGAGACGCACCCCGGCGGCCTTGACGTTGTCCTTGATCTGCTCCGGGCGGGAAGCCCCGACCAGGGCGGCGGCCACGTTGTCGTTCTGCAGGACCCACGCGACGGCCAGCTGCGGCATCGTCAGCCCGGCGTCCTTGGCGACGGGGACCAGCTGCTGCACGGCCTCGAGCACGTCATCGCGCATGAGGTCGCGCATGCTCTGGCCCGCCTCGGAGTGTCCGGCGCGGGTGTCCGAGGACGGCTGCTGACCGGGGAGGTACTTGCCGGAGAGGACGCCCTGCGCCATGGGGCTCCACACGATCTGGGAGATGCCGAGCTCCTCGCAGGCGGGGACGACCTCGGGCTCGATGACGCGCCAGAGCATGGAGTACTGCGGCTGGCTCGAGACCAGCGAGATGCCGAGGTCCTTGGCGAGGGCGTGACCAGCGCGGATCTGGTCGGCGGTCCACTCGCTCACGCCGATGTAGAGCGCCTTGCCCTGCCGGACGATGTCGGCGAAGGCCTGCATCGTCTCCTCCAGCGGCGTCTCGGTGTCGAACCGGTGCGCCTGGTAGAGGTCGACGTAGTCGGTCTGCAGGCGGCGCAACGAGCCGTCGATCGACTCCATCACGTGCTTGCGGGACAGTCCGCAGTCGTTGTGACCGCCGGGCCCGGTCGGCCAGTAGACCTTGGTGAAGATCTCCAGCGACTCGCGCCGCTCGCCCTTGAGGGCCTCGCCGAGGACGGTCTCGGCCTTGGTGTTGGCATAGACGTCGGCGGTGTCGAAGGACGTGATCCCCTCGTCGAGGGCGGCGCGCACGCACTGCTTCGCCGTCTCGTTCTCGACCTGGGAGCCGTGGGTGAGCCAGTTGCCGTAGGTGATCTCGCTGATCTTGAGACCGCTGTTGCCGAGGTATCGAAACTCCATGCCAGCCACCGTAGGCCGCATCGGCGGCTCGTGGGGAGTCGCGCTCAGGCGCAGTGCACGCAGCGGGCGGTCGTGGGGCGGGCGACGAGCCGTCCGGCGGGGACGGGCTCGCCGCACACCTCGCAGCGCCCGTCCCACCCGCCATCGAGCCGGGCCGTCGCGGCGTCGATCTCGGCGAGCCGGGCACGCGCGTCCCGCAGGAGCGCGGCGGTCTGCTCGCGGTCCCAGGCGATGGTCTGGCCCTCGGGGTCGTGCTCGTCGTCGGCGTTGCTGGACCGGCTGGCGTCGACGATGCGCGACCGGTCCTGCTCCAGGTCCCGGACGCGCTCCAGGGTCTGTCGGCGCAGGGCGTCGAGGGCGGTGCGCACCTCGGGAGGGACCATCCCAGCAGTATGCCGGTCACGCCTGCCTGGCGTCGGCAGCGCGACGCATCCTGAATCGTATGATATTTGCGTCATGACGCCGGGCTTCGTCATACTTGTCAGTGGTGACACAACGGGGTGCCCGCACCATGCACACCGACGACAGGAGGTCACCCGATGACTCGCATGAAGACCTGGCTCCGTTCCTTCGACCGCTGGACGCTCGCCGCGTTCAACCCGGAGGTGCCGGGCTACCGGGGTCGCTGACCGACCCCGACCGCTCACGACCGAAGGCCCCGCCGTGTCCCCCGCGTGGCGGGGCCTTCGGCGTCCGAGTACGCCGAGGACGCAGAAGACGCAAGGTGCGCATCGGTCCTCGATAGGGTCGACGGATGGATCCGAGCCCGCTGAGATATCTGTCCGACGCCGAGGTCCAGGGGCTGCTCCCCGAGCCGAGGACCGCCGTCTCGCTGGCGCGCCGAGCCCTCGTGGCGCGGGCCAAGGGGCGCGCGCAGGTGCCGCCCAAGCCGGCCGTCCGCCTCGCCGGTGACGGCTTCGCCAACGCGATGCCCGCGGCCGTGCTCGACGAAGACCTGCTCGGGTGCAAGTGGGTGACCCTGGTCCCCGACAACCCCGCCCGCGGCCTGCCCACCGCCCAGGGCGTGATGATCCTCAGCGACGCCCGCACCGGCGAGACGCGGGCCCTGATGGGCGCAGCCGCCCTCACCGCTCAGCGGACCGCCGCCGTCAGCGGCGCCTGCCTCGACGCGCTCGGTGACCGGTCGTCGCCCGTCGCGTTCCTCGGCGCGGGGGTCCAGGCGCGGTCGCACCTGCTGGTGCTGGAGGCCCTGGGGTATGCCGAGACCCGGGTCTACGCCCGCCGCCCCGAGGCGCGCGAGGACCTGTCGGCGTGGGCGGCCGAGGCCGTGCCCACCTTGAGGCTGGAGGTCACCGACGACCCGAGGGCCGCGGTCGAGGGCGCCGGCACCGTCATCACGGGGTTGAGCATCGGCCTGCGCGGCCAGGAGCTGGACCCGGGGTGGGTGCGCGAGGACGCGCTGCTGCTGCCGCTGGACTACTCGAGCAGCGTCGGCAGCCGGCTCGCCCGCGAGGCGACCCTGGTCTCGGACGACGTCGAGCAGCTGGCCGCCGTCGCCCCGGCCAAGCTCGCCGCCGACTATCCGCCGGCCACCGGGTGGACGGGCGACGCGATCCGTCAGCCTCGGCCTGCCGGACGGCTCGTCTGCCAGAACCTCGGCATCGCGGCGACCGACGTCGTCTTCGCGGCATACGTCGCGGACCGGGCCGCCGACCGCGGGGCCGGCACGGTGCTCGCCCGCTGACCGCGGGCGTCGAGCGACCGTCGAGTCTCCCGGCTGACAACCTCCCCCCGGCCCGGCCGCCCTGGTGGGATGAGAGCGTCAGCCCACGACCAAGGAGACGCGACCGTGAAGCGCATCGGCTACTTCCTGTCCTGCGAGGAGTACTCCCCCACCGAGATCGTCGAGCAGGCCCGCCTCGCCGGGGAGGCAGGCTTCGACGCCCTGTGGATCAGCGACCACTTCCACCCCTGGACCAACGAGCAGGGCGAGTCCGCCTTCGTGTGGTCCGCGATCGGCGCGATCAGCCAGGTCTGCGACCTCCCGGTGACGACGGCCGTGACCTGCCCGACCGTGCGCATCCACCCGGCGATCATCGCGCAGGCCGCCGCCACCAGCGCCGCGCTCCTCGGCCCCGGCCGCTTCACTCTTGGCGTCGGCTCCGGCGAGGCGCTCAACGAGCACATCCTCGGCGACGTCTGGCCGCACGCCGACCTGCGCCTGGAGATGCTCGAGGAGGCGATCGGCCTGATCCGGCGCCTGTGGACCGGCGAGGTCGTGTCCCACGAGGGCGTCCACTACACGGTCGACACGGCCCGGATCTACTCCCTGCCTGAGGAGCTGCCGCAGATCTACGTCTCGGCGTTCGGGCCCAAGGCGCTGGACCTGGCCTGCCGCGTCGGCGACGGCTTCATCTCGGTCATGCCCGACGCCGAGGGGGTCTCGACCTTCCGCCAGGCCAAGGGCGCCCACGCACCGACCCAGGCCGGGTTCAAGGTCGGCTGGGGCGCGGACAAGGAGCAGGCCATCGACGACGCCTACCGCCTGTGGCCCAACGCGGGGGTGCCCGGCGAGCTGAGCCAGGTGCTGCCGAGCCCCCAGCACTTCGAGCAGGCGGCCGAGCTCGTCACCCGCGACAAGATCGCCGGCTCGGCGACCTTCGGCGACTCCGTCCAGGAGCACGTCGACGCGTTCACGCCGTTCGTCGATGCCGGGTTCGACGACGTCTACGTCGCCAACATGGGGCCGCGCTACGCCGAGATGATCGAGGCGTACGGCAAGGAGGTCCTGCCCGAGCTGCGGTCCCGCCACGTGCGCGCCTGACCGCTGCGCCCACCCGTCCCGCCATACCGCCCTCGACCACCAGGAGTCCTCATGACCCACGACACCAGCCGGACCGACCAGCCGACGACGCGCCCCCGCACCCCGCTCGCCGCACCCCTCCACGCGATCGAGAGCTCCACCGCGCTCGACCCCGTCGTGGCGGTGGGCGATCGCGTCTCCGGGGCGATCGTCGCCGACGACCTGCGGCGCCAGGTGCTGCAGGGCGCCTGGCTCGGCCACGCGCTGCACCCCCTGCTCGTCGAGGTACCCATGGGCACGTGGATGAGCGCGACCCTGCTCGACCTGGCCGGCGACGACGCCTCGCGCGACGGGGCCCGCCTGCTGACCGGCGTCGGCGTGCTGGCGGCCGTGCCGGCCGCGCTGTCGGGCTGGTCGGAGTATGCCGAGACCGACACCCGCTCCCGCCGCGTCGGGGTGGTCCACGCCATCGCCAACGGCGCCGGTGCCGGGCTGCAGGTCGCGTCGTGGGTGGCGAGGCGCAACGGTCAGCACCGGCTCGGCGCGGCCCTCGGGCTCGTCGCGCTCGGCGCCGTGGGGGCGGGCGGCTTCCTCGGCGGGCACCTCGCGGCGGCGCGCAAGGTCGGCACGCACGACCCCTCCTTCATCCCCGAGCAGCCCTACCTCAGGTAGTCACGTCCGCCCGGGTTGGCACGCCAGGTCGATGTGACGACCTCAGGTAGGCACATCCACCCGGGTTCGCACGCCAGGCCGATGTGTCGACCTGAGGCAGGCACATCCGCCCAGGTTCGCACGCCAGGCCGATGTGTCGACCTCAGGCAGATCCGGCGGAGCCGCCGTCGGGGCACTCTCGGGCATGCCGGTCGCGACCGCTCGCCTAGGACGCGACGACCCGGACGGCCGATCGGTAGACCCACGGCACGTGGGCCGCAGCCGTGACCAGGTGTCGTCGCACGAACGCCGATCGCGTGGCCACGACGAGCCCGCCCGTGAGCGCCCGGGCGGGCAGCCCGATGGTGTGCCAGTGCGCCTCGTAGCGGCTGGGGTCACCGGCCGCGACGGCCTCCACGGCGGCCCTCGCCTGTCGCCACCCGAGCGTCAGCCCCTCCCCCGTCAGCGCGTCGACGTAGCCCGCGGCGTCGCCGGCCAGCAGCACCCGACCGGCAACCTGACGCGCCGCGCGCTGCCGCAACGGTCCCGCACCGCGCACCTCGTCCAGAGGCTCGGCGCCCGCGAACCTGTCTGCCAACCTAGGGATCTCGGCGAGGTGCTCCAGGAATCCCCCGACGCGACCGGTCAGCACCGCGACCCCCACGACGTCCTCGGCGACCGGCGTGACATAGGCCTCGCAGGACCGCCCCCAGTGGACCTCCACGTGGTCCGTCCACGGCGCGACCCGGTAGTGCCGTCGCAGCCCACGCCTCCGCGGCGCCCGCGACGGACGGTCGAGCCCGAGCAGCCGTCGCGTCGGCGAGAGCAGCCCGTCGGCCGCCACCACGTGCCCGGCGCGCACCTCGCCTCCCCCGGCCAGCCCCACCGTGACCCCGCCGTCGTCCTGGGCCAGGTCCACGACTCGATCCTGCACCTGCCGTATGCCGTCCCCCGCCGCCTCCGTGGCCCGGGTCAGGGCGGCGTGCAAGGTCGTGCGGCGCACGCCGAGCCCAGGCCGCGGCCCGACCGGTGCGTCGGCAGATGGGCCGCGCCCGTCGAGGGACCTGCCGTCGACATACCGGATGCCCCGGATCGGGTGACCGTCCGGGTGGACCCCGAGAGCCGCGAGCTCGGCCACGCCGGCCGGCATGATGCCCTCGCCGCAGGCCTTGTCCACCGGCGACGGGCGGGGCTCGACGACGACGGCGCTCATCCCGAGCCGCGCCGCGTGCAGCGCCGCGACGAGCCCGACCGGCCCGCCGCCGACGACGACCAGATCCACGTCCGCCCTGGCGTGAGCGTCGGCCCCGGTGCCTGGTGCTCGGGGGTCCCTCGCCACCGTCAGGCCGTCTCGTCCAGCGCGCGCAGCGCCTGCTCCTCGACCCGGATGCGGCGAGCCAGCAGGGCGGCGTTGGCGATCGTGAATCCCGCTGCAGTCCAACGGGACCCGTGCACCATCGGCAGGGCGACGCCCTCGACGACGACGGCGACGTAGTTGGGGTGGTCCAGGTAGCGGTAGGGGCCGCCCGTGACCCGGGAGGCGCCGGGCACCACGATCACGCGCGTGTTCCACTGCGGACCGAGGGTGCGGATGCACCACCAGCGCAAGGCCTGGGCGGCGCCGACGCCGGCGAGGGCGACCCACCCGCCGCGCCCGAACCGCCGCCCGCCCCAGTGCATCTCGGCGAGGCACGCCCCGAGCAGCCCGGTGTGCAGGGCCACCATGGCCGGGTAGTGCTCGCGCCCCACCTCGTGCCCGCTCTGGGCGAGGGACCAGGCAGCGTTGCGGCGCGACACCACCAGCTCCGCGAGGCGCTCGGCCGCGACGACGGCGACCAGTCCGGCATACGCCGTCTGGCTCCTCATCGGGCGTCCTCGGGCGCCCGCAGCAGGACCATCTCGAGGCAGAAGCCGGGGCCCATGGCGAGCAGCATCCCCAGCGACCCGGGCCGTGGTGGGCGGGTCCGGAGCGTGTCGGCGAGGACGTGCAGCACCGACGCCGAGGACAGGTTGCCGATCGCGGCGAGGGAGTCCCAGGTGACGCCGAGGGCGTCGCGGGGCACCTCGAGCGCCTCTTGCATGGCCTCGAGGACCTTGGGGCCGCCGGGGTGCGCGACCCACCACTCGATGTCGTCACGCGTGAGGTCGTGCAGCGCCAGGAACCCGTCGACGTCCTCGCGGACGTGCGAGCGCACCAGCTCGGGCACCTCGACGCCGAGGACGATCCGCAGCCCCGTGGCGCCGACGTCCCAGCCCATGGCGCGCTCGGTGTCGTCGTAGAACCGCGAACGGGTGTCCAGCACCTCGGGCCGGGTGGGCGTCGAGCCGGACGACCGGTCTGGTGCTCCCTGGTCGGTCGCCCGCTCGGCGGCCCGGTCGGCGCCGAGCATCACCACGGCCGCTGCTCCGTCCCCGAAGAGGCCGCTGGCCACCATGTTGGCGGGCGTGGTGTCGTCCCGCTGCACGGTGAGGCTGCACATCTCCGTCGCGACCAGCACGGCCACGTGCGCGGGATGACCGACGAGATGGTCGTGCACGCGGGCGATCCCGGCCGCTCCCGCGACGCACCCCAGGCCGACGAGCGGCACGCGCCGCACGTCGGACCGCATGCGCAGGCGCGCGGCGATCCGCGCGTCGATCGACGGCACGGCGAGACCCGTGACGGTGGCGCTGACGAGCAGGTCCACGTCGCGCGGTGCGAGCCCCGCCTCGGCGAGGGCCGCCTCGACGGCCTGGCACCCGAGCTCGACCGCCGCCTCGATGAAGGCGTCGTTGGCCTCGCCGAAGTCCGCCAGTCCCACGTAGCGCTCGAGCGGCAGGGCCAGGTGCCGTGTCCGCACCCCCGCGTTGGCGTGCACCTGGTCGAGCATCCGACGCCGGGCACCGGACGCGGCACCGGTGAACTCCGCCACCGCGTCGGTGATCTCGTGCTGAGAGTAGCGGTGCGGCGGCAGCGCCCCGCGGACGGCCACCACGGCGCTGGGGAGCGCAGGCCTCCGCCCGAGGCCGCCCGGGCCTAGCGTGGGCTCATGCCCGCTCCCCTGCTGTCCTTGCTGGCGACCACCTGCCATCCGGGCCCGACCGCGGTCGTCACCGGCCTCACCACGGCCCTCGCGGTCGGCTGCGGTCTGCCCCGCCGACGGGTCCTGCTCGTGGGCGCGACCGTCCTGTCCGGGCAGCTGACCATCGGTTGGAGCAATGACCTGCTCGACGCCGGGCGCGACCGGGTCGCGGGACGCGTCGACAAGCCGCTCGCCGCCGATCCGGGGGCGGCGAGGGTGGTCCGCCGGGCCCTCGGGGTGGCCGCTGGTGCCTGTCTGCTCCTGTCGAGCAGGTGCGGTGGTGCTGCCGGAGTCGTCCATGTGGTCCTCGTCGTCGGGTCGGGCTGGGCATACAACGCTGGTCTCAAGCGCTCGACCGCCTCGATCCTGCCGTATGCCGTGGCCTTCGGGGGGCTTCCGCACGTGCCGCATCTGACCAGAGGTGGTCCGCGCCAGGGCCCGGCGCCGTTGTGGCAGACGGTCGCCGGCGCGCTTCTCGGCTGCTCCGCCCACCTGCTGAACGTCCTGCCCGACCTCGACGACGACGCCGCCACCGGGGTGCGCGGCTACCCGCACCGGTGGTCCCCGGCGTCGCTGCGGGCCCAGGCCGTGGCTGGGCTGGCCGGCGCCCAGCTCGCCGTGCTGGCCGGGGCGCGCCCACCCGCTCGATCCGCACGCGTCGCGGTGGGGCTCGGTGCTGCGCTCGCGGCGGGCGTCCTCGGCGGTCGTGGCAAGGCACCGTTCTGGTGCGCGGCCGGGATGGCCGTCTGCGACGTGGCACTGTGGGCGGTGGCGGGGCGAGGATGGGACGGAGGCACCCCACCGTCGTGGACGCCACCACCATCGACAGCTCCAGCAGCTGCGCCATCACCAGCAGGACGAGGAGAGATCGCATGAGGTTCACGCGGAGCGGCGGGCAGTCCGCCCCCGGGCCGCAGGACTGGTTCAGCGGCGCGGTCTACATCGACGGGATCCGCAACCCGGACGAGCAGTCCGCGGTGGGCTGCGCGCACGTGCGGTTCACGCCGGGCGCCCGCACCGCGTGGCACACCCACCCCAAGGGCCAGACGCTCTACGTCACCGACGGCATCGGGTATGTCGCGAGCCGTGGCGGCGAGGTGCGCGAGATCCGCCCGGGGGACGTCGTCTACATCGAGCCGGGCGAGGAGCACTGGCACGGCGCGACGCCGGACCGCTTCATGGCGCACGTCGCGATCCAGGAGGCGGACGACCAGGGCGAGGTCGTGACCTGGCTGGACCACGTCACCGACGAGGAGTACGGCGCCTGACCCGCCCACCGGCTGCCCGGCTCACCTGCTCACCTATTCGCCCGCTCACCCGCTGACGCGTCAGGCGGGCAGCGGCTCGGTCGCGTGCAGCCGCCCGTCGACGAGCTCAAGCACCCGGTCGGCATAGGCCACGATCATCGGGTCGTGGGTGGTGACCACCGCGGTCATGCCCCGTTCCCGCACCAGCTGCACGATGAGCGTCATCACCTCGCGCGCCGTCTCGGAATCGAGCTGCCCCGTGGGCTCGTCGGCGAGGAGCACGGCCGGCTCACCGACGAGGGCCCGGGCGAGGGACACGCGCTGCTGCTGCCCGCCCGAGAGCTGGCGCGGCGTCTGTCGCGCGTGCGGTCCGAGGCCGACCCGCTCGAGCACCTCGGCCACGCGACGGTCCCGCTCCCCCGGGTCGGTCCGGGTCAGCCGCAGCGGCACGGAGACGTTCTCGGCGGCGGTGAGCTCGAGCACGAGCCCGAACGACTGGAACACGTAGGCCACGTGCTCGCGGCGCAGCCTGAGCCGGCCCGCCTCGTCCAGGGCGCGCACGTCGACGCCGTCGACGCGGACCTCGCCCTCGTCGGCGTCGTCCAGGCCGCCGGCGACGTGGAGCATCGTGGTCTTGCCCGAGCCGGACCGCCCGCGGACGGCCAGCAGCTCGCCGCGCGGCACGGCCAGGTCGATCCCCTGCAGGGCGTGCACCGCGCCCGCCCCCGTGCCGAAGCTCTTGGCCACTGCGCGCAGCTCGATCATCAGGTCGGTCGTCTCAGTCATGGCGCCGGTGCCTCCCTGGCTCGCCCTCGGTGTCTGCGGTGTACCCGTTGTCTCCGGTGTGCCCGGTGTGCCCGGTGTCCTCGGTGTGCTCTGTGTCCTCGGTGAGAGCGGCTCGCTCACGTCGTGTCCGGGGCGTGGCCCCGTCGTGACCCGGCCAGACGCCGATGTGGTCGCTCTCGAGGTCCAGCCGCACGCGGTCCCGCAGCTCGAGCGCGTGGGTGAACTCCCGGGGCAGCTGCAGGCGTCCAGCCCGGTCGAGCACGGCATACTCCTCGCTGACCAGGGCCGAGCGCCCCTCGGCGTCGACCTCGGTGCGCCGCAGCACCTCCGAGCTGGTGCGTCCGTCGCGGATGCCGACGGTGCGCTGGACCTGCCCCGACACCGCCTGGTCGTGGGTGACCACGACGACCGTGACGCCGAGCTCGGCGTTGGCTGTGCGGATGGCGGCGAAGACGTCGTCGGCCGTGCGGGTGTCGAGCTCGCCGGTGGGCTCGTCGGCGAGCAGGACCTGCGGGTGGTTGGCCAGGGCCACGGCCAGCCCGACCCGCTGCTGCTGCCCGCCGGACAGCTCGGCGAGCCGGCGGTCGGCGCACTCCGCGAGCCCGAGCAGGCCCAGCAGGTCACTCACCCGGCCCCCGACCTCCTCCCGAGGACGACCCGCCAGGCGCATCGGGACGGCTACGTTCTCGGCGGCCGTGAGATAGGGCAGCAGGTTGTCGCTCGCCTGCTGGTAGAGGAACCCGACCGTCTCGCGGCGGAAGCGCAGCCGCTCGCGACGCCGCATGGCGACGAGGTCGTGCCCCGCGACCCTCGCGGCCCCGGCGGTGGGCCGGTCCAGCCCCGAGAGCACGCGCAGCAGGGTCGACTTGCCGCTGCCGGACGCACCGACGACGGCGACAAGCTCACCGGCGGCGACGGACAGGTCGAGCCCCTGCAGCGCCACCACCTCGACACCTTCGGACGTGAAGATGCGCACGACGTTGTCGCACTCGACGAGCGGTCTGCCCCGCTCCGCCTCGGTCTGGGTCGTCGTCATCACTGGTCTCCTGCCCTGAGGTGGCGCGTGAGGCTGAGTCTGGTGGCGGATCGCAGGTCGAGCGCCACGACGGCGCTGACCAGCACGGACAGGCCGATCGCGATGGCGGCGACCGTTGGCCAGGACGGGACGAGCCTCGGATAGGCCTCCCCGCCCGCGAAGGGTGCCAGGTCGACCAGCCGAGGGAGCAGCCAAGGCAGGCCGAGCCCGGTGGCCAGGCCCGTGACCACGGCGGCCAGGGCGGGCGGCAGCCCCTGGACGAGCACGACCGTATGCCGGTCGCGCGCGGGCATGCCGAGCACCCGGGCCCGCGCGAGGAGCTGTCGACGCGCCGCTGCCGTCGCGGCGGTGAGGGCATAGGCCGCGAGCGCGGCCAGGAGTGCCGCCGCGAGCGACGTGAGCAGGACGACGAGCAGCACGTGGCGCGAGAGCGGCTGGTCGGCGGCGCGGGCGGCCACCGTCGTGCGGTCGACGGCCTGCTCGACCAGCGGGCTCAGCGTCCGTGCCTCGGCCACGAGCGAGGCGGACGCGACGGGGGTGGCGCGCACGAGAAGGGTGGTCGTGGGGACCGGTGATCCCGTCAGGCGTTCGACCTGGTCGCGCGGCGCCAGGGCGATCAGCTGCGTCGTGGTGTCCTGCAGGCTCTCGTCGACCACCACCGTGCGGACGGGGGCCGAGCGCCGGTTGATCTCGATCCGCAGCCCGGGCTGGTGCAGGACCGGCCGGTCACGCCCCACCACGAGGGTGACCCCGTCGCCCTGCGGGGAGGTCGAGGTGGAGGTCGCCGTGGAGGTCGCAGTAAACGTCGACGTGGGGGTCGCCGTGGACGTCGACGCCTCGTGCACGGCGATCGGCGTACCGGCTCGCACGGAGGCGACCTCCTGGACGGAGCCGACGCGGACCGCCACCTGCGCCCGTGCGTCTGCGCCGGTGCTGTCCGAGAGCAGCTGTCCGCTGGTCTCCCCCAGGGCGGCCACGGCCTGCACCCCCGGCTTGCGCCGGACGGCGTCGACGACGGATGCGTCGAGGCGCGACCCGGTCACCTGCGCGTCGGCTCCCACCTCGCGCCAGGTCTGCAGCTCGCGGGCCTGGACCAGGGTGTGGCCGAGCGTGGAGGTCAGGACGGCGAGTGCCGCCGCCACCGTGAGGGCCACGAGGGGAAGTCGCGAGGCGCCACCCGCGCGGGCCGCCTGCGTCAGCCCCAGCCAGCTGCGTCCGCCCGGGCGACGGTCGACGATGCGGGCGGCGACGCTGGACGCGGCGCGCACCAGGGCCAGGAGCAGCAGGCCCACCACCACCGCCACGAGCGCGGGCACGGCTTGGACGAGGGGGTCGGGGGTGATGTCGCCCGTGCTCAGCTGCGCAGCGCGGCCAGCGGTGATGAGGTCGTCGCGAGGTGTGGTCGGCTCGGCCGGCCGTTGGCGCACGGTGATCACGGCCAGCACGGCCAGCGCCACGAGTGCCAGCACTGGCGCCAGCCTGGAGGCGGCCCCGACCCGCGCGAGCCGCCCGCCCCGCTGCCCGCGGCCACGATCCCGCGCCCCGAGGACCGTGGCACCGACGTGCGCGAGGACGGCTGCTGCGGCCAGCCCCAGGGCCCACCAGGGAGGCAGGACGGACTGGGTGGTGAGCGCGGCGACGCCCCATCCCAGCGCCGCGCCGAGGACGACCGGCATGCTCACGTCCAGGGCCGCCAGGAGGCCGAGCCGGCTCATAGAGGCCCCACGTGATCGGAGCAGGTCGTCGTCCCGCCGCCGTCGCTCGGTGCGCAGGCGGGCGAGGAGCACGGCGAGCGCCGCCGCCAGCACCAGCAGACCGGTTGTGACGGTGCCGTCGACGAGCCGCGTGGCGCGCACCCCGTCCCGCCACGACGACAACGTGCCGGAGAGGGTCGAGCGGACCGACACCGCCCCGTCCGTGACCTCGCTCGGCGCCGAGGCCACCCGGGCGAGCCCGCTCGTGAGTGCCGGGAGGTCGGCCGGTCGGACGCGTCGGTCGTCGACGCGCCAGGTCCAGGAGTAGTTCACGGTGTTGCTGAGCGCGGGGATGGCGACGACCTGCTGGTGCACGTCCGGCGAGAGGACGAGCCCGACCGCAGGTTGGACGCCACCGTTGGCGCCGCCCTCCTCGATCAGGCTGATCCCGGCGAGCTGAGGCATCCACTGCCAGAGGTCGTCGCGGGGGTCGGTGGGCTCGTAGATGCCGGAGACCAGCAGGTGCAGCCGGGTCGCCGTCCCCGAGGCGGCCGGCATGGTCCACCGCTCGCCGACCTTGGTGCCCCACGAGTCGGCGGCGACCTTGGAGAGTGCCACCTCGAGGGTGGGGATGGTCTCCGGGGGCAGCGTCGCCGGGTCCGGCAGCCCCGGTCCGGCCGTCTGCACGCTGAGGTCCTCGGTGGCCGGCACCGCCGGCAGCACGTGGCGCTCGGCCGAGGGGCGCGGTGCCCGTCCGGCGGTCCAGCGCACCCGGGACTCGAAGGCCGGCGTCAGCACCAGCTGCGAGCTGCGAACGACGCCCTGGGGGGTGGGTGCGAGCGGTTGCGCGTCGTTGGTCGCGGCCATCGGCCGGACGGGGCCGTAGAGCTGGGAGGTCTCCGGGCCCCACAGCCGTTGCACGGACGTCGCGACACGGGCGAACGGCGCGGCTGGATCACCGCCCGGGAACCCTGCGCCGATGCCGGTGGGCAGGGTGACCAGGACCGAGCGGCCCATCACCGGAGCCCGGCGCAGGCTCTCGCCGAGCCAGTCGCGCGAGGCGCGGTCGGTCAACGCCGGCAGCATGGTCACCAGGGCCGTCGTGACGGCGACGACCAGGGCCGTGAGGAGCGTCAGCCCGCGCGTCGTGCGGGCTGACGCAAGCACCAGGCGAGACCAGGTCATCACGTCTCCCCCTCTGCCCCGCAGGCTTGGCCGCCTCATGCCGTGTCCCCCTCGCGCAGCAGGCTCGACCAGCTGCGCGCCGGCGGCCGCAGCGCGAGCAGCCCGGTCAGCCACAGCGCGGCCGCCAGCGCACCGGCCGCTGCGACGACCTGGCCCCAGGGCACGACGGGAGTGGTGCCGGCCCCCTCGACGGACCAGGCGGGGATGACGACGACGGCGGCGAGCAGCCCGACCGCGGTGCCCGTCAGGACCGCGACGAGCACCTGGGCGAGCTCGCTCCCCCACACGGATCGGCGCAGCAGCGCGGCAGGCACCCCGAGCGCGTGGAGGACCGCCCGGTCGCGCTGGCGGGCCCGGGCCGCCGCCGCCGTCCCCGCGAGACCCGCGACGACCGCGAGCGCTGCGCTGGCCGTCAGCAGCAGGGCGAGCACACCCCGCAGGGCAGCGGGGGCTACGTCGGAGCGGAGTCGGGCGAGCGTCTCGGCCTGCGTGGCGACGGTGAGGACCCCGCCCTGCCCGGCCTGCGGCGCGGATGCCGGGTCGGGGACGCGCGTCCCCCACACCTGCCCGGGCTCGAGGGGTGGGAGCAGGAGGTCGGCCCCGGAGCTCCCCCTGGCACCCGTGGTCTGCAGCGTCCGCAGGTCCACCAGAGCAGCGCGCTGCGCATCGCCTTGGCCAGGGACCCGGTCGACCACCCGAGTCACGCGCAACCGGACCGTGCGACCGGCGACCGGCAGCTCGACGGTCTGCCCCGGCCGGGCCTCGAGGGCCTCTGCGAGTCCGCGCGAGAGGACGGCGGGGACCGGGTCGACGCGCGGCTTCGCCACCACCGCCTCGGCGCTCAGGCCTCGGCTGCCCTCGGTCGTGGTGGTCAGCGGGACCGGAGCGGGCAGCAGGGAGGTGCGCGACCCGTCCGGCCGGCGGACGGTGAGGGAACGGAGGGTCATGTCGGCAGGGGGATAGAGCATGGTGGCGGAGACGAGCTCGAGCGGCTCGGGGACAGCGCGCCCCACACCGGTGCCGAGGGTGCCGCGATAGCTGACCTGGGTGCTCGGCGTCCCGGCAGTGAGCGCGAGGGCGTGGCGGTAGCCCTCGCCGTCGTCGAGCAACAGCTGCAGCTCGGGCAGGCCGGACCTGTCCTCGAGCGACTCCAGGGTGCCGACGACCGTGGCCTCGAGGGTGAGCGCGCCCGCGGGAGAGGGCGCGCCCGCGGGAGAGGGCGCGCCCGCGGACAAGGGCGCGGTGGGCTGGACCGACGGTGCCGCCGACGTGGTGGCCGATGGTGCAGACGTGGTCGTGGCCGAGGATGTCGACGGGATCGCAGGAACGGGGGGCGGGGCAGGGGCGGCTCGCAGGCCGTGGAGGGTCGACTGCCAGGTGTCGTGCTGGGCGCGCGCGCCGGCGGGGTCGGGCACCAAGGTGGGGTCGGCGATCACGGCGTCGCTCAGGTCGACGCCGAGCAGCGTCGCCTCGGCACCGCCGACTCCCGTGACCTGCTCGGACCACACCGAGGTCGTCGTCCCGCCCAGGCCGCGGGCGACCTCGGCCGCGTGGCCCGCGTCGGGCGCCAACGTGACCACGACGGGCGCCGGGACCTCTCGCACCGCCCGGTCCTGGATCAGCTGGTCGTTGCTGGCCAGCTGGGTGACGGTGAGGGCTGCCACCGCGGCCGTCACCACGGCGAGAAGGCGGGTGCCGAGGCTCTCGGGCGAGGGATGACGGGTGCCCCACGCGGCCCAGGCGGCAGCCAGGCCACGAGATCGCCCGGCCGCGCGCGCGACGAGTCGGCCGAGCACGGGGGCGAGGCGCATCGCCACGAGCGCGAGCCCGAGGACCACCAGCGCGGGCGCGACCACGGACAGCGCATCGGCGCGCTGCTCGTCCCCGGCTCCCCGCAGGCGCCACCAGGCCAGGGCCGCCAGCAGCAGCAGGACGGCGTCGATCATGCGTGAGGTGCGACCGTGACCCCCGACCGAGCCGGCCAGCGCCGTCAGGGTGACGACCAGCATCGCCGCGATCGTGGCCCCGAGGGCGACGACCCAGGTCATGACGGTGGGCTCGACCCGGTCGGCCCCCGGCAGGACGCGCGCCAGCACAGGGGCCAGCAGCGCGGCCAGGACACCGGCGGGCAGCACGGCGGCGGCCGCCAGCCCGGCCAGCACCCCGACCTGCCCGGGCGACGCGCCACGAGTGCGCAGGAGCCGGTCGCCCCGCTCGTTGACCGCCCCGAGCAGCAGGCCCGTCAGCCCCAGCCCCACCAGGGCGACGAGCACGAGCAGGGCCGTCGGTCCGGCGATGGCGGCACGCGTGCGGACACCGTCGGCGACGGCCCGCTCGAGGGTCGCCGGCAGTCCGGTCCGCACCGCGAAACCGTCGAGCAGGGGCGCCTGCTCGAGCGCGGCCACGGCGTGACGCACGGGCGGCTCCAGCCCCGACGCGTCCGCAGGAGGCACGATCCGCCAGGTGGCCGTCGCTCCTGCGCCGAGCGCGGGCACCGTGTCGCCCGAGACCAGCAGCGGCCCCACGGTGCGGAAGTCGCCCTCGCTGATCCCCGCCCCACGGCGCGCGTCGTCGGCCCACCCTGGGGTGTCGGTGGCTCGAGTCCGGTAGGTGCCGCTGATCCGCAGGCGGGGTGGGTCCGCCTGCGTGGCCACCAGCCGGCTGAGGGCGAGGGTCTGCCCCACGCGCCACCCCAGACGCTCGGCCGCAACCTGCGGGACCGCGACGTCGCCGTCCGAGGTGGGCCAGGCCCCGCTCACCAGCGTGCTGCTCGCGACGGCGCCCGGGGCGTGCCCCAGCTCCACCCGCAGGTTGGCGGCGGCGCCCGCCACGGCGTAGCCGGACGAGGTGACCCACCGGGACACCTGGGCGCCCGGGATGCGTGAGGCGGCGGACCGCACCACGGCGTCGGTCTCGGCCAGCCCTCGGGACACGGTGCCGCTCACGACGACCGAGCGGTCGTCCAGCGGCGCCTGCCGCAGGGCCGAGGTGCGCGCGGCCCGGTCCGCGGAGTCCGCGTGGACCTGCGCCGTCGCGGCGGCCAGGCACGCGACGAAGGTGCACAGCGCGACGGCGAGCACGGCGGCAGGGCGATGGCGGACACGGCGCAGCGCAAGCCCCACCAGCACCCCGAGCGACCGCATGACGTCCTCCCCGAACCCGACGCACCGTCGCGTCGGTCCCTGCATCATGCCAGCCCCTGCCGACACACCCTCGCGCCCGCCGTGTGGCCCGGCCCTGGTCTTCAGCGCCGCCGACGGGTCGCTGCGCTGCCTGGTCCTGGAGGTGCGCGACGGACTCGTCCGCACCGTCCAGCTCCACGGCAACCCGGCCAAGCTCGGTGCCCTCGACCGGCCGGCCTGAGCGGGCACGGCGCACGAGGGACGCAGGCCGACACGATTTCGCAACGCGCCCGCAACATGCGCGTGGAAGCCTCACGCCATGGACAGCGCACGATCCAGCGGGCAGGCCCAGACCCGGCACTCCCCCCAGGCGACGCAGACGTCGCAGCCGCGGACCCGGCCGATCCGCAGGCTCGGGGTCGAGGAGGAGTTCCATGTCGTGGACCTGACCACGCGCCGGCTCGCCGCCAAGGCCCCCGAGCTGCTCGAGGCGCTGGCCGACCGCACGGAGTACGTCGCCGAGCTCCAGCAGTGCGTCGTCGAGGTCAACTCGGCCGTCGTCACCGATCTGGACGAGCTGCGCGACGAGCTGCTCCGCTGCCGGGAGGGCCTGGTGCAGGCGGCGACGCCGCTGGGGCTCGGGATCGTGGGGGCCGGCTCCCTGCCGCTGTCGGCGCCCGACGAGATCGACGTCACCGAGACCCCGCGCTACCGGCGCATGCTGGCGGACTACCAGCTCCTCACGCGCGAGCAGCTGATCTGCGGCTCGCAGGTGCACGTCGACGTGGCCGACCTCGACGAGGCCTGCCTGGTCGCCGAGCACGTGGCCCCCGACCTGCCCCCGCTGCTGGCGCTGTCCGCGTCCTCCCCCTACTGGTCGGACGGGGACGACACGGGCTACGCCAGCGTGCGGAGCCTGGTCTGGAGCCGCTGGCCCACGACGGGCCTGTCGAGCGGGGCCCGCTCCGCCGCCGAGTTCGACCGGCTGGTGGCCAACCTCGTCGACACGGGCGTGATCAGCGACCCGGGGATGATCTACTTCGACGTCCGGCCGGCCGCGCGCATCAGCACGATCGAGCTGCGGATCTGCGACAGCTGCCCCTCCACCGACACCATCGTGCTGGTCGCCGGCCTGTTCCGGGCCATGGTGGACCGGGCCGTCGAGACGATCGCCGCGGGCGTCCCCCCGCTCGACCTGGCCCCCGTCGTCGGCCGCGCCGCGTCCTGGCGGGCGGCGCGCTCGGGGCTCGAGGGCGACCTCGTCGACCTGCGCTCGGGCCGCACCGCCCCGGCCCCCGAGATCATCCGAGACCTCGTCGCCTCGCTGGAGCCGTGGCTGCGCGCCAACGGCGACTGGGAGCTCGTCGACGGGCTGACCACCGCCGCCCTGCTGCGCGGCAGCTCCGCCGCCCGCCAGCGCCGGGCACGCCGCCGCCGGGGCCGGCTCACGGACGTCGTCGACCAGCTCATCGCCGAGACCGCCCGTGGCGTCGCGGCCCCGGTCGACGGCACCGAGGACCTGCTCGAGTCCTACCGGCCCCGCGAGGGGGCGGCCCCCGCGGCCTACGACGAGGCCGTCGACGAGTCCGGTGCACCGCGCCCGCCGTATGCCGACGTGGTCGCCGCCTTCCAGCGGCTGGGGACCCGGGGGCTGCGCCAGCGCGACTACGCGATCGTCGACCTGCAGCGCGCCGACGGCCTGACCTTCCGCCTGCGCGACCAGCCGCAGCCCCAGGTCTTCCCCGTCGACCTGATCCCCCGGATCGTGTCCGCGTCCGACTGGGAGCACATCAGCGCCGGCGGCGAGCAGCGGGCGCGGGCGCTCGACGCCTTCCTGCGCGACTGCTACGGCGAGGGCGCGATCTTCGCCGACGGCGTGATGCCCCGCGAGCTGCTGGACCGGGCGCCGGGCTACCGCTCCAGCGGGCGCCTCGGCGGGCCGGGCGTCCGCAACCACGTCAGCGGCCTGGACCTGGTCAGCGACGGACCCGGACGCTGGCGGGTGCTCGAGGACAACCTGCGCGTGCCCTCCGGGGTCGGCTACGCCATCGCGGCGCGCGCCCTGATGCGCCGGTTCGTGCCCGAGGTGTTCCCCCGCGGCATACGGCCCGTCCGTCCCGTCCCCGAGCTGCTGCGCGACACGCTGTCCGCCGCCGCGCAGGGGGGCGCCGCCGAGCCCGGCGAGATCGCCATCCTCTCCTCGGGCCCCACCGACTCCGCGTGGCCCGAGCACACCGGGCTGGCCGAGGCCATGGGCGTCGACGTGCTCACCCCGAGCCAGGTGTGGTTCGAGGACGGGCGACTCATGCGGCAGCGTGCCGGACGACCGGCCCAGGTGCGCGTGGCCTACCTGCGGATGGACGAGGACCTGCTGCTGTCGGCGGGAGGCCGCGACGGCCAGCCCCTGCGCGCCGGGGTCATCGAGGCGCTGCACCGGGGCACCCTGACGCTGGCCAACGCCCTCGGCAACGGGGTGGGCGACGACAAGGCCGTCTACACCTTCGTGCCGCACATGGTCCGCTACTACCTGGGCGAGGAGCCGATCCTGGACCAGGTCCCCTCCTGGCTGTGCGCCGACGCGGACTCCCGCGAGCACGTCCTGGACCACCTGGGCGAGCTCGTCACCAAGCCGATCGACGGGCACGGCGGGCTCGGGGTGCTCATCGGGCCGGACGCCACGTCCGCCCAGGTCGCCGAGCGGCGGCGCGAGATCCTCGCCAACCCCGAGCGCTACATCGGGCAGGAGCTGGTCGACCTGTCCACGCACCCGACCTTCGATGGCAACGCCCTGCGGCCGCGGCACGTGGACCTGCGGGTGTTCGTGCACCTGCGACGGCGCAGCGGCACCCGCGAGACGGAGGCGATCACGATGCCGGCCGCGCTGAGCCGGTCCGGGGCGGAGGGCAGCAAGATCGTCAACTCCTCGGCGGGTGGCGGCAGCAAGGACACGTGGATCATGACGGACGGGGAGGAGCGCTGATGTGCGGCATCTGCGGTGAGGTCAGGTTCGGCGAGCGAGGTGCTCGGCCCGCGGACGTCGCGGCGGTCGAGACGATGACCGAGGCGATGGTCGCGCGCGGTCCCGACAACGGCGGGGTCTGGGCCCAGGGGCGGGTCGCCCTGGGGCACCGGCGCCTGTCGATCATCGACCTGTCGCCCCGCGGCTCCCAGCCGATGGTCGACGCCGAGCTCGGCCTGTCGATGGTGTTCAACGGCTGCATCTACAACTACCAGGAGCTGCGCGCCGAGCTCGAGGGTCACGGCTACCACTTCTTCTCGCACGCCGACAGCGAGGTGATCATCAAGGCCTACCACCGCTGGGGGCCGGACTGCGTCGGGCACCTGACCGGCATGTTCGCCTTCGCGATCACCGACGTCGACACCGGCGTGCTCACCCTGGCCCGGGACCGGCTCGGGATCAAGCCGCTCTACCTCTCGCGCCGCGGCGACCGGCTGCGCTTCGCCTCGTCGCTGCGCGCGATCGTCGACGCCGGCGACGTGGACGTGTCGCTGGACCGGGTCGCGCTGCACCACTACCTGTCCTTCCACTCCGTCGTGCCCGCGCCCCGCACGATGTTCGCCGGCATCCAGAAGCTCCCGCCGGCCACCGTCCGGACCTACCAGCCCGACGGCCGCTACACGGACCGCGTCTACTGGGAGCCGTCGTTCACCCGCCGCGAGGACCGCGCCGACTGGGACGCCCGCGACTGGGGCGACGCGCTGCTGGACTCCCTGCGCACCGCCGTCGAGCGACGCATGGTCGCCGACGTGCCCGTGGGCGTGCTGCTGTCCGGCGGCTTCGACTCCAGCCTGGTCGTGGCGCTGCTCGCCGAGCAGGGGCAGCAGGACCTGCAGACCTTCAGCATCGGCTTCGACTCGGCCGGGGGCGAGTCCGGCGACGAGTACTCCTACTCCGACCTGATCGCCGCCCGCTACGGCACCGACCACCACAAGATCCACGTCGACACCAGCCGTCTGCTGCCGGCCGTCCCCGGCACCCTCGCGGCGATGAGCGAGCCGATGGTCAGCCACGACTGCATCGCGTTCTACCTGCTCTCCCAAGAGGTCTCGCGGCACGTCAAGGTCGTGCAGTCGGGCCAGGGCGCGGACGAGGTGCTCGGTGGCTACGACTGGTACCCCCCGCTCCTGGACGTCCCCCGCGACCGGACGACCGAGGCCTACCGCCGGGTCTTCTTCGACCGCAGCCACGACGCCGTGGGTGCCCTGCTGCACCCGGACTACCGCCTCGACCACGACCCGAGCTGGGCCTTCGCCGCCGCCCACCAGGCCGCTCCCGGCGCGGACACCTCCGTCGACGCCGCCCTGCGCCTGGACACGCAGGTCATGCTGGTCGACGACCCGGTCAAGCGGGTGGACACGATGACGATGGCCTGGGGCCTGGAGGGCCGGGTGCCCTTCCTCGACCACGACTTCGTCGAGTTGGCCGGCTCCTGCCCGCCCGAGCTCAAGCTCGCCGGGGGCGGCAAGGGGGTCCTCAAGGACGCCGCCCGGTCGATCCTGCCGGTCGAGGTCATCGACCGCACCAAGGGCTACTTCCCCGTCCCCGGCATCCGCCACCTCGAGGGCGAGGTGCTCGAGCTGGTCCGCGACACCCTCGGCTCGTCGGCGGCGCTCGACCGCCACGTCTTCGACGCCGACGTGCTCGACCGGCTGCTCGCCGATCCCAACACGACCCGCACGACCCTCGGCTCCAACGAGCTGTGGCAGCTCGTGACCCTGGAGCTGTGGCTCCAGACCTTCTGACCGTGATGGAGCTCTCCGGCCGCCCCACCCACGGGGCGTCCGTCGCCCCCGACGGCCGTGCCCTGGCGCACGTCGTCGACGTCGACGGCTATCCCCGAGCGGTGCAGCGCTTCCTCGAGGGGGCGCGCGCCGGCACCTGGCGGCCCGTCCGGCTGCCGGTCGACGGACCGGTCACCCGCGTGCGGCACTCTCCCGACGGTCTGTGGCTGGCCTGCCAGGTCGCGCCGTATGGCGGGGACCGCTCCCAGGTGTGGGTCGTCACGACCGACCCCGGCGACCCGCAGGCGTGGCGCGCCGACGACGATCGCGACGGGTCGGCGGAGCTCGTCGGCTGGGACGGCACGCGGATCCAGGTCACCGCCGAGCGGGAGGACGGCTCCGGCGAGTCTCGGCTGGTCGACCCGCAGACGCTCGGCGTCGAGGTCGTCGACCGGCGGGCCGAGGGCCGGTTCGTCGACTCGTGGGGCGGCGCGTCGTTGGTGCGGGTGGGCGGGCGCGGCGACCGGTCGCTGCGCCTGCTGTGGGGCGGCGAGGACACCGCGCTGCTGCGCCCGGACCCCGGCTCGGTCACGGACGCCGCCGCGATCCTCGACGACCACCGTCCCCGGCGCCTGCCGTCACGATCGGGCTGGTCGGAGCGGCTGCCCCCGCACACCTCGTGCCCGTCGGAGAGCCGCGAGGGCTATCTGCGCGTCGTGGTCCGCACCGACGTCGGGGGCGACCGGCAGCGGCTGGCGCTGCTCACGGTGACCGGCCGCGGCGTCTCGGAGCGGGTCCTGATGGCTCGTCCGGACGCGGACGTCGAGGAGTTCTGCGTCAGCGAGGACGGCACCCGGGCCGCGGTCCTGTGGAACGTCGACGGCGGCCGCAGCGAGCTCGCCCTCGTCGAGCTGGTCGACGGCACCGTCCACGAGGCCATCCCCCTGCCCGGGTGGGTCGCCACCGAGCCGAGCCTCAGCGCCGACGGCTCGATCCTGGCCCTGACGGTCGAGAGCCCCGACCGGGACCGGTGCGTCGAGATCCTCGACCTGCGCACCCGCAGCTGGGTCTCGCAGGCGTGGGTCGACGTCGACGGCGCCACCCGCGACCCGCAGGCCGTCCTGCCGGAGCTGCTTCGCACAACGACGCGTGACGGCACGGAGGTGTCGTCCTGGTGGCACCCGGCGCGGGACCGCCCGGTCGACGGGGGCGGGCCGGTCGTCATACACCTGCACGGCGGGCCCGAGGGCCAGGAACGTCCCGGCTGGTCGCACCTGTATCCCGTGCTCCTGCGGGCCGGCATCTCGGTCTGCGCGCCCAACGTCCGCGGGTCGGGAGGCTTCGGGCGGGCCTACTCCCACGCCGACGACGTCGGTCTGCGGTGGCGGGGCGTCGACGACGTCGAGGACGTCGTGGGGGACCTCGTCGCGCGCGGCCTCGCCGACCCGGACCGGGTGGCGTGCGTGGGCTGGTCGTATGGCGGCTACCTGACCCTCTCGTGCCTGGCGGCACGACCCGGGCTCTTCGCAGCCGGGGCGAGCATCGCGGGGATGAGCGACCTCGGCACGTTCTACGCCACCACCGAGCCGTGGATCGCGCGGGCCGCCCTGCCGAAGTACGGCCACCCCGTCCACGACGCCGAGCTGCTGCGGACCATCTCGCCGCTGCGGCTGGCCGACCGGATCGACGCGCCCGTGCTGCTGGTGCACGGCGCCCACGACGCCAACGTCCCGCCGAGCGAGTCGCAGCAGCTCGCCGAGGCGGTGCAGGCGGCGGGCGGGACCGCGCGCTGCGAGATCGTGCCCGACGAGGGCCACGAGATCGTCCAGCCCGCCCGGCGTCGCGCGGCGGCCGAGCTGGTCCGGGACTGGACGCTGGCGGCCTTCGCCGCGGCGGTCAGCCCTGCCGGTGCGCCGTCACGAACGGGCAGGCGAACGGGTCCCGGTCACCCAGCCCCACCCGGTTGAGGTGCCGCACGACGATGCCATAGGACTCGAGCAGCCCGGCCTCGGTGTAGGGGACGCCGTGCTCGGCGCAGTGGGCGCGGACGAACGGCGCCCGGCGCAGGTTGCCGCTTGGCATGCTCGGGAACAGGTGGAGCTCGACCTGCAGGTTGAGGCCGCCCATGAGCCAGTCCACGGTCGGCCGCCGCGGATGTTGCGCGAGGTCAGGACCTGGCGGGAGAGGAAGTCGATCCTCGTGCCCCGCGGGACCAGCGGCATCCCCCTGTGGTTGGGGGCGAAGGTCGCGCCCATGTAGACGGCGAGGACGGCGAGCTGCACGGCGAGGAAGGCTGCACCCGGGCCCGGCCCGAGCAGGGTGGGGACCAGGCCCGGGAGCACGGCCAGCCGGATCGTCAGGAGCACGGCCTAGGTCCCGCGGTGGCTGAGCTCGCCGTCCTGGACGACGGTGCGGACCGCGTCGGCGTGCAGGCTGAGGCCCTCGAGGGTGAGCAGGGGAAAGAACAGCCACCCCTGGCGAGCGGTGAGCCAGCCGCTCAGGCCCGTGCGCCGGGCGGCGTCGTCGGGGGTGAAGAGCAGGACGCCGGGCCGGATGTCCTCGTCCGCCCCGACCTTGTTGGGGTTGGCGTGGTGGCGGGAGTGCTTGCGCATCCACCACCGTGACTCAGGCCCGCGACCAGGGTGGCGACCAGGCGCGCGGTCCCTCGTTGGCGGCGTCCGTGACGAAGATCTGCCGAGGCCAGTGGCGAGGCGGGGGCAGCAGCTGCTGCGGCGCCGGCCGCGGCAGCGGTCTGGTGATCCCGGCGCCGGGCCAAGAACCCTGACCGGATGCCGGCCCACGCGCCGCGCCCGCCCAGCCCGGGGTTGCCCCGGCCGACCCCGGCACGCTCCAGGCGGTACTCCACCTCGGTGTTGACGATGTACTCGTGTCCGTAGACGCTCATGACGGTGCCCTTCTCGGGTGGTGTCGCCGGTCCTTCCGACACCTCCCCACTGGGCTCCTGAGGTAGGCCCCCACATCGGACGGATGCCCTATCCCCACCTCCGACCCCCCCTCAGATCCGACCACCGAGGCGCTACAGCAGGACCTGCAACGCTGCCCGGACGGCCGGTCGGGCCTTGGGGAGGTTCTCCGCCATCGACGGCAACGTCGCTGGGCTGCTGCCCTGACGCGCCAGCCATCGTCTGAGGACTGCGTGAGCGAGGTCGGCACCCCAGTCGTGTCGCAACCGGAAGACGTCGAGAATCGTGCGCTCCGGCGAATACAGCCCGATACGCCCGCCCCCGGGCAGCGACTGCTGGGTCCGGCCGACCTCGAAGGTGGCCGGGTCGAAGCGGTGCCAGCGCACCGGCGAGATCGTGATCCTGGGGGGCTGGCTGCCCCGCGACAGGGCGATGTCGCTCCTCGTGGGGATCTCGTCCGTCAGGTCGTGGATGGACAGGGCAGACAGCAGGCAGATGGTGGCCTGCGGCTTCTTCGCGGTCGCGGCAATCAGAGCGGCGGTCGTGTCAGCCGTCAGCCCTGTCCTGATGAAGGCGCCTGGCGCAACGCGTTCAAACTCCGCCTGCGCCACGAGCTGCTCCAGGCCATGCCGGCTGAGCCCGTGGCGGGACAGGTCGCCATACGCCAAGAAGTCCGGGAGCTGCCGCTCTGCCATGATCACCCACCTCAGCAGAAAGCAGGCCACATCATCCCAGTGTGTACGCGATTCTGCCGCCTGGCTGGGTGCGTCGTCAGTCCTCGACGTGCGCAGAGACACCGTTCCAATGACAAAGGTCCCGGGAACTTAGCGTTCCCGGGACCTTGTGGTCGGGCTGACAGGATTTGAACCTGCGACCCCTTGACCCCCAGGCGTCCAGACGGTGCGATCGAGACCGAAATTCGCGTGATTCCGGACCTCAGATCATGCTGAGCACGTCACGAGATGCATGGTTCGCATGATTTTGGTCCCCAATTGGTCCCCCTCCCCGAAGGCGCGCGGGAGCCTGAAAAGGAGCTTCGTTGGCGCGCAGATGGTCAGAGATCCGGCCGACACGCTCTTCGCTTCGTCAGCGGGCGTGACTTCGATAAGGGGGTTCTTGCCCTTCTCCCCCGCGACGCACCAACAGCCCGCCGACCGATGCTCAGCGACATGCATGAGCGAGACTGATCCCCTGCGGCATCGTCGTGGTCGCCCCGAGGTGTCGGCGGTGGAGGAGATAATTTGGCTGTGATCAAACGTCCACCGGATCTCATGGCGCAAATCGAGCGTGACCTTCTCGATGAGAAACCGCTCGACACTCTGCTCCGCAAACTCATCCTGCTCGGCGGAAGCGCAGGCTCACCCGAGCTTCGCAACTGGGCGTCGGTAGAGCTCCGCGGCTACGGGCGGGACGCGGAGCTGCCCCTGTACCGAACTGTGTCCGCTCCGCTGCAAATCGACGGCACCGTTCCAGGCGGGATCGTGCGCCACGAGACAATCGGCGCGATGGACATTCCCGACTTCGCTCGCGACGAAATCAACGAGCAAGTTCCACTTCGAATGGGCGTGAGCGAGATCCACAGCATGGTGGATCAGCACCGAACCGACAGAATGGTCAAGCTCCAGCCACCGGGTGCTCCCGACCTCGTCACCTATATGAACGGCACCCGGGAGATGAACGGCCACATCACTGCGCTCTACTGGAGCGTCAGCACTATCGCGCTCGCAGGCGTGCTCGACCAGATTCGCACTCGCTTAGCCGAACTCATCGCCGAGCTGCGCTCCGCAACCCCACAGGGCCAGAACCTACCAACCCCAACGCAGGCAGCCAACGCCGTGAACTTCGTCATCAACGGGCGCGGGAACCGCGTGAGCATCGCACAGGCCGCGGACGGCAGCACGATCACTGCTGCCCCCGAAGAAGCGAAGCCGCGCTTCTGGACGCGAGCAAAGCTCGTCGGTGCAGCGGCCGTTGGACTCGCCACGATCGCAGGAACGGTCATCGCGGCACTCCAACTGCCGATCTGGTGAGGTAATCGAGAGGAAGCCATGACCACGCATACACCCCGAACAGTCACGTCCGTGCTGGCGGAAGTGGGAACCGACAGCGTCACCATTACGTGGGGGCTCGGAGAGCCAGTCGATGTCGGCGATGTCGAGTTCTTCGGCTATGGCATCTATTACTACGACCCGACCGGCAACGGCGGAAAACGACTCGGCGTTCGCTTCGGCGACGCGATCACGGCGTGGGTCTTCGACAACGCCAGTGCCACCCAGGCTAACTACGAGGCCTCGTCCGTCACGGCCACGAAGGACGCCGTGACGGTGCACTTCCACGACGCAAGTCTGGGCCTGGACGCGGTGGTGTCAACGTCGGCTGAATTCTG
>NZ_DKGR01000003.1:0-226 GCF_002453335.1 Arsenicicoccus sp. UBA6765
CGGACGGCTCGCGCCTGCACGTCGTGATCCCCGACGTGTCCCGCGAGCACTGGCAGGTCAACGTCCGCCGGTTCGTGGCCAAGGCGACCCACCTGGACGACCTCGTGCGGCTGGGCACCCTGACCCGGCACGCGGCCGACTTCCTGGCCGCCGCGGTCGCCTCCGGGCTCAACGTCCTGGTCAGTGGCGGCACCCAGGCCGGCAAGACCACCATGCTCAACTGCCT
>NZ_DKGR01000003.1:420-1486 GCF_002453335.1 Arsenicicoccus sp. UBA6765
AGACCACCATGCTCAACTGCCTGGCCTCGGCGATCCCGCCGCGGGAGCGGGTGGTCAGCTGCGAGGAGGTGTTCGAGCTCCAGCTGCCGCTCCGCGACGTGGCGGCCATGCAGTGCCGCCAGTCCTCGCTGGAGGGCACCGGCGAGATCCCGCTGCGGCGTCTCGTCAAGGAGGCCCTGCGCATGCGGCCCTCGCGGATCGTCGTGGGGGAGGTCCGCCAGGCCGAGAGCCTCGACCTGCTGATCGCCCTCAACAGCGGCCTGCCCGGCATGGCGACCATCCACGCCAACTCCGCCCGCGAGGCCATCACCAAGATGTGCACCCTGCCGCTGCTGGCCGGGGAGAACGTCGGCTCCCGCTTCGTCGTCCCCACCGTCGCCGGCAGCATCGACGTCGTCGTGCAGGTCGCCCTGGAGCGTGACGGGACGCGGCGGGTGCGCGAGATCGTCGCCGTGCCCGGCCGGGTCGAGGACGACGTCATCGAGGTCGCCGACCTGTTCACCCGGCGCGGTGACGAGCTCGTGCGCAGCGACGGGTTCCCGCCCCACCTGGACCGGTTCGAGCGGGCGGGGCACGACGTCACCGCCATCCTCGGAGCACCGCGATCATGAGCGGCCTCGCGGTGGGGCTCCTCCTCGGCCTCGGGCTGTTCTGCATCTGGTGGTCCTGCTGGGTGCCGTCCGAGGACCGGGTCGAGCAGGTGCGTGGGCCTCGGCTGGCCCGCCTGGGCGACGAGCTGGTGCAGGCCGACCTGCGCTCGGTGACACCTGCCCAGGTCGTGACGGGCTGCGCCCTCCTCGGCCTCATCACCTTCGTGGCGTCCTGGGCGACCACGGGCGTGGTCCCCGTCGCCGTGTGCTTCGCGGTGATCGCCGGCTACGCCCCGCTGGCGGTGGTCCGCGGGCGGGCACGCCGGCACCGCATGCTCCTGCGCGACCTGTGGCCGGACGCCGTCGACAACATCGCTTCGGGCGTGCGCGCGGGGCTGGCGCTGCCCGAGGCCCTGGCTCAGCTGGCGGTCCGCGGCCCGGAGCCGCTGCGGCCGGCGTTCGCGGCGTTCGCCGAC
>NZ_DKGR01000003.1:1687-2547 GCF_002453335.1 Arsenicicoccus sp. UBA6765
GCGTTCGCGGCGTTCGCCGACGACTACCGCGTGACCGGACGGTTCGGCGACTGCCTGGACCGCCTCAAGGCACAGCTCGCGGATCCGGTCGGTGACCGGCTGGTCGAGTCGATGCGGCTCGCCCGTGAGGTCGGCGGCAGCGACCTGGGGCGCCTGCTGCGGACTCTCTCTTCGTTCCTGCGCGAGGACGCCCGCACCCGCGCCGAGATGGAGACCCGCCAGAGCTGGACCGTCAACGCGGCCCGGCTCGCCGTGGCCGCACCCTGGGTCGTCCTGGCCACGATGGCCACCCGCCCTGCGTCGCTGCAGCCCTTCGGCACCCCGCTCGGGGCCGTCGTCCTGGCCTCCGGCGCCGTCGTCACGGTGATCGCCTACCAGCTGATGATGCGCATCGGGCGCCTCCCCGAGGAGCGGAGGGTGCTGCGATGAGCTGGTTGGCCGACTGGTCGTGGGCCGGCGCCGCCCTCGGGCTCACCTGGGCCACGGGTGTCCTGCTCGTATGGCGCCGCCTCCCCGCACGGCGCCGACCCACGATCGACGACCGGGTGGCGCCATACCTGCAGGACGTGGCGCTCCCACCCCCTGCGGTGGGCCGAGAGCTCGACGACCGTGGGTTGCTGGCACTCCTGCAGCCCTGGCTCGTGCGCGCCGGGGCCCGGCTGGACCTTGCGCTCGGCGGGCAGGAGTCGGTGCGGCGACGGCTGCAGCGCTCCGGCCAGGTGCCCGACGTCGAGGGCTTCCGCGCCCAGCAGGTGCTGTGGGGCGCCGGGGGAGCCGTCCTGGGCGCGGTCGGGGCCACCGTCGCCGTCGCCCGCGACCGGGGAGCGCTGGTGCCGGCCGTCGTGCTCGTCGTCGTGGCG
>NZ_DKGR01000003.1:2788-3192 GCF_002453335.1 Arsenicicoccus sp. UBA6765
CGTCGTGCTCGTCGTCGTGGCGACCGCGGCCGGGGTGGTCCTGCGCGACCACCTGCTCAGCCGGGCCGTCCGCAGCCGCGAGGACCGCATCCTGCAGGAGTTCCCTACGGTCGCAGAGCTGCTCGCCCTGTCCGTGAGCGCGGGGGAGGGTGCCTCGGGCGCCCTGGACCGCGTCTGCCGGCTCTCCGGCGGGGACCTCGCCGAGGAGCTGCGCCACTGCCTCGCCGACGCCCGCGCGGGGTCGTCGCTGCCCGCCGCCCTGCAGTCCCTGGCCGACCGCACCGGGCTCCCGGGCCTCGCCCGCTTCGTCGACGGCATCGTCATCGCCGTCGAGCGCGGCACCCCGCTCGCCGACGTCATGCGCTCGCAGGCGCAGGACGTGCGCGAGCAGGGCCGTCGCGCCG
>NZ_DKGR01000003.1:3388-3827 GCF_002453335.1 Arsenicicoccus sp. UBA6765
CGCGAGCAGGGCCGTCGCGCCGTCATGGAGGAGGGCGGCCGGCGCGAGATCGCCATGATGACGCCCGTCGTCTTCCTCATCCTGCCGGTGACCGTGCTCTTCGCGGTCTTCCCCGGTCTCCAGCTCCTGACCCTCACCGTCTGACCCATCCACACCCTCACGGAGGACGACATGCACCACCTCACCGACGCCGGGCTCGCCCTGCTGACCCGGACCACCGCCACCCTGCACGTCCTCGGTGCGCGGCTGCACGACGACCGTGTCCGCGAGCGGGGCGACGTGCCCGGCTGGGTCATGATCACGCTGATGACGGCGGGTCTGGTCGCGGCCCTCGCCCCCGGGGCCCAGGCCGCCCCGTCGGGGGTGTTCGAGAAGGGCCTGGGCCCCATCCGCGGGGGACCCGGGGCCCCCGCCCCCCCCCCGGGGGCCCGGGCAGGCC
>NZ_DKGR01000010.1:0-288 GCF_002453335.1 Arsenicicoccus sp. UBA6765
GCGCTCGTGGCCAAGCCCGCCCTGACGGGGTTGTTCGAGAAGGCCATGGCCACCATCGGCGGCTGACCGGTGACCCCTGCCCTCCTGCGGGTCGCCGAGCGAGACCACCCCGAGCGCGACCACCCCGTGCGAGACGACCCCGAGCGCGGCTCGGCCGTGGCGGAGTACGCCATGGTCACCGTCCTGCTCATGGTCCTCGTGCTCGGCGTGGTCCAGGTCGCCGTCGCGCTGCACGTGCGCAACACCCTCGTGCAGTGCGCGGTCGAGGGCGCCCGCCACGGCGCCCGC
>NZ_DKGR01000010.1:468-1529 GCF_002453335.1 Arsenicicoccus sp. UBA6765
GGGCGCCCGCCACGGCGCCCGCGCGGACGTGGATCCCGGCGCGGCGGTCGGACGGGCGCAGGAGCTCGTGCGGGGGTTCACCACGGACCGCTACGCCCAGGACGTCTCGTCCCGCGTCACCTCCTCCGGCGGGGCCGAGGTTGTCGAGGTGACGATCCGGGCGCCGCTGCCGGTCATCGGGACCCTCGGGCCGGCCGGGCAGCTGACCGTGTCAGGGCGGGCCTATCGCGAGGGGCAGGAACCGTCATGACCTGGCTCACTCGGCCGCAGCAGCAGAACCGGCCGAGCCGGCTGCCAGGGCTGCGCCGTCGTCTCGGCCGGGACGTGCGCGAGCAGGGCGACCGCGGGTCGGCGAGCCTGGAGCTGATCGGCGTCTCGGTGCTCCTGCTCGTCCCGCTCTTCTACCTCGTCATGACCCTGGCCCAGCTCCAGGCCGGTGCGTATGCCGTGTCCGGGGCCGCCCGCGACGCGGGCCGCGTGTTCGCCGAGTCCCGCGACGTGGACGCCGCGCAGGGACGGGCGCAGGCGGCGGCGCGCATCATCTTCGAGGACTACGGCTTCGCGGCCGGAGAGGTCCAGGTCGCGTGCCTGGACGATCCCTGCCTCGGGCCGGACGCCCGGGTGCGGGCGACCACGACGCTGCGCGTCCCGCTGCCGCTGGTGCCTGACTTCGTGCGGGGCGTGGTGCCGTCGGAGGTCGTGGTGCACGGTGAGCACCTGGCGACCGTCGAGCGTTTCCGGGGCGAGTCGTGAGGTGGTCCGCGCCCGGGGCGACCGGTGCTCGTGAGAACGCCTCCAGCCCGGGCGTGGGCACCGACGAGGAGGACCGCGGGTCGATCTCGCTGCTGTCCCTCGGGATGATGCTGGTCGCCGCCATGCTCATCGTGGTGGGTGTGGACATCACGGCCGTGCAGCTGGCCCGCACCCAGCTGTGGGACGCCGCGGACTCGGCTGCGCTGGACGCGGCCGACCGCATCGACGAGGACCGCGTCTACACCCAGGGCCTGCCCTCGATGGTCCCCGTCACGAGCGCGGGCGTCGCCGAGGTCGCCGGTGAGCAC
>NZ_DKGR01000010.1:1699-3664 GCF_002453335.1 Arsenicicoccus sp. UBA6765
CGCCGAGGTCGCCGGTGAGCACCTGTCGGCGGAGCGGCGACCCCACCTGGTGCGGTCCTGGTCGTTGGGTGGGCGGACGGGCAGCCCGGACGGGGAGACCGCGGTGGTCGAGGTGACCGGTCACGTGGACCTGCCGATCGTCGGCAGCGTGGTCGAGGCCTTCGGCGGGGGAGTGGACGTGACCGTCGTGTCCCGCGCTCGCTCGGCGGTGCGCTGACCTGCGGTCAGGCGGTCGCGAGCTCCCGCGTTCGCGGCCCGAAGAAGGCGAGGACCAGCGCTCCGACGAACCAGGTGGCGGCGATGAAGGAGAACACCGAGCGATAGCCGGACGAGGTGTAGATCGAGGTGATGACCAACGGGCCCGCGGCGTTCGACAGTCGACCGAGTCCGTAGCTGAATCCCGTCCCGAGCGAGCGGGCGTCGGTGTCGAACAGCTCGGGCGAGTAGGCGTAGGCCAGGGACGTGTAGCCGCGCTCGAAGAGGTTGACCAGGAACCCGAAGGCCACGATCAGGACCGGCGTGAACATCAGGCCGTAGAAGAGGCCGCTCACCCCGATGATCACGAGCTCGGGCGGCCCTCACGGTGACACGCGCGCAACCGGGCCGTCTCGGGCCATTCCACCTCACGGAATCCACGGATGGGCCTGGCCGCAGACTCAGTGCCCAGCGTCGCGCCGGCCGCGCGCCTGGTCGTGCCCCCTGGCCGTATGCCGGCGCCCGCTGTCAGGATCCGACGACGGCGGCAACCGCGGCGGCGGCCTCGTCGATGATCTCCTGCATCGCCCGCGTCGCCGCGAGCGCGTCGCCGGACTGGATCGACTGGGCGACGTCGCCGTGCAGGCGGATCGCCTCGGGGTTGGGGTCGACGGGCATCAGGTCGTGGTGGGTGCGCCCGGCGAGGACCTCGGCGACCACGCCGTCCAGGGCCGCGAGCATCTCGTTGCCGCTGGCCCGCAGCAAGGTGGTGTGGAAGACGACGTCCGCCTCGAGATAGGCCTCGAGGTCCTGGGCCTTGGCCCAGCGGGCCATCTCCATGACCGAGCCGACCAGCGTCCCCGCCTGCTCGGGGGTCGCGTGCTGCGCCGCGAGGCCGGCCGCGATGGGCTCGATCCCGGCGCGGAGCTGGTTGAGGGAGCGCAGCTGCTCGGCGCGGTCCTGCTCGGTGCCGTCGAGGCGCCACCGGATGATGCGGGGGTCGAAGACCTGCCACGCCGACCGCGGCTGCACCGTGATCCCCACCCGGCGGCGGGTCGCGATCAGGCCCATGGCCTCCAGGACGCGGGCTGCCTCACGGACGACCGACCGCGAGGTGCCGAAGCTCTCCTCGAGCAGGTCGGCCCGCAGGACCGTGCCCGGCGCGTGCTCCCCGGAGACGATGGAGCGACCGAGGCGCTCCACCACGATGTCGTGCAGGCTGGATCGGGAGGGTGCGGGGGGCATGGCTCGATCGTCCCACACAGTGACGTTTGGCAGCCCATACGGGTCAATCGTCATACATATTTTGCCCAAGGTCTTGAAATCGTCTGCCTAGAGGTTGCATGCTGGTGCCCTCGACGCGCGACGAGGCGTGTCCCCAAGACCTGGAGGCTTCGACGATGAGCTCCTCCGACATCGGCACGGACGGCGCGCGGACCCGCGCCCCACGTGTCGTCGTCATGGGCGTCACCGGCTGCGGCAAGACCACCGCCGGTGCGGCCCTCGCGCAGCGGCTGCGCGTCCCGTTCGCCGACGCGGACGACTTCCACCCCGAGGCCAACGTCACGAAGATGGCGGCCGGCATCCCCCTCGACGACGACGACCGCAGCCCCTGGCTGTTCCGCCTCGCGACCTGGCTGCGCGACCACGAGGAGACCGGTGCCGTCATCGGCTGCTCCGCCCTCAAGGTCAAGTACCGCGACATCCTGCGCAGCGGCGCCCCCGAGCTGACCTTCCTGCACCTGCACGGCGACCGCGAGGTCGTGGCCG
>NZ_DKGR01000033.1:0-89180 GCF_002453335.1 Arsenicicoccus sp. UBA6765
AAGACAGGTTGACAACTTCCGAACGAAGCCCGGCCGATGCCCCTACCCCCGGCGGGATCATTAGCCTGGCGAACGAAGCCCGGCTGATGCCCCTACCCCCGGTAGGTCAGACGAGGAAGCGGTAGAAGGGGCTGTCGGGGTCGACGCGCTCCACCCGGATCGGGCTCTCCTCCAAGCGTTGCAGCAGCCCGCCGAGGTCCGACGGCCGCCCGAGCTCGATGCCCACCAGCGCAGGACCGATCTCGCGGTTGGAGCGCTTGACGTACTCGAACAGCGCGATGTCGTCGTCGGGCCCGAGCACCTCGTCGAGGAAACGCCGCAGGGCGCCCGGCTCCTGCGGGAAGTTCACCAGGAAGTAGTGCTTGCGGCCCTCGTACACCAGGGAGCGCTCCACGATCTCGCTGTAGCGCGAGACGTCGTTGTTGCCGCCCGACACGATCACCACCACCGACGAGCCCGGCTCCACGTGGACGATCTCCTCGCGGTCACCCCCACCGAGCGCCGCCGCCGCGAGCGCCCCGGCGGGCTCGGCGATGATCCCGTCGACCTGGTAGAGGTCGAGCATCTCGGTGCAGATCTTGCCCTCGGGCACCTGCACGAGCTCGGCGCGGCCGGCCTCGACGGCGTCGCGCGCGATCGGATAGGTGACGTCCCCCGCCCGGCGCACGGCCGCGCCGTCCACGAAGGAGTCGATGGCGGGCAGGGCGATCGGCTCGCCGGCCGAGAGGGCCGCGGCGAGGCACGCGGCACCGGAGGGCTCGACGCCGACGACGCACGTCGACGGCGCGTGCTCGGCGACCCAGGTCAGGCAGCCCGCGAGCATGCCGCCGCCACCCACCGGCACGACCAGCACGTCGGGGGCGTGCCCCAGCTGCGCGACGATCTCGGGCACGACGGTGCCCTGGCCGACGAGGGTCCGCGGGTCGTCGAACGCCGGCACCAGGGTCGCCCCCGTGACCGTGGCCTCGACCGCCGCCGCACCCGCCGCCTCGTCGTAGGTGTCGCCCGTGACGACCAGCTCGACCGCGTCGCCGCCGAGGGCGAGCATCCGGTCGCGCTTCTGCCGGGGCGTGGTGCTGGGGACGAAGATCCTGGCCCGGATGCCGAGCCGGCGGCACGCGAAGGCGACGCCCTGACCGTGGTTGCCGGCGCTCGCGCAGATGACCCCGGCGGCCCGCTGCGCGGCGTCGAGCTGCGACACGAGGTTGTAGGCCCCGCGCAGCTTGTAGGACCGCACGGGCTGCAGGTCCTCGCGCTTGAGCCAGACTTCCGCGCCGGTGCGGTCGCTCAGCCGCTCGTTGCGCTGCAGCTCCGTGGTCCGGACGACGCCCGCGAGCCGTGCGGCCGCTGCCTCGACGGCGGCGGCGGAGACGACGGGCAGCGCGGTGGTCATGGGCTCACCATGGCGCGCGCCTCTCGTCAGGCGGACCACCATCCCGTATGCCGGAACCTCCGCCTCCCCCACGCTGTCACGCTTGGATAACGCCTCGCGCGTGCAGGTAGGCCACCTGGGGGAATGAGCGAGAAAGCCCCTGGCTTTGGGCAACCTCTACGACCGACGCTACGTCTGCAAGGTGTGTGAGCGGACGAGGGGGAGGCTCACACGCACCGCGAGGCGGTGCTGACGGACTTGGGGGTCGTCAGCACCGCCTCGGCGTGCGTCCGGGTCAGCCCTCAGGCGCCGGGCTTGAGGACCACCTTGATGCAGCCGTCCTGCTTCTTCTGGAAGGTCTCGTAGGCGCCGGGCGCCTCGTCCAGCGACAGTCGGTGGGTCGCGAGCGTCTCGGTGCCGAACACGTCCCCGTCCTGACGGACGAGCTCGAGCAGCTCGTCGGTCCACCGGCGGACGTTGCACTGGCCCATCCGGATCGTGAGGTTCTTGTCGAACATCGTCAACATCGGCATGGGGTCGGCCGCCCCGCCATACACCCCGACGACCGAGACCGTGCCGCCCCGCCGCACCGCCTCGAAGCTGCCGTGCAGCGCCGCGAGCTGGTCGAAGCCCACCGTCTCGATCATCGGCTTGGCCAGCGCCTTGGGCAGCCGCGGCACGACGTCGAAGGCGGTCTTGCCGGCCGGGGAGCCGTGCGCCTCCATGCCGACGGCCTCGATGACCGAGTCGGCGCCCCGGCCGCCGGTCATCTCGCGGATGGCCTCGGCGGGGTCGTCCACCTCGCGCATGTCGACGGTCTCGACGCCGAAGCCGCGCGCCATCGCCAGCCGCTCGTCCACCCGGTCGACGCCGATCACGCGGCCGGCGCCGAGCTGCAGGGCGCTGCGGGTGGCGAGCTGGCCGACCGGGCCGAGGCCGTAGACCGCGACGGTCGAGCCCGGCTCGATGTCGGCGTACTTCGCGGCCTGCCACGCCGTGGGAAGGATGTCGGACAGGTAGAGGTAGCGCTCGTCGCTGCCCTCCTCGGGCACGACGACCGGGCCGTACTGGGCCTGCGGGACCCGGACGTACTCCGCCTGGCCGCCGGGGACGGCGCCATACATGCTCGTGAAGCCGAACAGCGCCGCTCCCTTGTCCTGGTCCTTGACCTGGGTGGTCTCGCACTGGGACTGCTTGCCGATCGAGCACATGAAGCAGTGGCCGCAGGAGATGTTGAACGGCACGACGACCCGGTCGCCCACCCTGAGCGAGCCAGCCTGGGAGCCGACCTCCTCGACGATCCCCATGAACTCGTGCCCGAGCACGTCACCGCGCTGGAGGAAGGGCGCCAGCACGCGGTAGAGGTGCAGGTCCGAGCCGCAGATGGCGGTGGACGTGACGCGGACAATGGCGTCGGTGGGCTGCTCGATCCGGGGGTCGGGCACCTCCTCGACCGCGACCTTCTCGACGCCCTGCCAGGTCAATGCCTTCACGATGGTGGTCCTTCCGCTTACGGGCCGAGCGACGGTGTGCCGGGGCCCTCCACGGTGACGTACCCGCGGCGGATCGGCTGCAAACCCGTGGGACCGTTGTCACCGGCGACCCGCCGCAGACAGCCCTGCGGGGATAGCCCCGCCCCCCGACGGGTACGAGAGCACGGAGCCGGGCGCCAAGACGCGTGCACACCCCGGCCAGGCATGTCACACCACGTCGCCCCGTCCCCCGGAGGCGACCGTCAAGGAGGACCGATGTCGCACGACACTTCTTACACGCCGCCCCTGGAGGAGCCCACGGACCCCCGCGGCCCGCTGCCCCCCACGCCCGACACGCGCGCCCCCGAGATGCGGACGGCCACCGGCGCCGAGGCCAGCAAGGACCCCAACGCCCGCGCCCAGCAGGGCGACTACCTGACCACCGCCGTGGGTCGGCGGGTCCCCGACACGGACCACTCGCTGCGCGCCGGCGACCGGGGCCCGACGCTCCTGCAGGACCACCACCTGCGGGAGAAGATCACGCACTTCGACCACGAGCGCATCCCGGAGCGTGTGGTCCACGCCCGCGGCACCGGCGCGCACGGCACCTTCACGGCCTACGGCTCCGCCGAGAGCATCACCCGCGCGGCCTTCCTCAAGAAGGGCGTCGAGACGCCGGTCTTCCTGCGCTTCTCCACGGTCCTCGGCTCGCGGGGCTCTGCGGACACCCCGCGCGACACCCGCGGCTTCGCCGTGAAGTTCTACACCTCCGAGGGCAACTTCGACCTCGTCGGCAACAACATCCCCGTCTTCTTCATCCAGGACGGCATCAAGT
This sequence comes from Arsenicicoccus sp. UBA6765, assembly GCF_002453335.1. Classification (NCBI taxonomy): domain Bacteria; kingdom Bacillati; phylum Actinomycetota; class Actinomycetes; order Micrococcales; family Intrasporangiaceae; genus Arsenicicoccus; species Arsenicicoccus sp. UBA6765. The sequence continues at coordinate 3,680 of NZ_DKGR01000033.1, forward strand.
TCCCCGACATCGTCCACGCGGCCAAGCCCGAGCCGGACCGTGAGATCCCGCAGGCCGCGAGCGCCCACGACACCTTCTGGGACTTCGTGTCGCTGCACACCGAGGCCCAGCACCACACGCTGTGGAACATGTCCGACCGGGGGCTGCCGTTGTCCCTGCGCACGATGGAGGGCTTCGGCGTCCACACCTTCCGCGTCATCGACGAGGCGGGCGCGACCAAGCTGGTCAAGTGGCACTGGAAGCCCAAGGCCGGCGTCCACTCCACCCTCTGGGAGGAGGCGCAGCTCATCATGGGCGGCGACCCCGACTTCCAGCGCCGCGACCTGTACGACGCCATCGAGGGCGGTCACCTCCCGCAGTGGGAGCTGGGCGTCCAGGTCTTCGACGACACCGAGGACCAGATGTTCTCCGGCATCGACCTGCTCGACCCCACCAAGCTGGTCCCCGAGGAGCTCGCCCCCGTGCAGCCGGTCGGCCTGCTGACCCTGGACGCCAACCCGACGAACTTCTTCGCCGAGGTCGAGCAGGTCATGTTCAACCCCGGCCACCTGGTGCCGGGCATCGACGTCGTCAACGACGCCCTCCTGCAGGCCCGCCTGTTCTCCTACGTGGACACGCAGATCACGCGCCTCGGCGGCCCGAACTTCCAGCAGCTGCCGATCAACCGCCCGCACGTCGATGTCAACGACAACCAGCGGGACGGATTCCACCAGCACGCCGTCCACGCGGGCGTCGCGCCCTACCGCCCCAACTCCCTCGGCGCGGGCAATCCCTTCCCCGCGCCCGCCGAGCAGGGCGGCTTCGTGGACCACCCCGCCGTCGTCGCGGCCTCGCAGACGGTCCGGGCGGTCCCGGCGTCGTTCGCGGACCACTACTCCCAGGCCCGGATGTTCTACCGCTCGATGACGCCGGTCGAGAAGGACCACATCGTCTCGGCCTACACCTTCGAGCTCGGCAAGTGCACGGTGCCGGTCGTCCGGGAGCGCCAGCTGCAGTGCCTGGCCAACATCGACGCCGACCTGTGCGCCGCGGTCGCCAAGGGCCTCGGCCTGCCGGCGCCCGAGGCCACGGAGAAGGTCGCCGACGTGGAGCCCAGCCCCGCCCTGTCCCAGGTCGGCAAGCCGTTCCCCGTCGACGGGCGCAAGGTCGGGATCGTGTGCGACGAGCAGAGCGACGACGCCACGGTCACGGCCCTGGTCAAGGCCGTGGAGAAGGCCTCGATGGTGCCCTTCGTCGTCGGCCCGCACGGCGGCCAGGTCGGGTCGGTCGAGGTCGACAAGACCTTTGCCACCGCCCGGTCGGTGGAGTTCGACGCCATCGTCCTGGCCGGGCAGATCGCCCCGGCGCCGGACGCCGTGCCGTCGTACGACGCCCGCAACGGCGACCAGGCCGCCCTGGGCACCCAGACCGACCCGCGCATCGCGCTGATGCTCGGCGAGGCCTTCCGCCACTGCAAGGCGATCGGCGCGGTCTCCGCGGAGGCGATCACCTCGGCGGGTCTGCCCGCCGACGCCAAGGGGGTCGTGGTGGCCGACGGCGCCGCGATCATCGACCAGGTGGCCGAGCTCCTGACGCTGCACCGCGTCTGGGACCGCTACCCGACCGTGTCGAAGTGACCGACGCTGTCGACGTGACCGCCGGTCGCGGCTGACGCGACAGGCACCGTCCGTGGGGCGGCTGGGCTCAGGCCCAGCCGCCCCACGCGGCTTCCAGGGGCGGTGGGTCGGTGACCGGCCGTATGCCGACCGCGGCCGACGACATCGCAGGGATGCCGTCATCGCCGCCGGCGCCGGTCTGCGAGCGGGGACGCGCGCGGTGGCGGGCGAGGTCCCGGGTACGGCGGACGACGACGAGCTCGGTGCGGACCGGCCCCCGGTCGACGAGCTCGGTGAGGGTGCCGTCCAGCTCCACGGGGACGAGCACGTCGACCTGCTCGCGGCAGCGCTGGAGCACCTCGCGGGACGGCTCGCCGCGGTGGACGCGCGGATCGGTGATCAGGGTCTGGTCGCCGCCTGATGGAGTGTTCGAGTCCCCATCCAGGTCGGCGTCCACGAGCCACACGCCGGCGTCCGTGCCGTCCAGGAGCGACGCCACGCACGTGGCCACGGCCGCAGGGCCCGCGTCACCCACCTGCAGGCGCACCACGACGCGGGGACAGTGCCAGACCAGGCGTGGGTCGCGGGCCAGCGGGTCGGTGAGGACCCGGGCGAGGCGCAGGGTCTCGAGGTCCTTGGTGCGGCGGCGGTCCTCGTCGTCGCGCCCCGCGAAGTCCGGTCCGTCGTGCCACGCCACGGCGTCGGGGACGTGCCGCAGGTCCGCGCCGGCCAGCCAGCAGCGGTGCGCGAGGTCCCAGTCCTCGCCGCCGTAGCCCACGAACGACGGGTCGAACCCCCCTGCGGCGTCGTAGAGCTCGCGCGGCAGGGCCATCACGGCGCTGATGACGAAGCGGTAGGACCGGTCGTCCGCGTCGCGCAGGTCGTCGCTGGCGGCGTAGGCCTCGCGGAGCCACGCCGGCTCCGGCAGCGCCGGCAGCCCGGGCTGCACGGATGCGCCGCGGCCGACAGCGCCGGCGCCGAGCCGGTCGACCACGTCGGCAGGCGACAGCCCCGACAGGTCGGTGTGCCGACGCCGTCCCACCGCCAGCGTCCCGCACGGCCCCTCCCCTGACCGCACCGCGCCGACCAGCCGGGCGAGGTAGTCCGGGGTCGGGAGCGTGTCGCCGTCGAGGAAGGCGAGGATTCGCCCGGTCGAGCCGGTGGCCCCGAGGTGCCGGGCCGCCGAGGCCCGGAACCCCGCGTCGGGCTGACGCACGAGGCGCACGGCATACGGCTGGTCGGTCAGCACCGGCGGCTGGGGCGACCCGTCGTCGGCCACGACCACCTCGAACGACCCGGTGGGGAGCGTCTGGCGGGCGAGGGCGGCGAGCAGCAGGTCGAGCCCGCGCTGGTCGTCGTAGTAGGGCACGACCACGCTGATCTCGGGACGCGTCGCCCAGTCGGCGAACGTGTCGGAGTACGACCGAGCAGCCTCGTCGCGATCGGGCCCGAGCACGACCTCGGGTCCCAACCAGGTGAGCGTGGGGTCCTCCAGCGCCTGTCCGACGGCGACGTGGAGGTCGTCGTAGACGAGCAGGGCGCCGGGACAGCGCGCCTCCAGCTCCTCGACGTAGCGCGACCGCGGCACGAGGGGGCGACGGCCTGCCGTGAGCCAGGTGTTGATCGACCCCGAGGCCGACAGGTGGCGGTGCGGCGCGACGGGGACCGCGACCGCCCGCAGCGCCTCGACCAGATCCTCGTCGGGCACGAATCCCGTGATGCGGCAGTCGCGCCCGAGCTCCGCGGCCCGCGTCTGCAGAGCGTCCACCAGGTCCTCGTGGCCCGGGGACGGCCGCCCCAGGCAGACCAGGCCCACGTCGGCGGGCTGGGCGGCGAGCGCCTCGAGCGCCTCCTCGTGGCCCTTGCCGGGATAGAGGAAGCCGAGGACGCCGACCTCGCGACGGCCGGGGGCGATCGGGCCCGCGTCCGAGGGCCCGGGTGTCGGGGCGGGTGTCGGGGCGGCTGGCGGGAGAGGTTCGGCCGGCGGGTCGATGGGGAGCGGTATGACGACCCGCGGCCGCGCCGTCACGAGCCCCGGCCGACCGGCGAGGCGCAGGGCGTCGTCCAGCAGCGCCGACTCGTGGTGGCTGCTCACGACGACGCCCCGGGAGGCGGCGACGATATCGGCATACGCCCCGGCCCGGCGCTCGTGGGCCCCCGGTCCGTCCGAGGGTTGCGGCACGTCGTGCAGGGTGACGGTCAACGGCCACCGCTCGGCGACGGGCACGAGCCGAGCAGCCGCCTCGGGCGCGGACCGGCCCAGCAGGCGGTCGGTGACGTGCACGTGGACCGGGGTGCCCGGGCCGTGGCCGGCCTCGACGAGGGCGGCGGCGAGGTCTGCCGTCACCCCGTCGAGGACGCGCACGACCGGCTGGTCGCGCAGGGAGACCGTGCCGTGCAGCTCGAGGGCGCAGCGCGTCACGCCGTGCTCGGGCGGCCCGACGACGAGGTGGATCAGAGACACGCGAGACGCGCGAGACACCGGAGACACAGGGACGGGCCGAGTCACCTCAGGCCCAGCAGCCGCGCGGTGCCGGCGTGGCGCTCGAGGGTGAGGCGGACGATGTCGGGGTGGTCGGCCAGCCAGGCCAGCTGGACCTCGCGGACCTCGTCGTCGGGCACGTGCTCGCCGCGCCTGGTCCAGCCGGTGCGGGGCTCGGCGTCCAGGTCGAGGGCGTCGACCACGCGGGGGTCCAGCGGCGCGAAGAGCTCGGACAGCAGGGTCCGGCCGGGGTCCTGCGCGTCCACGGGGAGGCCCAGCTGCTCCTGCACCCGCCGGGCGAGGGCCACGAGCAGGGTGTTGCCGGGGTGGTTGACGACGTGGCAGGCGTCGGCGCCGGCCTCGAGCAGCACGTCCGACACCCGCACGGTGCCGGCGGCGTCCTCGCGGCGGCGCAGCTCCGCGACGGACGCGCGAGAGATCTCGCGGATGCCGTCGGCGTCCAGCCGGTCCGGTGGCCGCGTGCCGTCGGCGGCCTCGAGGACGGTCCTCAGGTCGTGGTACGGAACGCCGGGCGGGTCACCGCTCTCGGGCGTGCGGACGAGCACCTGCCAGGGATAGAGCCCGGCGTAGAAGCTGACGGGGATCCGCACGACCTGCGCCCCGGGTGCCAGCGCCTGCGCGACCTGGGCGGTGCCGAGCGGCATACCGCGGTAGTCGTCCTTGATCGGCTGCCCCACGAGCACGTCGGTGCGCTCCAGCAGCAGACCCAGGTGCACCACGTCGTCCTCGGTCATCTCGAAGACGGGCGGGACGCGCACGGACCGGACGCCGCGGGACGGTGATCCGTCGAGCAGGACGCGCACGGCCTCGGCCTGGCAGTTGCCCAGGACGACCACCAGCGGGCCGTCCCCCTCGGGCAGGGCGTCGACCCCGTAGAACGCGCCGTAGTGCCGCACCCGGCCGTCGCTGTCGTCCACGCGCGGACGAATGGAAGCGCTGGTCATGGGGTAACCGTACGCAGGTAAGCCAGTGAGTGGAGCCTTGAGACCGTGGGCCCCGACCGCGTGATCGACGAAGGCCGAGGTGCGTCCTGTGATCCGTGTCGCCAGCGTCCCCAGCGCACACCCGTATGTCGACCGCCTGCTGCCCCGTGCCATCGGCACGGACGGCGCGGGCGGCGACCGAGCGGTGCGTCTCGAGGACCCGCCACCCCCTGGCCGAACGGCCGGCGACGGCGTGTGGTGGCCCCCGATGGTGCTCGACCCCGTGTGGCTGGTCGCGCACGCCGACGAGGTGGACGTGGTGCACGTGCACTTCGGGTTCGAGTCCTCCACGACCGCCCAGCTGACGCTGTGGGTCCAGGAGCTCCTGCGGGCCGGCATCCCGCTCGTCGTGACCGTGCACGACCTCGCCAACCCGCACCTGAGCGACCAGCAGGCCCACCTCGACGCGCTCGGGGTGCTCGTCCCGGCCGCCGCCGAGGTCATCACGCTGACGCCCGGCGTGGCCGCGGTGATCCGCGAGCGGTGGGGCCGCGAGGCGGTCGTCCTGCCCCACCCCCAGATCGCCGACGACGCCTGGGTCCGTCGCTCCGACACGTCACGCTGCAACCGCCAGCGCGGGCTGCGGGTGGGTGTGCCGCTCGGGGCCGTCCGCGCCAACGTCGACCCCACCTCCTGGCTCGCACCCCTGGCCGCGACGGTCGGGGAGCTCGGCGGCACGCTGGTCGTCACGGTCAACGACGAGGTGCTGCGCAGCGACGACGCCCGCCGGCTGGACGTCCTCGCCGCCGTCGAGGGCCTGGCCTCGGCCGTGGCGTGCGTCGACCTGCGGGTGCGCCCGCGGCTGGACGACGACGCCCTGGCCGCGTGGATCGCCGGGACCGACGTGGTCGTCCTGCCCTATGCCCACGGCACGCACTCCGGCTGGCTGGAGCTGTGCTGGGACCTCGGCGCCTCGTGCCTGTCGCCCGCGGTGGGGCACTACGCCGAGCAGCACGACGACGTGGGCTTCCACGCGGAGTTCGACGAGCCCGAGGCGGTCGGGACGGCGCTGCAGCACCTCGTCGCGGACCGCACGCGCGCCGGGGGTGAGCCGTGGCAGGTGCCCTGGGGCGACGCCGCCGAGCGGCTGGCCCGCCGGTCGTCGGCCGACGAGCACGCGCGGCGGGTGCACGAGGAGGTCTACGACCGGGTGCTCGGTGCAGGTGCGGCGCCTGGCGCCGCGACCGTCGAGCAGGTCGGCCGCGTCGAGCAGGTCGATCGTCCGGCCGCCGCGCTCGGGGAGCGCCTCGGCGACTCCCTCGGTCACTCCCTGCGGGAGGGCCTGAGGTCCCTCACCTCCGCCCTGCACAACCCCTGCGCCGGGTCCACGCGGGTCACGGTCGGCACCTCGCCCCCCGACGTGGCCGACGGATCCCCCGGTCCAGGGAGTCCGGGCCGCTGGCGGGACCCGGTCGGGTCCACGAGGGTCCCCGTCGGGGCCACCCGCGTCGTCGCGGGCAGCTGGTGAAGCCCCGCCTCCGCGTCGTCGTCATCGCCCCGCACCGCCACCGCATCCGCGAGCCGTTCGCGGGCGGGCTCGAGGCGCACGTGTGGCACCTGGTGCGACGACTGCGAGACCTGGGCCACGAGGTGATCCTCGCGGCGGCCGAGGGGTCGGACGGCGTCGAGCCGGGCCTGGCCTTCCCCCGGCGACCGTGGCGTGCCTCCCCCGCGGCGGCGCGTGACGTCTCGATGCCCGCACCCGAGTTCATGGCCGAGCACCACGCCTACCTCGGCGTCATGCTCGCGCTCGCCGAGGGTCGCTACGGCGACGTCGACGTGGTGCACAACCACTCGCTGCACCACCTGCCGGTGGCCATGGCGGGTGCCCTGCCGACGCCCATGCTGACGACCCTGCACACCCCGCCGACCCCGTGGCTCGAGTCGGCCGTCATGCTCGCCGACCCGCAGCACGGCAGCCGGTTCGCCGCCGTCAGCGGCTTCACCGCGGACGCGTGGTCGGTCCTGCCCGAGCGGCCGAGGGTCGTGCACAACGGCGTCGACCTCGACGAGTGGCCGCTCGGTGAGGGCGGCGACTGGCTGGTGTGGTCCGGCCGGCTCGTGCCCGAGAAGTGCCCGCACCTCGCGATCGACGCAGCCCGCCTGGCCGGCATGCCGCTCCGGGTCGCGGGCCCGCTCAGCGACCGTGAGTACTTCGCCCGCGAGATCGCGCCACGCCTCGGCCCGGACGTGCAGTACGTCGGGCACCTGGCCCACAACGACCTCGCCGCCCTCGTCGGGTCCAGCGCCGCGGCGCTCGTGACGCCGTGCTGGGACGAGCCGTTCGGTCTCGTGGTGGCCGAGTCCCTGGCCTGCGGCACGCCTGTTGCGGCGTTCCGCCGAGGGGGGATCCCCGAGGTCGTCGCCACGCCGGAGTACGGCTCGCTGGTGGACCCCGAGGACGTCGAGGCCCTCGCCGCGGCCCTCCCCCGGGTCGTCGCGCTGGACCGGCACACCGTGCGTGAGCACGCGCGCTCGTCCCTGTCGGTCGAGCGGATGGTCGCCGACTACCTCGACGTCTATCGCGAGCTGGCCCGCGGCGACGCTCCCCGCCCGGGCGACCGGCGGTCGGCCCGGGACGTCGTGCGCCGGCTGCAGGTCGGCGCATGATCGGCTGGTACGTCCATCACCAGGGCCGCGGTCACCTGCACCGGGCTCGGGCCATCACCGCACACCTGGACGAGGACGTCACCGTGCTGTCCACGCTGCCCCGGGAGGACTGGGCGGCCGACTGGCTCGAGCTGCCGCGGGACGACGTCGAGGGCCGCACCGACGCGAGCCCCGGCGGTCGGCTGCACTACGCCCCGGTCGACAACCTCGGCCACACCGAGCGCCTGGCCGCGATCGCCTCGTGGGTGACGCGCGTGCGCCCGCGGCTCGTCGTCGTGGACGTGTCGGTGGAGGTCACGGTGCTCGTGCGGACGCTCGGGATCCCGGTCGTCGTGATGGCCATGCCCGGCGACCGCGACGACGCCCCGCACGAGCTCGGCCACGACCTGGCCCGGGCGATCGTCGCGCCGTGGCCCGGCGAGCTCTACCAACCCGGCTACCTGCGACGACGCGCCGACAAGGTCACGTATGCCGGGGGCATCTCCCGCCACGCGGGCCGCCCTCTCCCGGCCCCTCCCACTGCCACTGCCTCCCCGGCAACCACGGCGGCCACGGCGCCCCGTCATGATGGCCCACGGCGGGTGCTCCTGCTCGGCGGCGCGGGTGGCAGCCGCCTCGGCCCCGCCGACCTGGACGCGGCACGTGCGGCGACCCCCGGCTGGCAGTGGACGGTCGCGGGTCCCCTCGGCGAGTGGCACGCCGACGTCCTGCCCCTGCTCGTGTCGACGGACGTGGCGGTGATCGCCGCCGGGCAGAACTCCGTCGCCGACGTCGCCGTCGCGGGCTGCCGGGCCGTCGTCGTCGCCGAGGACCGGCCGTTCGACGAGCAGCGAGCCACCGCAGGCGTGCTCGCGCAGCACGGCCTCGCCGTCGTACGCGACACGTGGCCGACCGACTGGGCCGCCGTCCTCGACGAGGCGATGGCCCTGGACCCCGCGTGGGAGCGCTGGCGCACCGACGGCGCCGCCGCCCGGGCCGCCCAGGCCATCCAGGCCGCCGCCGACGGGGTGGTCGCGCGATGAGGGCGGTCGCGCCATGAGGGTGGTCGTCGTGACGATCGCCGCGGGGCGTCATACGCACCTGGCCGCGCAGCGCGCCCACCTCGCGGCCCTCCCGACCCCGCCCGAGCACGTCGTCGTCGCCATGGGCGACCCGCAGATCGCCGACGTGGTGGGCGAGGCGGCCGGCGTGCACGTCGTCGAGGTGCCGGCACCGCCCGGGCACCTGCCGCTCGCGCGGGCCCGCAACACAGGTGTCCAGCGGGCCCTCGACCTCGGCGCCGAGCTCGTCGTGCTGCTCGACGTGGACTGCCTGCCCGGCCGTGACCTGGTGGACGGATATGCCTCCGCCGCAAGCAGGCTCGGGGACGCGCTCCTGTGCGGACCGGTGACCTACCTGCCCGCCGAGGCAGGCTCCCCCGCCCCCGACCAGCTGGACCGCTGGACCTCCCCGCACGCGGCCCGGCCGGCCCCGGGCGACGGCGAGCTGGTGCGGGGCGGCGACCACCGGCTGTTCTGGTCGCTGTCGTTCGCCTGCACCCCCGCCACGTGGCGCCGGCTCGGCGGGTTCTGCACCGACTACGACGGCTACGGCGGCGAGGACACCGACCTCGGCATGGTCGCGCGGCGCGAGGGCGTCGACCTGGTGTGGGTCGGGGGCGCCCACGCCTATCACCAGCACCACCCGGTCTCGAGCCCGCCCGTCGAGCACCTCGACGACATCCTGCGCAACGCGGCGACCTACCACCGGCGCTGGGGCGAGTGGCCCATGGAGGGCTGGCTGCAGGCCTTCGCCGAGCGAGGGCTCGTGACCTACGACGGCAGCGCCTGGCGACGGGTCGACGGCGCCCAGGAGGCCTCATCGTGACCGGGCATCTCTCTGGCGCAACGGACTTCGAGGATCGCTACCGCGAGGACCCGGACCCCTTCGGCGTCCGCACCAGCTGGTACGAACGCCGCAAGATCCAGGCCGTCGTCGCCTCGCTCACCCGCGAGCGCTATGCCCACGCCTGGGACCTCGCCTGCGGCACAGGCGATCTCGCGCTCGCCCTCACCGCCCGGTGCGCCCGCGTCACCGCCACCGACGCGGCCCCCACCGCCGTCGAGCTGACCCGAGACCTGTTGCGCGACAAGGACGCCGACGTCTCGGTCAGCGCGCTCCCTGCTCGTGCCGTGCCGGCGGGGTCCTGCGACCTGGTCGTCGCGTCGGAGGTCCTCTACTACCTCGACGAGGCCTCGCGGCAGGCGACCTACGACGCCATGCTGGTCGCTGCCGAGAGCGAGTCCGGTCGCGACACAACCGATCACGCAGCTGAGGTGGTCGCCGTCCACTGGCGGCACCACCCGCACGACGCCCACCTGTCCGGGGCGGACGTCACCGCCGAGCTCGACGCCCGCCTCACCGCGGGCGGGTGGGAGCGCGCGGTGCGGCACGAGGACACCGACTTCGTCGCCGGGCACTGGATCGGCCGGCCCACCCCCACCGAGGAGACCACGTGACCACCGCCGACGAGCCGCTCTGCACGCTGGCGCCGTTCCCCGCCGCGCTGCCCGACGCGACGCTGCCCGCCCTCGTCGCGTCGCACGACTGGGCCTCCCTCGACTGGCCGGCGCTGCTGCGCGCGCTGCTGGCGGTGGGCCGCACCTCGATCCCCCTGGGCCGCCTCACCGAGGGGCACGTCGACGCCGTGCGGATCCTCGCGCAGGCGGGACGAGGGCCTCACGGTGGTGCGACATACGGCGTCTGGGCCTCTCGCTCGCACGCCACCGGGGTGCGAGCGACGCCGGTGGACGGTGGCTGGGTGCTCGACGGGACGCTGCGGTTCGCGTCGGGCGTGGGCCTCATCGAGCGGGCGCTGCTGCCGGTGTGGCTCGACGAGGAGCGATCCGTGCTGCTCGACCTCGACGTGAGCACGTGGCAGGGCGACGAGGACTCGTGGCGGACGCCCGCGATGATCGACTCCCGCTCCCTGACCGTCCCCGTCCAGGGCGTCGGGGCGACCACGGACGCGCAGGTCGGCGACGAGGGCTTCTACCTCGGGCGTCCCGGCTTCTTCCCCGGCGGGGTCGGCGTGGCCGCGGTCTGGGCCGGTGGAGCGGCACGCGTCGCAGACCTCACGGCGCGCGCGACGGCGGGGGCCCCTCCTGCCCCCGCGCGGACCGCGCGCTGGGGCCGCATCCGCACCGAGCTCGCCTGCGCCGCAGCGCTGCTCGACACGGCAGGTCGAGTGCTGGCGTCGTCGGAGCCAGACCTCGGGTCGTCCTCGACGTCGTCCTCGGCGTCGTCCTCCGAGGCATCCCCGGCGCGCGGAGCCGGCGGACGTGGCCAGGAGCTGTCGACCGAGGTGCGGGCCGGCGTGGCCGCCGCCTCCCGCGCGGTGCTCGAGGAGTGCCGCGTCCTCGCCGGCCCCGCGGGGATGGCCTTCGACGGCGACCTGGCGCAGGCGCTGGCGGACCTCGACCTCTACGTCGCGCAGCAGAACCGCGACGCCGACCAGGGCTACCTCGGTGGGCTCGTCCGCTGACCTGGCCGCCCCTCCCGCCCTGCTCGTCGTCCTCCCCGCCCACGACGAGGCACGGCGGCTGCCCGCGGCCCTGTCCTCCGTCGGTCGGGCGCTGGCCGGGTGGCCCGGACCGTCGCGGGTGGTCGTCAACGCCCACCGCTGCACCGACGGCACGGCGGCCGTGGCTCGCGTCGCGCTGCGGCCGGACGGCCCCCTGTCCGGCCTCGTGGTCGAGGACGCCACGTCCGTCACGGTCGGCGAGGTCCGCGACCGTGGCGTCCGCGCCGCGCTGGAGCGCTGGCCCCTCGCCCCGGGCAGCACCTGGCTGCTCAGCACCGACGCCGACTCCGTCGTGCCTGCCGGCTGGGTCAGGTCCCTCCTCGACGTCGCCGTCTCCCGCTCGGCGGTGGCGGTCGCCGGCATGGTCGAGCTGACCGACTGGACGGCGACGCCCGAGGCGCGGGCGGCCTACGACAGCATCGTCCGGTCCGGCATCACCGGCCCCGACACCCACGAGCACGCGTATGCCGCGAACCTCGCCATCCGCCTCGACGCCTATCTCGCGGTCGGCGGCTTCCCGGCCGTCGCGCACGGCGAGGAGACCGCGCTGCTGGCCGCCCTGGCCGCCGCGGGCTGGCCCGTCACGAGCACCCGCGCCTCGGTCGTCCGCACGTCAGGTCGCATGCCCGGTCGCGCCCGCGAGGGGCTCGGGCACCTGCTCCAGCAGCTCACCCACCCCTGACCCGGCCCGGTCGGTCGGTCGCGGCCGCTGCCTCACTCCGCCCGTCCTCCGTCCTCCGTCCTCCGCCCGTCCTCCACCCGCCGTCTCGGCGTGCGTCCTCCGTCTCGGCGACCATCTCCCGTCTTGTGCGGCAGCCCGAGACGGGGAGCGGCAGCCGAGACGGGGAACGGCAGCCGAGACGGGGAGCGGCAGCCGAGACGGGGAACGGCAGCCGAGACGTCGGCGGCAGGCCCAGACGGGCGGTGCCGCCATACGAGCAGGCCGCGGACCGGCCGCACATCGACCGGCCTGGGACACATCGACCGGCCTGGGGCACATCGACCGGCCTTCGACACGTCGACCCACCCTCGACACATCCGCCTGGCGGGCGAAGGCGGGTGGATGTGACTACCTGAGGTAGGTCGGGGGTTTGTTCCATCGTGGAAGTGGTATGGCGAAGGTCATGAGCAGCGCAGCCCAGACCGTCACGTCCCCGACGACCGACTCCGCCCGCGACCTCACGGGCGGGCAGCAGCGGGTCGCCCTCGTGGCCGGCGCCTCCCGCGGCCTCGGCCTGCTGGTGGCCCACGAGCTGGGCCGCCGCGGCTTCCGCGTGGCGATCTGCGCCCGTGACCAGGACGAGCTCGACGACGCCCGCGCGCAGCTGACGGCCGAGGGCGCCGACGCGCACACCTATGTCTGCGACGTCACCGACCACGAGCGCGTCAAGCAGATGGTCGCCGAGGTCGAGCGCGAGGTCGGCCCGATCACGGTGGCCATGCACGTCGCCGGGATCATCCAGGTCGGGCCGCTCGAGGCCACCGACCGCAGCCACTTCGAGCAGGCGATCGACGTCATGCTCTGGGGTCCGATCAACCTCTCCCTCGCCGTGCTCCCGGCGATGCGCGCCCGCCGCCGCGGTCGCATCGGCGTCGTCACCTCCATCGGCGGCAAGATCAGCGTGCCGCACCTGCTGCCCTACAGCACGGCCAAGTTCGGGGCGGTGGGCTTCACCGAGGGGCTGCACGCCGAGCTGGCCGGCACCGGCGTCACCGCGACCGCGATCGTCCCCGGCCTCATGCGCACGGGCTCGCACCTGCAGGCGCAGTTCATCGGGGACCAGGCCAAGGAGTACGCCTGGTTCGCGCCCGGCGCCTCCCTGCCGCTGGTGTCGATGAGCGCCGAGCGCGCCGCCGCGCAGATGGTCGACGCGACCCTCGCCGGCGACCCCGTCGCCCTGCTCTCCCCGCTCAGCAAGGTCGGCGCGCGCGTCGCCGGGCTCCTGCCCTCCACCACGGTCCGCGCGCTCGGTCTCATGTCCCGCATCCTCCCGTCGGGCACGGGCGACGGCGAGACGATCACCGGCCACGAGGCGCGCCGCCGCCTCAGCAACCCCGTGGTCGAGGTCCTCACCACGCTCGGCACGCGCGCGGCCCACCGCAACAACGAGCACCACCGCGCATGACCCTGCCGTATGCCGACCTGGTCGCCGCCTCGCACGCCGTGGCGGCGACGAGGTCCCGCACGGCCAAGACGACCCTGCTCGCCGAGGTCCTGCGTCGCGCCGACCCCGAGGAGGTCGGCGTCGTGGCCGCGCACCTCGCCGGCGTGCTGCCGCAGGGCCGCGTCGGCGTCGGCTACCGCGCGATCAGCACCCCGCCGTCTCCGGCGGCCGAGGCCAGCCTGACCGTGCAGGACGTCGACCGCGCGGCCACGCAGCTCGCCGGCCTGTCCGGGGCCGGGTCCGCGGCCGCCCGCGCGCAGGCCCTCACCACGCTGCTCGAGACGGCGACCGCCGACGAGCAGGAGTTCCTGCGAGCGCTGCTCGTCGGCGAGCTGCGGCATGGCGCGCAGGACGGATCGCTCGTGGCGGCCGTCGCGGCGGCATACGACCTCCCCGAGGCCGTGGTGCGCCGGGGCGCCATGATGGCCGGCCACCTGGGTCCGGTGGCCGAGGCCGCCGCCACGGGTGGTGCGGAGGCCGTCGAGGCGATCGGGCTCGAGGTCGGGCGCCCGGTGCGGCCCATGCTGGCCGGGTCGGCGCCCAGCGTCCCCGAGGCCTTCGACGAGACCGGCGGCGAGCGCGTCGTCCAGTGCAAGCTCGACGGCATCCGCATCCAGGTGCACCGGGACGGCGACGACATCCGCGTCTACACCCGCAGCCTGGACGACATCACCGGCCGCGTGCCCGAGGTCGTCGAGGTCGCGCGCTCGCTCGACGTGCGACGGGTCGTGCTCGACGGCGAGGCGATCGCGCTGCGCCCCGACGGGCGTCCCCACCCCTTCCAGGTCACCGGCGCCCGGACCGCCTCCTCCGCCGACGTCGAGGCGCTGCGGGAGCGGACCCCGCTGACCACCTACCTGTTCGACGTGCTGCACCTCGACGGGATCGACCTCGTCGACGAGCCGCAGCACGAGCGGGACGCGACCCTGCGGCGCATCGCCCCCGACCACCTCGTCCCCTCCCTCCTGACGGGTGACGGGGAGGCGGCCACCGCGTTCTTCGCCGACCTGGTCGCCGCCGGGCACGAGGGGGTCGTGGTCAAGGACCCCGAGACCCGGTATGCCGCCGGCCGCCGCGGCAGCGGGTGGATCAAGGTCAAGCCGCGGCACACCTTCGACCTGGTGGTGCTCGCCGTGGAGTGGGGCAGCGGGCGACGCTCCGGGCTGCTCAGCAACATCCACCTCGGCGCGCGCGACACCGAGGCCGGTGGGTTCGTCATGCTCGGCAAGACCTTCAAGGGCATGACCGACGAGATGCTCGCCTGGCAGACCGAGCGCTTCCTGGCTCTCGAGACCTCCCGGTCGGGCCACGTGGTGCACGTGCGCCCCGAGCAGGTCGTCGAGATCGCGATCGACGGGGTGCAGACCTCCCGGCGCTACCCGGCGGGGATGGCCCTGCGGTTCGCGCGGGTGCTGCGCTACCGCGACGACAAGACCGCCGCCGAGGCCGACACCGTCGACGCGGTCCGGGCGCGGTACGAGCGGGGCTCGTCATGACCGCCCGGCGATCGCCGAGCCCGCTGCAGGTGCTCCGCACGGTGGGGTCTGCGGCTGGTGGGCTGGGCCTCGCGGCCGGGCTGGGCGCCGTGGCGGTGGTGCGGCGGGACAAGCCGCTGCACGCCTACGGCCGGGTGGGGACGGGCACGCTCACGGCGCTGGGCGAGGGGCCCGCGTCGGGCGTCCCGCTCCTCGACCACCCCGGACGGCACCGGTGCACGGTGCGGTCGTCGCGCGCCATGTCGCTCGCCCACCACGGCCCCGACGTCATGGGCGTGGCGCTGCGGATCGAGGGCGCGGCCGACGACGGCGGCCCCGCCGACCTGCTCCTCGCGTCGACCGGCACCGGCGCTCTGACCCGGTGGCTGCTGACGGTGCACCTGCACGAGGCGGGCGGCCCGCTCACCACCCTGCTCCCCCAGCTCGGCTCCCGCGGCGCCGTGTGGCTACGGCTCGACCCGGCGGGCCGGTCGGCATACGACCTGTCCTGGTCGGGCACGCACGACCACTGGCACCGCGTCGGTCAGCTCGAGCTCGACGGACCGTGGGGCGAGGACCGACCGCTGCGGTTCGCGCCCGTCGACCGGCCCCTCGCCGGGCTGCGACCACCGACCTGGGTGCGGGTGCTGCGGCGCCCGGCCTACCAGGCGGCGCAGGACCTGACCGATCCCGCCACCCGCCCGACCAACCGATCACACCGATGAAACCGACGCAGAGGAGAAGCACATGACCGACGAGCAGCACGAGAAGGTCGCCGAGATCATCAAGAGCACCCGCATCGCGATGATGACCCAGGCCGACGCGACCGGCCGCCTGGTGTCCCGC
Source organism: Arsenicicoccus sp. UBA6765 (assembly GCF_002453335.1). NCBI lineage: Bacteria > Bacillati > Actinomycetota > Actinomycetes > Micrococcales > Intrasporangiaceae > Arsenicicoccus > Arsenicicoccus sp. UBA6765. The sequence continues at coordinate 19,419 of NZ_DKGR01000033.1, forward strand.
CCGATGGCGACGCAGGACGTCGACTTCACGGGCACCGTGTGGTTCATCGCCGAGCGCAACACCGAGAAGGTCCGCGACCTGCAGGCCAACCCGCAGGTCAACCTCGCGTATGCCGGCAACGGCTCGTGGGTGTCCCTGTCCGGCACGGCCCGCGTCGTCGACGACCGCGCCAAGCTCGAGGAGCTGTGGGGCACGTTCACCGGCGCGTGGATGGAGGGCGGTCCGGAGAACCCCGAGAACATCCTGATCGAGGTCACGGGGGACACCGCGGAGTACTGGGACGCGCCCGGTGGCAGCAAGGTCGTCCAGCTCGCCAACCTGGTCAAGTCCGCCGTGACGGGCAAGCGCGTCGAGGGTGACAACGAGACGGTCGACCTCTGACGGTCCCACGCCTCACCCGCCCGGCGTGACCGGCCGAGCGGCTCCACCGATCCAGACAGCAAGGAGAGACAGATGAGCGAGAACCCCAACGAGGTCCAGGCGGCCAAGGACGAGGCCGTCGACAACGTCGTGGAGCGCGTCGAGTCCTGGCAGGAGGGCGCCGAGGAGCAGACCGTGGCGCAGGAGCTGCGCGAGGGCTTCGACGAGGCGGGGGTGGACGTGGCCGAGGCCGACGTCGACCAGCTCGCCGAGCAGATCCACGAGGACGGCAAGGCCGACACCGGCTCGGTCGACCCGTCCTGACCTACGTCAGGTCGTCACGTCCGTCTGGGTTCGCACCCCAGGCGGACGTGACGACCTCAGGCGGATCCCCGGAAGGAGGAGCCACCCCGTGACCAGCGTGCTGTGGCTGCGCCGCGACCTGCGGCTGCACGACCACCCCGCCCTGATGGCCGCGACCGAGGACGGCTCCGTGCTGCCCCTGGTGGTCGTCGACCCCGCCCTCGACCGGGCCGGCGGGCCGCGCCGCGACGCCTATCTCGGCGCGGTCCGGGCGCTGCGGGAGGCCACCGACGGTGCCCTCGTGGTCCGACGCGGACGCCCCGAGCAGGTCGTGCCGGCCGTCGCCGCCGAGGTGGGGGCGCGTCGGGTGCACGTGTCGGCCGAGGCCACGCCCTACGGCCGGCGCCGGGACGAGCAGGTGCGCGCCGCCCTCGAGTCCGCCGACGTGGCGATGGTCGCCAGGGGATGCCCGTATGCCGTCGGCCCCGGCACCCTCACGACCGGCTCGGGCACGCCGTACAAGGTGTTCACGCCGTTCTCGCGGGCCTGGCGCGACCACGGCTGGCCGGCCCCCGCCCCCGTCCCGACGGACCTGCACTGGCACGCCGACGTGGACTCCGACCCCCTGCCGGACGTCGAGCCGATGCACCCGGTCGGCGAGGACGCGGCGCGGGCGGCCTGGGCGGACTTCCTCGACGGCCCGCTCGAGACCTATGGCGAGGACCGCGACCGCCCCGACCTGGACGGCACCTCGCGGATGTCGATGCACCTCAAGCACGGCACCATCCACCCGCGCACGCTGCTGCACGACCTCGCGAGGCACCCTGCAGCACAGGGCGACTCGGCGCAGCGCTATGTCAACGAGCTGTGCTGGCGCGAGTTCTACGCGGACGTGCTGTGGCAGCGGCCCGACTCCGCCTGGGGCGACCTGCGCCGGGAGCTGTCGTCGATGCCGTATGCCGACCCCGCCACCGACGAGGACGCCGCCGGGCTCCTGGACGCGTGGCGCGCGGGGCGGACCGGCTATCCCATGGTGGACGCCGGGATGCGCCAGCTCGCACGCGAAGGCTGGATGCACAACCGGCTTCGCATGGTCACGGCGTCCTTCCTGGTCAAGGACCTGCACATCTGGTGGCCCCACGGCGCCCGCCACTTCCTGGACCTGCTGGTCGACGGCGACCTCGCCTCCAACAACCACGGCTGGCAGTGGGCGGCGGGCACCGGCACCGACGCCGCCCCCTACTTCCGGGTGTTCAACCCGGTCGAGCAGGGCAAGCGCTGGGACCCGCAGGGCGACTACGTCCGCCGCTACGTGCCCGAGCTGGCCCACGTCGCCGGCAAGGCCGTGCACGAGCCGTGGAAGGTCCTCGACGGCTACGCGCACGGCTATCCCGAGCCCGTCGTGGACCACGCAGAGGAGCGGCGAGAGGCGCTGCGGCGCTACGAGGAGACCCGGCGCAGCTAGCGGCAGCGCTGCGATGTACATCTCAGCGTTTCCGGCGCACCATGGTGTCATGACCGAACTCACCGTCAGCGACGCCCGCGCGCGACTTGCCGATGTCGTCGACGAGGCACGGGTGCGCCACGACCCCGTCTATCTCACGCGACGCGGGCAGCGCGTCGCGGCCGTCATCGATGCCGACGACCTCGACCGCCTCATCGAGGCCGCCGAGGACCTGGCCGACATCCAGGCAGCCCGCGCTGCCCGCAGCGAGATGACCTCCGAGGGCGCCGTCCCGTGGGACCAGGTCAAGGCGGACCTGGGCCTGGCATGAGCTACCGCATCGAGCTGAGCCCCGCTGCAGCCCGACAGCTCCGCAAGCTCGATGGCGCCGCACGCCGGCGTGTTCAGGCCGCCGTGGAGCTCCTGGCGTCCGACCCCCGTCCTCCGAGCGCGAAGAAGCTGGTCGGCGGAGACGGCGAGTGGAGGGTGCGGACCGGGGACTACCGCATCGTGTACGAGATCCACGACGGCGTCCTCGTCGTCCTGGTCCTGGCGGTCGGCCACCGGCGAGAGGTCTATCAGCGCCGCTGAACGCACGCGAGCCGCTGAGCGGTCAACCCATCGCTGCGCTCGGTCCGGCTAGGCGTTGCGGCGCGTGAGCTCGGCGGTCAGTGCTGCGGCAAAGGCCGTCCACGCCGCGTATGGCGCGAGGATGACCCCCTTCTCGGGGCTGGCCCCGGCCGCGCGCCGCACCAGGTCGGCCGAGCTGGCGGCGAGAGCCACGGCCTCGACCGTCGACACCCGCAGCTGCTTCGCGCCGAAGAACAGCGCGCTCCACCCGGCGTTGAGCACCAGGTTGGTCCCGAGCGCCACGGCGTACTCCCGGGCCTCGTCCTCGCGGCCGGACTCCTGCAGGTCCGCGATCGTGAGGGCGGAGACGAGGGCGATGTCGGCATACAGCGCGGTCCAGGCCACCGGGAAGGCCCACGACGGGGGCTGCCAGGAGGGCTTGGACAGGTGGCGGTACCACCGGCTGCTGGGGTCGGTGACGAGCGAGCCCACGACCGCGGTGGCGGTCACGGCGGCACCCGTCCAGGCCAGCGTTCGGCGCCAGCGCCGGGTGTCCGACCCCCGGGCCGCGCGACGCACGGCCTCCTCGAATCCCGTTGCCCCACCGCTGGGCTCGCCCACCAGGTCGGCGAGGTCGTGCTCGGACGCGACGGTGTCATGCAGCAGCGACCCCACGAGCGGCTTGGCCAGCTCGTAGTCCACCGGCGTCACGAGCCCGATCCAGCGCGCGGCGGCCCGCGGGGTCGTGACCGGCGCGGTCAGGACGAGGCGCGGCCCGAGGCCGAGGGCGGAGGCATAGCGCTTCATCATGTCGGCATAGCTGACGACGTCCGGCCCGGCGATGTCAAAGGTCCGGTTGACGTCGGCCGGCAGGTCAGCCGCGGCGACGAGGTAGTGCAGCGCGTCGTCGACGGCGATCGGCGCGATGGTGTTGCGCAGCCAGCTGGGCGCGATCGCCCCCGGGAGCCGCTCGGACAGGTGCCGCAGCATCACGAAGGACTGCGACCCGTCACCCAGCACCACCCCGGCCTGCAGCGCCGCCGTGGGGACGCCCGACCCGAGCAGGATCTCGCCGACCTCGACCCGCGACGCGAGGTGCTCGGACAGCTCCTCGCCCTCGGGGTGCAGCCCACCGAGATAGACGATGCGCGACACGGACGCCTCGCGGGCTGCGGTCGCGAACGCCTCGGCCATGGACCGCTCCTCGTCCTGGAAGTCGTCGCCGTCCCCCATCGAGTGCAGGAGGTACCACGCGACGTCGACGTCCCGCAGCGCCGTCGCCAGGTCCTCGGGGGAGGACGCGTCGCCCTCGACCACCTCGACCTGACCGGGCCCGGCCGTGCCGTCGACGACGGCGTCGCCCCACTCGGCGTCGCGGACCTTGTCGGCGCTGCGCGACAGGACGCGCACCCGCCAGCCGCGCTCGATCAGCGCGCCGACGACCTGGCCGCCGACATAGCCGGTGGCGCCGGTGACGAGCCCGAGACGGGTCTCCGGGTGAGCAGCAGTCATGACATCTCCAAGAGCTCGAGGGTGGGGCCGAGCAGCAGGAGCATGCCGATCGACCAGGTCAGGTGGGCGACGATGGGGGCGAGCACGCCCTGGGTGAGGCGGCGCAGGACGGCGACGGCGAGCCCGACGAGCAGCCCGGCGAGCGCGAGCAGGGGTATGCCGGCCAGCGCCGTCACGACGGTGTAGACCACGGTGCTGCCCACCACCGCCCAACGTCCGCCGAAGGCGTCGTAGAGCGCCCCGCGGTAGAACAGCTCCTCGACCACGCCGTTAAGCGCCGTGATCGCCACGACGATGGGCAGCGAGCCCCAGCGAGCGTGGGCCAGCAGCTGCTCGACGGGCTCGCGGAGCGCCGGCACCTGGGCGACGATCCCGGCGCCGATCAGGAACACGACGAGGAGCACGGCCCCGACGCCGAGCCCGACGAGCACCAGGAGAGGTGCCCGGCGCTTGCCGAGCTCCTCGGTGGCACGCAGGGGGCGACCGGCGACGAGGGCGCCGACGAGCAGGACGGCCGCGAGGCCGAGGGTGGCGGGGTAGAAGAGCTCGTCGCCGGGCTTGATCCGCAGCGCCCAGGCCAGGACCGAGGCAGCCACGACGACGGTGAGCGCGGCGACCACGCGGCGACGCGTCCGGGCGGACGGGTCCTGCGCACCAGCGGCCGAGCGCTCGGCCTGCAGATGACGTGCGAAGGCCTCGCGCCAGTGCTCCATGACCTCACCCTATCGGGATATCTTTCGGTCATGGAACGATCCGACCCGACGACCTCGCTGCCCCGCGTGTCGGTGGTCGTCCCCGTCCGCGACGATGCGGAGCACCTGCGCCGCTGCCTCACAGACCTCGCCCGGCAGTCCGTCGCCCCGTGGGAGGTGGTCGTCGTCGACAACGGCAGCTCCGACGGCTCCGCCGCCCTCGCCCGGTCGTATGGCGCCCGCGTGGTCACCGAGCCCGTGGTGGGGGTGCCCGCCGCGGCGGCCCGGGGCTACGACAGCGCGACCGGTGAGGTGATCGCGCGCTGCGACGCGGACTCCCGGCTGCCACGCGACTGGGTGGCCCGGGTCGCGGGCCGGTTCGCGAGCGACGAGCACCTCGACGGGCTCACGGGTCCCGGCGTCTTCTACGACCTCGCCCCGCGCCTCGCGCCGCTGGCCACCGTGGCCTACCTGGCCGGGACCTTCGCCGCGACGGGTGCGGCCATGGCCGGCATACCGCTGTGGGGGTCCAACATGGCGCTGCGGCGCAGCGCCTGGGAGCGCGTGCGCCATCTCGTGACCCGCGACGACCCCGAGCTGCACGACGACCTCGACCTCAGCCTCGCGCTCGGGCCGCGCGCCCGGATCGTCCTCGACCCCTGCCTCCGGGTCGGGGTGGCGGGCCGGATGTTCCACTCCCCCAGCCAGGCCTCGCGCCGCGTCCGGATGGCGATGCGCACGCTGCGCCACGGGTGGGCCTCGGGCGGGTCCCCGGGGCTGAGGTGGGTCGACCGGCTGGGCGTGCCCATCGGTCCCGGCCTCCCGGCGCGACCGGCCGTCCCGGACACCCCCGGCGCCGAGCAGGTCGTCCTGCTCGACGCGGCCGGCCACGCCATCGGCACCGCCCCCAAGCGCGCCGTCCACCACGAGAGCACGCCCCTGCACCTGGCGTTCTCCTGCTACGTCGTCGACGACCAGGGGCGGGTGCTGGTCACCCGCCGGGCGCGCGACAAGGCGACCTTCCCCGGGGTCGTGACCAACTCCGTCTGCGGCCACCCGGCGCCCGGCGAGGACCTCGCCGCGGCGGTCGCGCGGCGGGCCGCCGACGAGCTGGGGCTGCGCATCGGCGTCGCCCGGGTGGTGCTCCCCGGCTTCGCCTACCGCGCCGAGATGGACGGCGTCGTCGAGCACGAGCTGTGCCCGGTCCACGTCGCCGAGCTCGTCGGAGCGGCGACCGACCTCGCGCCCGACCCCACCGAGGTCGACGACGCGTGGTGGGTGCCCTGGCCCGAGCTGCGCGACGGCGTCCTCGACGGGTCGACCACGGTGTCGCCGTGGTGCGCGGACCAGGTCGCGCTGCTCGCGGACCTGCCGGACGACCCGCGCGACTGGCCCGTCGGCGACCCGGCAGCGCTCCCGCCGGCGGTCCGAGACCTCCGGCGCCCGGCCTCGTGACGCGGCACGACTGGCTGGTCGGCCAGGGCCGGTGGCGCTGGGGCGATCTCCTGCGCCTCGTCGCGGCCGTCACGGTCCCGCTGGCGTGGACGCTGCACGGCGGCCCGGCCGCGGCCGCGATGTTCCTGGTGCTGGGCGGGGCGATGGCCCTGCGCTTCGTCGACGCCGACACCCCCACCGACCTCGTCGCGCAGGTCGTCCTGCTGGCCTCCGGGTGGTGGGCCGCGGCCGGGACCTACGACCAGGTCCGCGGACTCGACCTGGTGGCCCACGCCGGCTGCGGGGCCGTGATCGCCCTGCTCCTGCTGCACCTGCCGACGCGCCGGCCCCGCCCCGCCCTCGGCACCGTCATGAGCACCACCCTCGCCGTCCTCCTGCTCGGCGTCATCTGGGAGCTCGGTGAGTGGGCCGGTCACCTCTGGGTCGACCCCGCCATCCACGTCACGTATGCCGACTCGCTCACCGACCTGGTCGCGGACGGGGTCGGGGGGCTCGTGGCCGCCCTGGTCGCGACGCGGGTCAGCCGACCAGCCAGCGAGCGATCAGCAGCTGGGTCAGCAGGAACCCCACGACGTAGTTGATCCACAGGAACCTGCGCCACCCACCGTTGGCGCGCGGCGCCTCCTCGTCGGAGAGCGAGCGATAGGGCCACACCATCCACAGGTAGGGCAGGACGAGCAGCGCGGCCAGCAGGCCCCAGCGTCCCGTGGTGGCGAGCAGGAGCCCGGTCGCGGCATACAGCCTGGCGCTGAGCCGCACGGTGGCCTGCGCCCCGATGACGGTCGCGACCGACCCGATCCCGGCGGCGCGATCCGCCGTGACGTCCTGCACAGCCCCGAACGCGTGGCTCGCCATCCCCCACAGGAAGTACGCGAGCAGCACGACCCAGCCCTGCCAGGGCAGGGCGACCCCCGCCAGCACGACGCCGTAGACCGCGGGCGACACGAAGTGGGTGCTCGAGGTCATCGAGTCGACGAACGCCCGCTCCTTGAACCGCAGCCCGGGCGCGGAGTAGGCCACGACCGCTGCGACCGACACCGCCAGCACGATCCCGGCCGCGAGCGACCCGTGCGCGAGCAGCCAGAGCACGAACGGCACGGGCAGCAGCACGGCGGCCCACAGCGTCAGCCGGTGCAGCGACCGGTCCAGGACGATGCCCTCCACACCGCCCTTGCGGGGGTTGCGCAGGTCGGACTCGTAGTCGAAGACGTCATTCACGCCATACATGAGCAGGTTGTAGGGGACGAGGAAGAAGACGATCCCGACGACGGCCCGCAGGTCCAGCCGCCCGGCGGTGAGCAGGTAGGCCGCCCCGAAGGGGTAGGCCGTGTTGACCCAGCTGAGCGGGCGGGAGGAGGCGACCAGGCGCCCCAGCCGACTCTGCTGGCTCTGCTGACTCATCGCCGGATCTCCTTGTCCCGCAACCAGACCCACAGGGCCGGCAGCAGAATGGCGGCGCCCAACGGGTAGGCGAGGTCCTCCACGGGGGCGAGCCCGAGCTGGAGCCCGCTGCGGTGCTGGTCGCCGTAGTCGAACAGGTCGGCGGCGATCATCAGGTTGTCGAAGACGACCGTGAGCAGGGCCAGCCCGACGAGCGTGAGCAGCAGGGGGCGCAGCCACGGGTCCCGACGCCCCACACCGCCACGACGGCCCGACGCCCGCAGCGCCACGGCAGCCCCCACGACGGCGAGGCCCAGCATGACCAGGTTGACGAGGGCGAAGGTCATCGCGCGTCCCCCCGGTGACGGGCCCAGCGCCGCCCGCCGCACCACAGGCACATCGTCGACCAGCACAGCAGCACGAGGAAGAACAGCTCCTCGACGGGCAGCTCGGGGGCGACCTGCAGGCCGGTCATCCAGCGCGTGTCGCCCCGGTGGAAGAGCCCGAGCGCGATGCCGGCGAGGTCCCACAGGACGAAGTACGCGAGCCCCACGACCAGCACCACCACCGCTGCGCGAGGGCGGTCCCAGACGAAGAGCCGCCACCGTCGGTCGATGGTCGCGACCCCGGCCAACGACACGAGCAGACAGGCGAGGTAGGCGAGCCCCTCGAGCCCGGCCAGTCCGCTCACGCCCCCGCTCCCCTGGGCCGCCGCACCAGGGCTGCCGCGGCCGTCGCGGCCTTGATCCGGGTCGGCACGCGCACGCGCTCGGTGAAGACGTCGTGGTCCGCCGCCTCGATCCGGTCGAGGATCTGGGAGTAGAGGGTGCGGGCGGTCGCCACGCAGCGCGCCGACGTGTCGGGCAGCATCGGGATGCCGCGGTCGGCCTCGGCATACAGCCCGCGGTTGCGCTCGATCTGCTCGGCCATGAAGGACCGCCACTGCGGGGTGACCCGGCGCAGCGCGGGGTCGGCCCCGTGGGCGCGCAGGTCGGCCTGCGGCAGGTAGACCCGGCCGCGGTCGAGGTCCTCGGCCACGTCCCGGATGAAGTTGGTCAGCTGGAAGGCCAGGCCGAGCGCACGGGCGGGGGCGAGGGCGTCGGGCGTCGTGGGTCGCAGCACGGGAAGCATCATCTCGCCGATCACGGCCGCGGACCCGTCCATGTAGCCGAGCAGGTCCTCCCAGGTCTCGTAGCGCGTCGTCGTGAGGTCGGCCGCCATCGCCCCGAAGAAGCGGTCGAGGACGGCCTGCTCGAGCGCACAGCTGCGCAGGGTCCGGACGACGGCCGCCAGCACGGGATCCTCCACCGGGGCGCCGTCGACGGCCTCCAGGACCGTATGCCGGAAGGCCGCGAGCCGCCGCTCGGTGTCGCGGACCTGCCCGGGCGTGGTCGCTCCCGGCTCGTCGACGATGTCGTCGGCCGCGCGGCACAGGGCATAGACCGCGTGCACGTGACGTCGCCGCTCGACGGGGAGCAGGGCCACGCCCCAGTAGTAGGTGGTGCCGTGGCGGCGCGTGATCGCGGCGCACCGGCGGTAGCCCTCGCGCTCGAGGGGGGCCAGGGGTGCGGTGGCCGGCGTGGCGGCCGGGGCGCTCACCGTGCGCCTCCCGGTGCCGCCGCCAGCGCATCGACGCGGTCGGCTGCGAGCTTGCCGCTGACCAGGACCATCGGGACGCCGACGCCAGGGATCGTGCTCGACCCGGCGAAGACGAGGCCGGGGACCCGGCGCTCGAGGTTGGACGGTCGCAGCGGCCCGGTCTGGGTGACGGTGTGGGCGAGGGCGAACGGCGTGCCGCGGGCGTGGCCGATCCGCGCCCAGTCGGCCGGGGTCCACAGCTCCTCGGCGACGACGTCCGTGGGATAGCCCTGGGCGCCGAGGAAGGCGTGGAGCCGCTCGCGCATCGGGCCGGACTCTCGGTCCCAGTCCTGGCCGCCCTCGAGGTTGGGGACGGGCTCGAGGACGTAGAGCGTGGAGCCACCGGGGGCGGCGAGCGCCGGCTCGGTGACGGTGGGGACGGTCACGAGGCGCGAGGGGTCCGGCATGAGCTGCTTGCGGCCCAGCAGCGCGTCGAAGGACTCGTTCCACTGCTCGCCGAAGTGGATGTTGTGGTGCGAGAACTGCTCTCCCACCGGCGATCCCGTGCCCACGTGCCACACGACCGCGGACGGGGAGTAGGTGCCCTTGCGCACCGCGCGCGGCGGCCGCAGCCCCGGCAGCAACCGCTCGTAGGCCACCGGCAGGTCGAGCGTGCAGACCACCACCGGGGCGTGGAGGCGCTCGCCGTCGACCAGCTCGACGCCGGTCACGGCGCCCCCGGCGACGCCCTGGGCGTCGGTGCCGGAGCGCAGCAGCCGGGCGACCTCGGCGCCGTAGCGCACCTGCACGCCGGCGCGCTCGGCCGCGGCGGCCATGGCCACCGGGATCGCCCCCATGCCGCCCTCGGGGAAGTAGACCCCCTCGACCGTGTCCATGTAGGTGATGACCGCGTAGATGGCGAGGGCGGACTCGGGCGGCAGCCCGGCATACATCGCCTGGAAGGTGAACAGCCGGTGCAGGCGAGGGTCCTGGAAACGGTCCCGGATCAGCGGCCCGAGGCGCCGCAGCGGCCCGAGGCGCAGGAGGCGGGCGACGGCGCGCGGCTCGGTCAGCATGTCGGCCACGGAGTCGAAGTTCCGCTCGATGAAGTGCGGCATCTCGACGGCGTAGAGCTCGCGCAACCAGGTGACGAAGCCGTCGTAGGCGGCGGCGTCGACGCTGCCGCAGGTGCGCCGGATCTCGTCGCGCATCGCCTCGTGGCCGTGGCGCACGTGGATGGTGCTGCCGTCGTGGAAGGTCGCACGGTAGGCGGGGTCCAGGGCTCGCATGGGGACGCTGTCGGCGACGCTGGTCCCCACGGCGCGCAACGCCTGGTCGAGCAGGTCCGGCATGGTCATCACGGTGGGGCCGGTGTCGAAGGTGTAGCCCTCGTGGCGGGAGCGCCCGGCGCGCCCTCCGGGGCCGGCGTCACGCTCGACGAGGGTCACGTGGTGGCCACGTCCTCGCAGGTGGCAGGCAGCGGAGAGCCCCGCCAGGCCTGCGCCGACCACGATGACGTCGGTCTGACGGTCCGGCATACGGTCCAACCTCCTGGGAAGTAGGATCGGGCCGCCTGCCCTTGCAGACCACGCCCTCGTCGCAAGAAAGGTTCTTTCGACGGTCGAGTCATTCCACCATCGAAATACGTCATGGTCAACCGCCACCAGCCACAGCCGGATCCGCAGCAGCGATCCCAGCAGACGCCGACGGACCACCTCGTCAGCGAGGTGGGCGACGCCGTCCGCCGGCTCGGCCTGCAGGTCAACTCGTACGTCGCCGCGGTGGCGCGACAGACCGGCCACCACGCCGCGGACCTGCACGCGGTCGCCGTGGTGCGGCGGGCCGCCGAGCATGGGGCACCGATGGGCGCCGGCGACCTCGGCCGCACCCTGGGCCTCTCCCCCGCCGCGGTCAGCGCGATGCTCCACCGGATGGAGCGAGCCGGCCACGTGCAGCGCACCCGCGCCGGCGACGACGGCCGGCGCGTCCTGCTCGTCCCGACCGATCGGACCTTCGAGGACAGCAGCCACCTGTTCGAGCCCATGACGGACGGGTTCCGGGACGTCCTGGACGACTACTCGCCCGAGCAGCTCGCCGTGGTCACCGAGGTCCTGGACCGGCTGCGTGACGCGACCGCCGACGCGGAGCACGAGATCGGCCACCGCGAGCGGGGGCTCGGGCCGGCGTGACCGACCCGAGCCCAGCCCGTCAGAAGACCGGCTTGCCGCCCGTCACGCCGAGGACCGTCCCGGAGACATAGCTCGCCTCGTCCGACGCCAGGAAGACATAGGCCGCCGCCACCTCGACCGGGTGACCGGCGCGACCGAGCGGGGTGTCGGAGCCGAAGCCCTCGACCTTCTCCACGGGCATGGTCGCCGGGATCAGCGGCGTCCAGATCGGGCCCGGTGCCACGGCGTTGACGCGGATGTCCCGCTCGCCCAGCTGGCCGGCCAGGTTGACGACCATGTTGTTGAGCGCCGCCTTGGTGCCGGCGTAGTCGAGCAGGTTGTCCGACGGGCTGTAGGCCTGGACGCTGGTCGTGATGATGATCGAGCCGCCGCGCAGCTCCTCCGCCAGCTCCTGCACCAGCCAGAACGGCCCGAACACGTTGGTCGCGAAGGTCCGCTCGATCTGCTCCGGCGGGAAGTCCTCGATGCGCTCGTGGGTCATCTGGTAGGCCGCGTTGGCGATCAGCACGTCCAGGCCGCCCAGGGCCGCGACGGCGGCCCGCGCCACGCGCTGGTTCTCGTCATACGTCCGCAGGTCCGCCTCGATCAGCTCGCAGGTGCCACCGGCCTCCTGCACCGCGGCCTGCGTCGCCCGGGCGTCCTCGGCCTCCTCGGCCAGGTGCGTGACGACGACCTTGGCGCCCTCCTTGGCAGCGACCACGGCCGTCGCACGGCCGATCCCGGAGTCGCCTCCGGTGATCAGGATCCGCTTCCCGGTCAGACGATCCCGACCGACCCACGACGCCTCGCCGTGGTCGGGCGCCGGGTCCAGGTCGGCGACGGTGCCGGGCCACTCCTGCTTCTGCTTCGGGATGGCGGACAGGTCTGGGGTGCTCTGGGGCATGGTCGTCCTCGCTCCGTCGTGATGCGGGTTGGGGTTGGGGTTGGGGGCAGGTTCTTGTCAGGTTCGGGTCAGCGCGGGGGTCAGCCGGGCTGGCAGGTGACAGCAGGTGTGGGGCCGCGGCTGGTGGCTGAACCGCGTGAGCGCCGACCGGTGTTGCCTCATAGGCCGGTTCGCCCCACACGACTCTCACGTACCCGGCGGAGACGAGCCTTACCCTGTGGGACGAGGTGAACGTGGTTCGCTCGGTGAGTAACATTGCCCCGATGACCCGATCGAGGAGCGAGCCCATGGACCAGCTGCCACCCGAGGCGTCGCAGGTCTTCGCCCGCCTCAACGAGATCGTCCACTCCGGCGCCACCACGCAGGACGTCTACGACGCCATCGTCCACGCCACCGTCGAGCTCGTGGACGGGTGCGACCGCGCGGCCATCCTCCTGCGCGACCGGGAGCGGCTGACCAGCGTCGCCGCCACCGACCCGATCGCCAAGGGGATCGACGAGCTCGAGGTCAGCATCGGCGACGGACCCTGCCTCGACGCGATCCTCGACGAGGCCGTCCAGTTCGACCCGGACCTGTCCACGCCCACGGCGTGGCCCGAGCTGGCCGCGCGCGTCGTCGCCGACACGCCGGTGCGCGGGATGATCGGGTGCCGGCTCCTCATCGACGGCACCAAGGTCGGCGCCCTCGACCTCTTCTCCGACACGCCTGGCGCCCTCACCCAGCGATCCGTCGACCAGAGCGCCATCCTGGCGTCCCTCGCCTCGGTCGCCATCATGACCGTGCGCGCCCGCGGCGAGGCCGCCAACCTGACCAAGGCCCTGGACAACTCCCGCGCCATCGGCAAGGCCGTCGGGCTGATCATGGCGGCCCGCAAGATCGACGACGAGCAGGCCTTCCAGGTGCTGCGCAGGACGAGCCAGGAGCTCAACATGAAGCTCTCCTTCGTCGCCGAGGAGATCGTGCGCGGCCAGTCCCAGCAGGCGCACCGGTGAGCACCCGCCGCCGCGGCTAGACTGGCTCCTCGCGCCGACCACCACCTCACCGGGGTGGCGGTGCACGGGCCTCTAGCTCAGCTGGTCAGAGCAGCGGACTTTTAATCCGCGGGTCGTGGGTTCGAGCCCCACGGGGCCTACCGACATACCCGCAGGTCACAGGCCTGCAGGGCGTCCCCGCCGCGCGTCACGCCGCGGCCCGTCGCGAGATCCTGGCCGGACTCGCCCCCGACTGCGGGCGCTCCGGGCTCAGGACCACGACCGGCAGGGTGCGGGTCGTCCGACGCTGATAGGCCTCAATCGGGGCGCGGCGGGCCAGGGTCCCCCACAGGCGGTCTCGCTCGGCGCCGTGACTCTCCCGGGGGACGACCCGCACCCGCCGCCCGTCGACGACCACGATCGACTCGCCGGCGGACCGCAGGTTGCACCACCAGTCGGGCTGCCGTCGGCACCGGCGTTCGTGGCGGCGACCACCAGGTCCTCGCCGCTGCGCACAAAGACCAGCGGCGTGCTCCGCAGCCGTCCGCTGCGCCGTCCGATCGTCTCCAGGACGAGCAGCCGGGCGCCGAACCACTGGTCGGGGACCCGACCGTCCCAGCACCGAAGGAGACGGGCATGAGCCCCGGAGAGCACGCGCAGGACCGCGGGCGCACCGGCCGCCAGCGATGCCAGACCTGACAACGCACCCTGGAGCGCGGACAACGGGGAGACCGCGGGGACCGGGCGCAGGGACGGCGACATAGCCCTAATATACGGTTACGTATATTCTCCTGTGCAGCCCCTCATCCCGACGGCGGCGGCCACCGGGCTCGGGTCGTCCGGAGGTCGCGTGGTCGACCCCGACCCGTTGACGGGTGGGCCGGGCGACGATCTACTAGCTGGTAGCGCCCAACGGCGGGCGCAGACCGCACGGTCGCTCGACGACGAGACACCGGAGGACATCGTGACCGAGACGCCATCCATGCACGAGCTGCTCAAGGACGCACCCACCAACTGGGGCCGGTGGGGACCGGACGACGAGGTCGGTGCCCTGAACTTCCTGACCGACGACGAGGTGATGCGGGGGATCCGGAGCGTCAGGTCGGGGCGGGTATTCACCCTCCAGCGGATGATCGGTCACCCCAAGGGCGACCCCGTCTGGCCCGGTCGCGCGCCGGCGGTCCGCACCCAGATCCTGGACGAGTCGAGCTGAGACGAGGGCGCGGGCGGACCGGCCTTCCCCGGCGGGCTGCACTATGCCGACGACAAGATCGACGCCTTCCTGCAGGGGTCCACGCAGTACGACGCCCTCGGCCACGTGTGGTACGACGGCCAGATCTGGAACGGCTACGACGCCCGGACGACCGTCGGCGGGCTCGACAAGGCCAGCATCGGCCCCATCGCCGAGCGGGGCGTCGTGGGACGCGGCATCCTCATCGACATCGCGCGCTGGCGCGGCAAGGAGGCGCTCGACCCGGCCGAGACCTTCACCCACGAGGACCTCGTGGCCTGCGCCGAGGACCAGGGGACGCCGATCGAGAAGCACGACGTCCTCGTCGTGCGCACCAACTTCCTCAAGCACTTCTTCGACCAGGGCGAGCGCTTCTACGACGACTTCTGCGAGCCGGGGCTGGTCTACTCCCCCGAGCTCGTCCGGTGGTTCCACGAGATGGAGATCCCCAACCTGGCGACCGACACGATCGCCAACGAGATCACCTACGACCCCAGCAACGGCGCCGCCCTGCCGCTGCACTGCGCGCTGATGCGCAACCTGGGTGTGGCGCTCACCGAGATCTGCGACCTGGAGGAGCTCGCTGCCGACTGCGCGCAGGACCGGCAGTTCACCTTCATGTATGCCGCGGCGCCGCTGAAGGTCGCGAAGGCCGCGGGCACGCCGGTCAACCCCATGGCCATCAAGTGACCACCAGCACCGACCGTCCCTGGCTGTCGCTCTACCGCCAGGGCGTGCCGGCCGAGATCGACGCCGGGCACGGCTCGGTGCTGGCGGCCTTCGCCGCGACCGTCGCCCGCGACGGCGGCGCCCCGGCGATCCGCTACTTCGACGGCGTCCTCACCTACGCAGACCTCGACGCCCGCTCCTCGGCCCTGGCCGCGCACCTCGTCGACGAGGGGTTCGCGGCCGGGGACCGGCTGGCCGTCTACACCCAGAACGGCCCCGCGTTCGTCGTGGCGCTGCTGGCCGCGTGGAAGGCCCGCGGGGTGGCCGTGATGGTCAACCCCATGAACAAGACGGACGAGCTGGCCTACCTGCTGGGTGACTCCGGTGCGACGGCGCTGGTCTGCCTCGACGAGCTGTGGGAGTCGGTGGCCGCACCCTTGGTGGGGTCGGGCGCGACCCAGGTGCGTTGCGTGATCACGGTGGCTGCCACCGACGACCAGACGCGCGACGACACCCGCGTGATGAGCACCACGGCCGGCACCTCGACCGCGGGAGCGGTGCCGCTGCGCGAGATCCTGGACCGGGCGCGTGCGACCGGCGGCGTCACCCTGCCGCGGGCGGAGCCCGGCAGCGACGAGGTCGCCGTCCTCACCTACACCTCCGGCACCACCGGCGAGCCCAAGGGTGCGATGAACACCCACGGCAACCTCGTCGTCAACGCCGAGGTCTATCGCACCTGGATGGACCTCGGCCCCGACGACGTCGTCCTGGGCGTGGCCCCGCTGTTCCACATCACGGGTCTCGTCGGGCACGTCTGCCTGTCGCTGCTGGCCGGGGCGTCCCTGGTCCTCACCCATCGGTTCGACGCCGCCGTCATGGTCGACGCGATGCGCGAGCACCGGCCGACCTTCACCGTCGGATCCGTCACCGCGTTCATCACCCTGAGCGGTGTTGACGGGATCGCCCGGGACGACTGGTCGAGCTTCCGGTCCATCTACTCCGGGGGCGCGCCGATCGCTCCGGCGGTGGCCGACCGGTTCGAGGCGGCCACCGGCCACTACCTGCACAACATCTACGGCCTGACCGAGACCAGCTCGCCGTCGCACGCCGTGCCCCGCGGCGCGCGCGCTCCCGTCGATCCAGGCAGTGGCGCCCTCTCGGTGGGGGTTCCGGTGTGCGGCACCACGGTTCGCGTGCTGGGGGACGACGGCGAGGCGCTCCCGTCGGGAGAGGCCGGCGAGCTCGCCACGAGCGGCCCGCAGGTGGTGCCGGGCTACTGGCAGCGGCCGGAGGCCACCGCCGAGGGGATCCGCGACGGCGAGCTGCGCACCGGCGACGTGGGGATCATGACCCCCGAGGGCTGGTTCTTCCTGGTCGACCGCAAGAAGGACATGATCAACGCGCCGGCTACAAGGTGTGGCCGCGCGAGGTCGAGGACGTCCTGTACTCCCACGACGCGGTCCGTGAGGTCGCGGTCGTGGGGGTGCGCGACGACTATCGCGGCGAGACCGTCAAGGCGTTCGTCTCCCTCGTCCCGGGCGTGACCGTCACGGGCGAGGAGATCGTGGCCTGGGCCCGGGAGCGCATGGCCGCCTACAAGTACCCCCGCGCGGTGGAGATCGTCGACGAGCTGCCCAAGACGACCACCGGCAAGATCCTCCGACGACAGCTACGCGACACGCAGGAGCAAGCACCATGAGCTATCACCCCGCCGACCCCGAGAGCATCTTCACGTATGGCGCCCCCCGGCTGAAGTTCGGCAACGGCGCCTCGGAGGAGATCGGCTACGACCTGTCCCTCACGGGCGCGAGGCGCGTGCTCGTGGTGACCGATCCCGGCATCGCGGCGACCGGCACGCCCCAGCGCGTCGCGGACCAGATGGCGACGTTCGGGATCGAGGCGCTGGTCTACGACCAGGTGCACGTGGAGCCCACGGACGCGAGCTTCCAGCATGCTATCGACCACGCGCGTGCCGCCGGACCGTTCGACGCCTACGTCGCGGTGGGCGGCGGCTCGAGCATCGACACCGCCAAGGGGATCAACCTGCTCACCACCAACCCCGGCGAGCTGATGGACTACGTCAACGTGCCGGTCGGTCAGGGACGGGCGCCGTCCCAGCCGTTGCACCCGCTCGTGGCGGTCCCCACGACCACCGGGACGGGCGCGGAGAGCACCACGATCTGCGTACTCGACGTCCTCGAGCAGCAGGTCAAGACCGGGATCAGCCACGCCGCGCTGCGCCCCACCATGGCGGTCGTCGACCCGCGACTCACGCTCACCCAGCCGGCGGGCGTGACCGCGAGCGCGGGCATGGACATCCTGTGCCACGCGCTCGAGAGCTGGACCGCGAGGCCCTACACGACCTACGAACGCAAGACGCCCGAGGAGCGCGTCCCCTACTGCGGCGCGAACCCGGTCTCGGACATGTGGTCCAGCCGCGCGATGCAGCTGCTCGCCACGTCCTTCCGGCGGGCGGTGCACCACGGTGACGACGAGCAGGCCCGCACCGACATGGCCCTGGCCTCGACCTTCGCGGGCATGGGGTTCGGCAACGCCGGCGTGCACATCCCGCACGCCAACGCCTACCCGATCGCGGGCCGGGTCAAGGACTTCCACCCGGAGGGCTACCCCCGCGAGGAGCCGATGGTGCCGCACGGGATGTCGGTGTCGCTGACGGCTCCGGAGGCCTTCCGCTTCACCTTCGACACCAACCCGCAGCGTCACGTCGAGGCCGCCCGCATGCTCGACCCGCAGGCCGAGATGACCGACGACCCGGCCGACCTCCTCCCGACCGTCCTCGCCCGGCTGATGCGCGACATCGGGATCCCCGATTGGTTGGCCGCCGTCGGCTACGACGAGAGCGACGTGGACCACCTCGTCGGCGGCACGATGAAGCAGCAGCGCCTGCTCGCCGCCGCGCCCAAGGACGTGACCGAGGACGACGTCGCGGCGATCTTCCGGGGGTCCTTCGCCAACTGGTGACCCGCACCCGTGGTCCCATGGGGTCATGACCCGACGCCCGAGGCGCAACGCCGGCAAGCCCCAGAGCGCCGACATCATCGGCCACCTCACGACCCTCGCCGCGTGGGAGGAGGGCCGGGATGCCGGCGCCTACACCACGTCGACGCACGGCCGCACGCTCGACCAGGAGGGGTTCATCCACTGCTCCTCCCCCGAGCAGCTTCCCGCGACGGCCCGGCGCTTCTACCGCGACGTGCCGGGACCGTTGGTCGTCCTGATCATCGAGCCGGCGCTGCTGGGCCGCAGCCACCTCAAGCTGGAGGCGGCGGAGGAGGGCGGCGAGACCTTCCCGCACGTCTATGGCCCCATCCCGCCGGAGGCCGTGATCTCGGCCGTGCCCGCCCACTTCGAGGACGGCGAGCTGCGGCTGGCGAGGTGAGGGCGTCCGCGACCCTCGCGACCGGCTGACGACACCACGGCTACCGCCTGGCGATCCGATCGATCAGGACTCCCCGTTCGCCGTGCGAAGGAGTAGGCCTGGTGGTACACGCCGGGCAGCCGCTCCGACGCGCACGAGCCGCGAGTCCCCAGGAGTCGCCATGTCGTCCACGATCCGGGTGCGCCGCCTCGCCGCCGCCACCCTCGCCACCCTCGCCACCGGAGCGTTGCTCCTTGCACCCGTGCCCGGCGCCTCCGCGTCCGTGGCTCTTGCCACCGGTCCGCCGGCCTCCACCTCGTCGAGCCTCGTCTCGTCCGCGCTGGGCGCTGCGGCGATCCCGCCTCCGGCCCCGGCGCCCGCGCCCGCCCAGGTGCCCGCCGCCCGACCACGCGGCCAGCGCACCCTCGGGGAGAGCGGCGACCTGCGCTTCGGCTACCTGCGGGGCGCGATCATGCTCGCCACGATGTTCGCCATGGCGGGGTACTTCCTGCCCAACCCGCGCGAGGACCCGCACTGACCGGTCAGCGGTCAGCGGTCTCCGGGCGAGCGGTCGAGCGGTCGCCGGCACGCATAGAGCACGTCCGGCGAGGCGTCCGCGCGCCCCACGTCGAAGCGCCCCACGTCGACCCGCTCGATGTCGGCGTAGACCTGCCGCAACCGCCCCTCGAAGGCGTCGGACGGTGAGGCCGACCAGTAGACGCAGCTGCCGCCCGGCGCCAGGCGCCGGGCGGCCACGAGGAGGGCGGGGACGGCATACAGACCCGCGTTGCGCTCGTGGACCAGCCACTCGGGACCGTTGTCGGTGTCGAGCACGATGGCGTCGTAGGTCTCCTGCGTCGTCGAGAGGTGCTCCCCCACGTCCGCCCGGATGACCCGCAGCCGGTCCAGGTCCCGGCCGGACAGCCCCCAGTGGGCCCGGAAGTAGCGCTCCCACCACCGGACCACGAGGGCCTCGACCTCCACGACGTCGACGCGCCCCACCCCCGACTCCAGGGCCTGGACCACCGACGCCCCGACGCCGAGACCGCCGACGAGCAACCGCGCGCCCGGCCGCACCCGGGCCAGCGTCGCGCTGACCATCAGGCGCTCGGAGACCGTGAGGCGGGTGTCCATCAGGAACACGCCGTTGGCGATCACCTCGAGGTCTGCCCCGTCGGTCCGCAGCACGAGCTCGCCGTTGACCCCCTGGCCCCGGTCGAGCACGACCAGCGAGCCCCCGGCACCCTCCCCGAATCCGCCACCGGCGGTCACCGACGGCATGAGCCGCGTCCGCCGGGGTATGCGCGACGGGACCAACGAGTGCCCAGCCGAAGGAGATTCACATGTCCTCCCGCACCTGGATGCGCCGCGCGGCCGTGACCGCCCTGGCCGCCGCCGTCCCTCTCGCCACGGTCCCCGCCGCGTCTGCGGCACCGTCCGCGACGCCGCAGCGCCTCGTCGTCGCCGTGCCGGCCGACACCACCAGCCCGACCCCCAGCAGCACCACCGAGCGCCCGGTCACCAAGGGCGAGCAGGGAGACCTCAGCTTCGGCTACCTGCTCTTCGGCGTGATCCTCGCGCTCGGCCTGGCGCTGGGCGCGTGGTTCCTGCGGACGCGACGCGGCCGCCCCCAGTGACGGGCTCACCCCTGTGAGCTGCGGTGGCCGTTCTTGAGCTCCATCACCAGCTCGTCCAGGGCACGCGCCAGGGTGGGCATCGCCGCACGCACGCTCTCGTGCTGCTGCGCGGTGTAGTCGGGATTGCTGCCGTTCTCCGTCCACGCCCGGACCACGGCGTCCAGGACCTTGACGCGACGCTCGTCCATGGTGACCTCCTCGTCACTGGTTGGTGCAGGTCATCCTCGCACCTCGACGAGGATGCGGCGCACCCACCCCCGGTGTCGGCCGCGTCCTTCTGGAGACCCGGCACCCGACCGACATACGGGCACCGGTTGGGCGCCCTGTCACCCTCGGTTACGGTCGCGACATGGACATCTCGATGGAGAGCTTCCACGTGGGGGGACGCAAGGTCGGTGCCCTCGTGCGACGTCTGACCTCCACCCAGCTGCGCAGCCTCCTCGTCTATCGCGACGGGCAGCGGCTGCAGCGCACCGACCACCTGCTCACGCACACCGGTGACGTGCGCGACTGGACGTCCTGCTCGCTGAGCACCCCTGAGGGATCCACGTCCGCCCGGCGCACCGACCGCACGACGGTCGACGTCGACGGCGCCTCCCACGCGATCCCCCGCGACACGATCCCGAGCAGCGCCCAGTCCGTGGTGCTGGAGCAGATGCTGGCCGGCTCGCACACCGACGAGGAGTTCCACGTGCTCGACGAGTCCGCGCCCGAGCACGCACCCCGCAGCGCCCACCTGAGCGTCGGCAACCCCGAGACCGTGCAGCTGCCCGGGCGGCCCGACCAGCAGCTCGGCACCGTCACGCTCTTCGTCGACGAGTCACCCTCGCACCACTTCTGGTTCGACAGCCACCACGTCCTCGCGGCCGACTGGCAGGGGCCACGGAGCTACCGCGTCACCTCGCACGACGAGCTCCTCGCCGGGCTCGACGACGAGGTCGCCGCCGCCGTGCGGGAGTTCATCGCCTGACCAGCGGACGACCTGCCCCGTATGCCGGAGCCCGCCCCCTACCTCGTCGAGGCAGGCGGCGGGCTCCGGCATACGGAGTGAGTCGTCAGGCCAGGGAGGCCTGCTCCTCGCGCAGCGCGTCGACGAGTCGGCCCTGCGGCAGCTCGACGTCCGCGTAGGTGAAGTACTCGTCCTTCTTGACGTCGCGCCTGAGGACGCAGCCCTCGGCGACGCCCATGGGCAGCAGGCCCTCGT
Source organism: Arsenicicoccus sp. UBA6765 (assembly GCF_002453335.1). Classification (NCBI taxonomy): domain Bacteria; kingdom Bacillati; phylum Actinomycetota; class Actinomycetes; order Micrococcales; family Intrasporangiaceae; genus Arsenicicoccus; species Arsenicicoccus sp. UBA6765. Next base: position 40,876 of record NZ_DKGR01000033.1, read on the forward strand.
CGGCGGTGACGCCCGCGGCCTCGCACTGGCCGTAGGTGTCGTAGCCGCCGAGACCGTCGATCGTGTCGCCGGCCTTGAGGTCGCGCTTGGCGACCGTGATGACCTCGACGGTGGGCTTCCCGGCCGGGGTGATCGCGTAGTCCCCGAAGAGGACGGCGCGCGCGACGGTCAGCGGCACCTCGAAGTGGCACAGGTGGTACGGCGTGTAGAAGGAGTACAGGGGCCCGTCACCCAGCTTGTAGAGCTTGAGGTAGTGCTGCTGCTTGGGGTCGTCGTGGGTCGCGAAGCAGTACACGCCGGGACCCGGCTGGGCGCCCACGACGTAGTCCACGACGCCACCGAGCTCCTTGAGCTGCTCGACGTCGTAGAGCTTGGTCGCCGTGTCGATGTGCTCACGGTGGTCGGCGCCCTTGAGGCCGCGCTTCTCGACCGTCATGCCCGTGGCGTTGGCGACCAGCGCCTGCTCGAAGGACACCTTGGTGCCGTCCGCGAAGCTCGTCACCATGTAGGGGTCCTGGCCCCACTGCTTGGCGAACCCCTCCTGGGTGGTCGGGTTGCGGTACTCGTCCTGCAGGCCCTTGATGTTGCCCATGACCAGCGGCGTGAGCCCGATGGACTTCACGAAGCGGTAGAGGTTCATCTGGACGCCCGGCTGGTCGCCGTCGCAGCCCGTGATGATGACGCCCTTGGCCAGCGCCCGCTGCTTGAGCGCGTAGCCCACGGTCCCGTCGACCTCGGCGTTGAGCAGCACCACGTGCTTGCCGCCCTCGATGGCGTCGGCGACGACGTGCGCGCCGTACTCCACCGCGCCGGTGGCCTCGACGATCGCGTCGATGGACCCGGCCTCGGTGACGGCCTTGTGGTCGCTCGTGATCACGGCCTTGCCGGCCTCGACCGCGGCGTCGACGGCCGCGGCGTCCTCGCAGACCTCCCACTCCGAGGTCCCGGCCTCGGTGTAGGCGCGCTCGGCGTTGGCCTGGGTGCGGTTGACGATGGCGGCGACGACCATGCCGGGCACCGAGTTGGTGACCTGGTTGACGAAGCCGCGACCCATGAACCCGGCGCCCACGAGGGCGACGCGGATCGGGTTGCCCTCGGCCTCGCGCTGGGCCAGGGCGGTGTCGACGATGATCATGCATCCTCCTTGAGCTGCGCCTGGCGCGGGGCCGGGAGCGTCGCGGGCTTCTCGACGTCGTCGCGCTCGGCGAAGAGCGGCCAGGCCGCGTCCTTGTCCGAGATGACCTCGACCTCGCGGCCCCAGTCGATCCCGAACGCCGGGTCGTCGTAGCGGAAGCCGCGCTCGGTGTTGGGCGTGTAGGCGTGCGAGACCTGGTAGGTCACCTCGCAGTCGTCCTCGAGCGTCAGGTAGCCGTGCGCGAAGTACTCGGGCACGTAGAGCGCCTGACGGTTGTCCGCCGTCAGCTCGACCTTGACGTGCTGCAGGTAGGTCGGGCTCTCGGGGCGCATGTCGACGATCACGTCGAGGATGCGGCCGCGGATGCAGCGGACCAGCTTGGCCTCGGGGGCCGGGTCGATCTGCTGGTGCATGCCGCGGATCGTGCCGGCCTTGTAGTTGTAGGACATGTTGCACTGGATCACGGCCGGCGTGAGGCCGGCGTCCTCGAACTCCTGGGTGCAGAAGGTCCGGGCGAAGAAGCCTCGCTCGTCCTGCAGGAGCTTGAGGTCGATCAGGGCAGGGCCCTCTATGTGGAAGGTGCGGAACTCCATCAGACGATGCTCCCAGCCGGCTTGGTCCAGAACATCTGGTCGTCGATCTGCTTGGTGCGCATGAGGTGCTCCAGCTGCTTCAGGCGCGTGTGGCCGCGACCGGTGAAGGTCGCCTCGTCCAGGTCGATGGTCGTGAAGACCTCGGCGAGCTGCTGGGCGCCACGCTCGGCGTCCCAGTCGCTCGCGTAGCCCGGCAGCTGCGACGCGATCTTGTCGAAGTTGACCTTGTAGGAGCGGTTGTCCCCGGCGTTGTCGCCGAAGGTGACCTCGCAGCCCGGGAAGGCCGCGCCGACGATCTCGGCGATCTCGCGGACGCGCCAGTTGTGCTCGGTCTTGCCGACGTTGAAGATCTGCTGGTGCACGGCCTCGCGCGGCGCGGTGATGGCGCAGCGGATCGACTTGGCGATGTCGAGGGCGTGGACCAGGGGACGCCACGGGGTGCCGTCCGAGGTCATCGCGATCTTCTTGGTGGTGTAGGCGAGGCCCGACAGGTTGTTGAGCACGATGTCGAAGCGCATGCGCGGGGAGGCACCGTAGGCGGTGGCGTTGCGCATGAACGTGGGCGAGAAGTTGTCGTCGCCCATCGGCAGCACGTCGCGCTCGACCATGGCCTTGCACTCGGCGTAGGCCGTCTGCGGGTTGACCTGGGACTGCTCGTCGACCACGCCGTCAGCGACGCCGTAGACCGAGCAGGAGGACATGTAGACGAACCGCGAGACACCGGCCTGCTTGGCCAGCTCGGCCAGCTTGACCGAGCCCTTGTGGTTGACGTCGTAGGTGACGTTGGGGATCAGCGCGCCCAGCGGGTCGTTGGACAGCTCGGCCATGTGCACGATCGCGTCGTGGCCGCGGACGTCCTCGACGGTCAGGTTGCGGATGTCCTTGCGGAGCGTCTTGGCGCCGAGGTCGACGCCGTTGTAGAGCCATCCCTGGGCGTAGAAGCCCGTGTCGACGCCCGTGACGTCGTGGCCGTCGCGGATGAGCTCCGCGGCGACGAGACAGCCGAGGTAGCCCTCGGTACCAGTGACCAGAACCTTCATGTGTGTCAGCCCTTCCAGATCTTCCAGGGAGCCTTGTCGGCGTCCCACAAGCCGTTGAGTTCCTTCCAGTCGCGGAAGGTGTCCATGCCCATCCAGAAGCCCTCGTGCTCGTAGACGGCGAGCTCGCCGTCGCGCGAGACCTGCTGCAGGGGCTTCTTCTCGAGCATGTCCTCCTCGTCGATGTCGGCGAGGTAGCGGTCCACGAACTCCCGCTTCATCATGAAGAAGCCGCCGCTGACCCAGCCGGTCGCGAGGGTGGGCTTCTCGTTGAACTCGGTGACCATCTCGCCCTTGTCGTCCACGTGCATCTCGCCGTAGCGGCTCGCGGGGTGGACGCCGGTCACGCAGGCCATCTTGTCCATGCGCACGGCGTGCTGGACCTCCGCGCTGATGTCGATGTCACCGATGCCGTCGCCGTAGGTCAGCATGAACCAGGGCGCGTCGAGGTACTTGCTCACGAGCTTGACGCGACCGCCGGTGCCGGCGTCGAGGCCGGTCTCGACCAGCGTGATGGTCCAGTCCTCCTCGATCTCCTCGCCACCGACGAACTCCGGCTCCGCGCCGGGTCGCAGGACCACGTCGGCCGAGAGGCGGCGGCGGTCCAGGAAGTAGCTCTTGATGACGTCGGACTTGTAGCCCAGGCACAGGACGAAGTTGCGGAAGCCGTGCTCGTAGTAGGTCTTCATGATGTGCCACACGATCGGCTTCTCGCCGATCTCGATCATCGGCTTGGGCAGCTTCTCGCTCGCCTCGCGGATGCGGGTGCCCTGGCCACCGCAGAGGATGACGACGGGGATCTGGGAGACGTCCACGGGAGCGCCCCCGGCTCCTGCTGGCTGTGCGTGGTCGACAGTCACGTGCTCTGCTTCTTTCTCTCGGACGAGAACGTCCGGCACCATCCGGTGCCCGGACCGGCCGCGCCCCACCGACAGGGACGTCCCGACGTCGGGACGGTCACGTCTCTCCCCCGACCTCCGAGCCCGTCGCACCAGGTGCGGCGGCGCCCCCCTTCGAGATCTCGGGGAGATCACGGCCACTCATGACTCTAGGTGCGCCGCCGGGAGCCTGACGGGTGAGCCGGTTTTTCTCACAAGGATGCGCCAATCCGTGCGCGGAGAGTAGTTATCGAACCCGCAGCGTAGTGCCCGCGATGTCCCAGGACGTCCCTCGCCGTCACGCTTGCGAGGATCGTGCCCACAGGTTGATGCCGGCGTCGACGGCGTCGCGATCGATCTCCTCGAGCTCCTCGGGGGTGAGGTCGAGATGCCGCAGGGCGTCGAGGTTCTGGTCGAGCTGCTCCACGCTCGAGGCCCCGACCAGCGTCGACGTCATCCGGGGGTCGCGCAGCACCCAGGCCAGAGCCAGCTGGGACAGGGACGTCCCGCGCCGCTGCGCCACACCGGCCAGCGCCCGGACGTGCCGCAGGGTCTGGTCCGAGAGCTGGTCCGCCGACAGGCTCGACCCCGCCCGTGCTGCCCGGCTGTCGTCCGGCACGCCCTGGAGGTAGCGCTCCGTGAGCAGGCCTTGCGCCAGGGCGGTGAACGCAATACACCCCATACCCTGCCTTTCCAGCTCATCCAGCAGGTCCTCCTCGATCCACCGGTTGAGCATCGAGTACGACGGCTGGTGGATCAGCAGCGGGGTGCCGAGGGCCCTCGCGATCTCGGCGGCCTCCCGGGTCTTGGCCGCGGAGTATGACGAGATCCCGACGTAGAGCGCCTTGCCCGACCGGACGGCGTGGTCCAGCGCCATCATCGTCTCCTCGACCGGCGTCTCCGGGTCGAAGCGGTGGCTGTAGAAGATGTCCACATAGTCCAGGCCGAGCCGCTGCAGGGACTGGTCCAGGCTGGCGAGGACGTACTTGCGGGCGCCACCGCCCTGCCCGTAGGGCCCCGGCCACATGTCGTAGCCCGCCTTGGTCGAGATGATGAGCTCGTCGCGGAGCCCGGCGAAGTCGTCGCGGAGGTACTCCCCCATGTGGATCTCGGCCTGGCCGTAGGGCGGCCCGTAGTTGTTGGCCAGGTCGAAGTGCGTCACGCCGCGGTCGAAGGCGCGCCGCAGGATGGCCCGCTGGGTCTCGCGCGGCCGGTCCGTGCCGAAGTTCTGCCACAGACCGAGCGAGATGACAGGGAGCCGCAGGCCGCTGCACCCGCAGCGTCGATAGAGCATGTCGCCGTCGTAACGGTCCTGCGCGGGGCGGTAGGCGTTCGTCATACGACCATCCAAGCGCACCGAGCCGGGGCGTGCCGGGTCAGCACTCGATGACGTTGACCGCGAGGCCGCCTCGGGCCGTCTCCTTGTACTTCACCTTCATGTCGGCGCCCGTCTCGCGCATGGTCTTGACGACCTTGTCCAGCGAGACGATGTGCGTCCCGTCGCCGCGCAGCGCGGTGCGGGCCGCCGTGACGGCCTTGACCGCCGCGACGGCGTTGCGCTCGATGCAGGGGATCTGGACGAGCCCGCCGACGGGGTCGCAGGTGAGGCCGAGGTTGTGCTCCATCCCGATCTCGGCGGCGTTCTCGACCTGTCCGGGCGTCCCGCCGAGCACCGCCGCCAGGCCGGCCGCGGCCATCGCGCAGGCGGAGCCCACCTCGCCCTGGCACCCCACCTCGGCGCCGGAGATCGAGGCCCCCTCCTTGATGATCATGCCGATCGCCGCCGCGGTCAGCAGGAAGCGGACCACCCCCAGGTCGTCGGCACCCGGCACGAACCGCACGTAGTAGTGCAGGACAGCGGGGATGATCCCGGCGGCGCCGTTGGTCGGCGCGGTGACGACGCGTCCGCCGGCGGCGTTCTCCTCGTTGACGGCGAGGGCGTAGAGGGTGATCCAGTCGAGCCCCCGCAGCGGGTCGACGTTGCCCTCCTCGAGGGCGAGTCGCAGCGCCAGCTCGGGGGCGCGCCGACGGACCCGCAGCCCACCCGGGAGCACCCCCTCGGTGGTGATGCCGTTGTCCACGCACTCCTGCATGACGCGCCAGATCTCCAGGAGCCCCGCCCTGACCTCGGCCTCGCTGCGCCAGGCGCGCTCGTTGTCGAGCATGACCTGGGCGATCGAGCGGCCGGTCTCCGCGCAGACCGCAAGCAGCTCGTCACCGGTCCGGAACTCGTGCGCGACCGGGGTCTCGTCCTCGACGATCCGATGGCCGCCGGACCCGTCCTCGACCACCACGAAGCCGCCACCCACCGAGTAGTAGGTGCGCTGCACCGGCTCCTCCAGCCCCTCGACGACGGCCTCGCAGGTCATGCCGTTGGAGTGACCGGGCAGGGACCGGGTCCGGTGCATGACGAGGTCGGTGGCCTCGTCGAAGTCGATCTCGTGGCGTCCCAGCAGCGCCAGCCGCTTGGTCGCGCGCATGTGCGCGAGACGGCCCTCGACGGCGCGGGGGTCGACGAGCTCCGGCGCCTCTCCGGACAGCCCGAGCAGGACCGCCTTGTCGCTGCCGTGGCCGTGGCCCGTCGCGCCCAGCGACCCGTAGAGCTCGACCCGCAGGCTCGTGACCCGGTCGAGCTGCCCGTCCGCCTCCAGCGACCGGACGAACATCAGCGCCGCGCGCATCGGGCCCACCGTGTGCGAGCTCGACGGCCCGATACCGATCGAGAAGAGGTCGAAGACGCTCAGTGCCATGCCCTGACCGTAGGTGACCCGCGCCACCTCGGCCAAGCCACCCCCTGCGGTGCGACGATGGCCGTATGCCGAAGCCCGCCGCCACCGGACCCCAACGCCACGGCTCCGCCTCCGCCGAGCCGATCGCCGACACCCTGACCCCCGACGCCGCCGGGGTCGTCCTGGCCCTGCGCCGCATCTCGTTCCTGCTCGAGCGGGCGCTGGAGTCCAGCTACCGCATCAAGGCCTTCCGCGGGGCCGCGGCCACGCTGGGGGCGCTGGGCGACGACGAGCTGACGACCCGCGCCGCTGCCGGGACGCTGCAGGACCTGCCCGGGATCGGCAAGGGCAGCGAGGCGATCGCGCAGGCGGTGCTGCGCGGCGAGGAGCCCGTCTACCTCGCCCAGCTCGAGGAGCGCGAGTCCGCACCCCTGGCCCGCGACGGCCAGGAGCTCGTCGTCCTGCAGCGCGGCGACCTGCACAGCCACTCTGACTGGTCGGACGGCGGGTCCCCCATCGACGAGATGGTGATGACCGCGGTCGAGCTGGGGCGGGAGTACCAGGTGCTCACGGACCACTCCCCCCGCCTCAAGGTCGCCAACGGCCTGTCGCCCGAGCGTCTGCGCAAGCAGCTCCAGGTGGTCGCCGGTGCCAACCAGATCGTGCCCGGCAGCTTCCGGCTGCTGTCGGGGATCGAGGTCGACATCCTCGACGACGGATCGCTCGACCAGGAGCCCGACCTGCTCGAAGAGCTCGACGTGGTGGTCGCCTCGGTGCACTCCAAGCTCAAGATGGAGTCCGCCGCGATGACGCGCCGCATGGTCGCGGCCGTCAGCAACCCGCGCACCAACGTGCTGGGGCACTGCACGGGCCGGCTCGTCACCGGAGGCCGAGGCAAGCGGCCGCAGTCGTCGTTCGACGCCCGCGTCGTCTTCGAGGCGTGCGCCGCCCACGACGTCGCGGTCGAGATCAACTCCCGGCCGGAGCGGCAGGATCCGCCGGACGACCTGATCACGCTGGCGCTGGACGCCGGGTGCCTGTTCGCGGTCGACACCGACGCGCACGCGCCGGGGCAGCTGGACTTCCAGCAGCTGGGGGCCGAGCGGGCCTGGCACCTCGGGGTCCCAGCCGAGCGCATCGTCACCACCTGGCCGCGAGATCGCCTGCTGGAGTGGGCCGCTCGACGCTGACTCCGACCCGATTAGGAGTTCTCCGCCGCCGTCCCCTATGCTTTCGGAGTCCTCGACGGGCTCGAGCTACTAGAGCGCTAGCGGCAGAGGGCCCGAGAGATTCGGGTCCCCATCGTCTAGCGGCCTAGGACCCCGCCCTTTCACGGCGGTAGCACGGGTTCGAATCCCGTTGGGGATACAGAGCATGTACGATGGACAAGTTGGTCACGGCCAGCGAGTTGTCGGAGTGCTTGAGGTAGTCACTCCTCACCCTTTGGCCCCGTAGCGCAGTTGGTTAGCGCGCCGCCCTGTCACGGCGGAGGTCGCCGGTTCGAGCCCGGTCGGGGTCGCCAGTCTCTCCCTCGGGAGAGACTTCGCGATATCTTGAGGATGTCGCGAGGCCAGGTAGCTCAGTTGGTACGAGCGTCCGACTGAAAATCGGAAGGTCGGCGGTTCGACCCCGCCCCTGGCCACCAGCAAGCCGCATCCCGACCGGGGTGCGGCTTCGTCGTTCTCGCTGCGGCTCCCCCCGCCTGCGTGCGCCTGGGGCCGCGCATCCCCCTCGTCGGCGCGGCCCCGGCGCAGCACCATGACATCCCGCCCGGCACTCAAGTGCGACGCCCACCTTTTGAGGGGTGCTCACTCGGGGTCGGTGGGCAGGTGCCGGCCGAGGGCCAGACCCAGCTGCTGGGACAGCCAGCTCTTGCGCGGGGCTCGCGCCTGGCGTGGACCGGCCCCGGCGCTGACACCGCCCGGCAGCGCATCACCCAGCCGGTGACGCACCGACCGGATCGTCCACTCGTCGCTCGGGTGCGCGGCGTGCGCCTCGTCGTTGAGCACCATGTCGGCGACCGGCGACGACTCGGCGATGTCGATGGCCGCCTGCACGTCGGGGGCGCGCTCGTAGCCCAGGGCCGCCCAGTCGATCGAGGCCCGGCGCGAGGAGAACGTCCAGGGCTGGGTCACCGCCCGCACGAAGGTCTCACGGTCCTGGTCGACCTCGAAGTGGTCGAAGACGTAGTCGACCCCCGCCTGCACGATCCGGCGCGAGATCAGCTCGTTCTCTCGGGCGTAGGCGCTGATCAGGATGATGCTGGTGACGCCGGCGGGAGTGTGCCGGCGCACCTCCTGCCCGAGCCGCGCGCCCGGGAAGTGGTCGTGCGCCGGGATCGAGTCCACGCCCGAGCGCCGCGCCGCCGCGGCCCGGCGCTCGGGAGACCTGCGGTCGTGCCCGTCGAGCACGGCGATGTCGACCTGCCCCCAGCGGGTGCCGAGCGCGAGGGCACCCTCGAAGTCGAGGGCGTCGACCTGGGCGTCGGTCGCCTCCCGCAACCACAGCTGACGGGCGTCCCGGACGCTCGGGCTGTCGTCGACGATCACGATCCTCATCCGCGCCCGCCCGTCCTCATGCCAGGCTCGCGCGGGTCTCGGCGAGCAGCCTGCTCACCCGGCGCAGGTCGTCCGCGACCCCCTCGCGCAGCTCCCCGGCGTCAGCCCCGGCGACCAGTCGCTGCCCCTGCTCCACGACCGTCGTGAGGTAGTCGAGCTCGGCACCGGCCGCCGCACGTCGGGCCGCCTCGGTGCGGGCCTGCGCCTGGGCGCGGGCCTCGACCTGGACCTCGTTGCACGCGTCGTCCAGGGTGCGGCTGACGCACTGCGACCCCACATAGGCCATGAGCGGCCACACGAGCTCGGGGATCGCGAACCTCAGGGTGCCCTCGGTCGCCAGAGCGGTCAGCACGAGGCCGAGCACCAGTGCGGCGCGGCAGGCCAGGACGGCCCGTCGCGGCCGCACGACGAGACCAAGCATCATCGCCCACCCCACCATCGGCATGTTGAGCATCATGTCCTCCGGCCCGCGCGGCCCGTGACCGGCGAACCAGAGTCCCCCGAGGCAGGCTATCGGCACGGCACCGCTCAGGGCCACCAGGGGTTCCCCGGCGGTCCCCAGCGGCGCAGGACCCGATGGGCGACCACCGTGGAGAGGAGCAGGAGCGCGGCGACGGGCAGCGCGATCGCCGCCGGCACGACGGAGTGCTGGGGCACCGCGAGGATCAGCACGTATGCCGCCATCGCCGCCACGCCGGCCGCCGTCACCGACAGGGACAGCGGCTGCCCGTCCACCGCGGGCAGCACGACGGTCTCGTCGTCGACCTGCACCGAGACCTCCCCGTTCGGGCCGACCGTCGCGCTCCGGACCCGGACGACCCCACCTCCGCGTCCGGCGAGGTGCTGCCACAGCAGGCGCGCCTGAGACCGGCTCACGACGACCGTGCCGGCCGACGGGTCGACGTCGAAGAAGGTGAAGCGCGAGGCGTCGGGCTCGCTGGACCGGGTGGCCTGGGAGTAGACGTCGCAGGCGTCCCGCAGGTAGTAGCCTCGGCGCGGGTCGCCCGGCCGAGCTGCTGCTTGTGCTGGGACACGGCCTTGCGCAGCTCGGTCGCCTCGTCCACCCCGGCGCCACCCAGGGCGAAGATGGTCACCTGCAGCTGGTCGATGGCCTCCGCACCGACCCCCGTCACGACGGCGTTGCGCCCCGCCAGGCGGGCGGCGGCCAGCGACGCCTGCGCCGAGCGCTCGACGAGGGCCTCGTGACGCCGGACCTCCTCGGCGACGAGCCACACGAGGGACCGGCCGAGCAGCACGCCGATCAGCACGAACCCCGTGGTGACCACCAGGTAGGGCTCCGAGCCGACCAGCGACCTCGCGGCCGCCGTCACGCCGATCGTCACGGCGGTCAGCACCAGGCCGGTCGACAGGCGCCGCGCCGACACGAAGGCGACGAGCGGGATCACGACCATCACGGCGGCCGTGTGGGGGTAGTGCGCCCAGCCCAGCAGCGACCACACCGTCGCGTCGACGAGGTCCGCCGCCACTCGCCACCGGACCCCGGGGCCGCGCCCGGCCCGCAGCCGCGACCACAGCCACAGGTCGTGGACCACGCACAGGGCCAGCAAGGCCCAGCGCCGGGGGTGTCGGCCCACCCCCACGTCCCCACCAGCAGCCAGAGGCGCGCGGTGAGTCGCACGACGAGGGTGACCGTCGCCTCGTTGCGATGGACGGCCCTCAGGGCCACGGCGCTCAGGCCGCCGACTGGTGGTGCCACGTCGTCAGGATCGCACCTGCCGCCCGCAACTCGGAGCAGCGGCACTTGAGGCCTTCAGCAGCGTCAGGCGGCGGGGAGCGCGCCGGCCACGACGTCGGCCGCCGACGTGATGGACTGCGCGGTCTCGCTGGAGACCGACCCGTCCTGGACACTGCTCTGGACCGCGCCGCTCAGCTCACCCAGCGCCGCGCGCGCGGCACCGGCATCCTGCTGACGGATGGCCTTGTCGAGCGAGCGCAGGCTCTTGGACGCGTCCTTGCCCGAGGACCCGGACAGCTGCGCACCCTGGACGACGTCGCCCAGCGTCGACGCGGCCGCGGAGGCCGAACCGGTCCAGGTCGGCGCCGGGTCGCTGGGCTCCTCGGTCGGGGTCGACGGCTGCTCGGTCGGGGTCGTCGGCTGCTCGGTCGGGGTCGTCGGCTCCTGCGTCGGGGTCGTCGGGGCACTGGAGGTCGGCCTCTGGGTGGGGGTCTGCGTGACGGTCACCGTCGGGGCCGAGGTCGTCCTCGTGGGGGCGGTCGTGCGGGCGGTGGTGCTCGTCGCCGTGGGGGTCGGGACGGTGGGCGTGTCGGTCGAGGGGCCGGTCCCCCGGAGCACGAACCACCACAGGGCACCGACCGTCGCCGCCAGCAGGAGGAGCATCACCCACAGCGCCCCCATGCCGCGGCGCCGCGGGCGGTCGGGCTCGTCACGGTAGGCCGTGGCCTGCGTGACCGTGCGCGGTGCGGGCTCGGGGGCCCGCACCGCGGGAGGGAGCACGGTGGTGGCGGCCGCCGCGGCTCCGGCGACCGGCAGCACCGTCGTGGAGGGCGCGGCGCCGCGGCGGATGGCAGCGATCCGGCCGGCGACGTCAGCGGCGCTGGCGGGTCGGTCCTGGGGCGACTTGGCCAGCAGCTGGGCGACCAGGTCGTCGACGGCCTGCGGCACCCCGGGGCGGCGCTCGGACGGCAGCGGCGGGGGCGTGCTCAGGTGGTGGTGCAGGATCGACAGAGGGTGCTCGCCCTCGAACGGCGGCTCGCTGGTCAGCAGGGTCATGAGGACGCAGCCGAGGGAGTACAGGTCGCTCTGCGGGGTGGCCGTCCCGCCGGTGGCCTGCTCCGGAGACAGGTATGGCGCGCTGCCGATGACCGTGGCGGTCGCCGTCAGCTGGCTGGTGCGAGCCTGGTCCAGGCGGGCGATCCCGAAGTCCACCATCTTGAGGGTGCCGCGCTCGTCGAGCATGAGGTTGCTGGGCTTGACGTCACGGTGCACGACGCCCGCCCGGTGCGCGGCGCCGAGGGCGGAGGCCACCTCCTGGGTGTAGGCGAGCGCCCGGTCGACCGGGAGCGGCCCCTGGTCGCGGACCAGCTCGTCGAGGCTGGGCCCGCTCAGCAGCTCCATGACGAGATAGGCCGTGTGGCCGTCGACGCCGTTGTCGAAGATCGTGACGATGTTGGGGTGGGACAGCGCCGCGGTGGCGTGGGCCTCCTGCTGGAACCTCTCGGCCGCCACCTCGTCGCCGGTGGCCGCCAGGTCGACCGTCTTGACGGCCACCCGGCGTTGCAGCCGGGTGTCGACGGCAGACCAGACCTGGCCCATCCCGCCGCGGCCGATCTGGCGCTCCAGGCGGTACCGGTTGGCGAGGACGATGTCTCCACTCATGGACGCCATTGTCACGCATGGCCCGGGGCGTGGGCCCCGATCGGCCCGGCGCGCCTGGTCAGAGCGCGAGCAGGGCGCACCCGAGAGCCACCAGCCACGAGGTGAAGCTGCCCAGGAGGAAGTACTCGGTCACGACGTCGATCCGTTGACCCGGCCCGCGCTGGTCCTGCAGCTCGGGGAAGCGCAGGATCCCCTTGGCGGCGATGACGACGGAGGCTGCGGTCGCCTGGCCCGCGAGGGCGAGCCCGACGACGAAGACACGCTCCATCGGGCCCAGCCAGCGCCCGCCGCGCAGGACCCCGGGCTGGCTGTGCGCGCCGGCCGCGTCGAGGACGAGACGCACGACGACGTTGCCGGTGCCGATCTGCGCCAGCATCACGGCGAGGACCATCAGCGCGCGGTCGAGCGGCACCCGGCCGAGCCGGGGCAGGCCGAGCGAGCCCCACCACCGGGCCAGCGGCCCACCGGCGGCGGCGTCGACCCCGGCCAGCGCGAAGAGTGCCACGAGTCCCACCAGGAGGGAGGCGCCGGCCACCAGCCGGTGCCGTCCGGCGCTCCGCAGCAGAGCGGCGGCCGCGGCCGAGGGGTCGTGGGCGCGGTCGTCGCCGTCGCCCTCGCCGTCGCCGTGGTCGCGTGCCCGGAGCCCGCTGCTCACGGCGGCCGCCGACGAGCGGGCCCACACGACGAGCAGCAGCACGATCCCGAGCAGTGCGAGCAGGTGCCAGCCGCCACGCTGCCCGAGCAGGGGCCAGGACAGCACGGCCACGGGGACGGAGACCAGGACTGGCAGCCACGAGGGCCGCCGACCCCCGAGCTCCGCGCCGGGGCGCGCCAGGTCGCCGGCTCCCAGCGCCAGCAGCCACACGGCGAGATAGGTCATGGTGCTCCTCAGCGGTCGCGGGCAGGCTGGGTGAGGATCTCGTGCGCCTCCCTGATGGCTCCGAGGCTCTCTCGCGCCACCAGCTGGGAGACCGCCGACTGCGTGATCCCCTCCTGCTCGGCCACCATTGTCTGCGTGAGGTCTGACATGACCCCCAGGAGCACCCGCAGGGGCCGCGCGTCCAGCCTGGAGACGAGCTCGTCGCGCAGGACCAGCGTGGCGAGGATGGTGGCTGCGGCGCCGGAGGGCCGGTCCGGGTCCTCGACGTACCACGTGCGGCAGGACCGCGTGCCCGCCGAGGCGGCCCGGCGCTCGGCCTCCTCCACGGCCTCTCGGGCGGCCCACCAGGCGCTGCCGTCCTGCAGGGGCGGGACGTGGCCGTGGTCGATCACCTGCACCAGGCCGCGCCCGATGCCACACCTGACGTCGACCTGCGGCAGCGTGTGCAGCCGGACGAGCAGCGAAGCAAGGACGGCGGACCCGACGTCGGCGTACACCCCTTGGAACTCGTCGCTGACCGTCGTGGTGAGCGGCTCGAGCGCGGGCACCACCTGCTCGACCTGGCGGAGCGCGGCGCCGAGGTGCTCGTGCAGGACGCGCCGGTTGCCGGCACGCCGGGACCCGACGACGTCCCCCAGCAGCGCGTAGACCGCGGGGTCGGACGATCCGGAGGAGGTCACGACATCAGAGAATAGCTCATTTCCGACTCAGTATCAGTCATCTGCTGATATCGAGGAGGACATCAGTGGCGCAACCGGCCACCGCTGGGTCACGCGCCTGCAGCGGCTCAGGTCGCCTGGCTCATGCGGGCGGTCTCGCCGACACCGTCGAGCAGCTGGCGGATCTCGCTCTCGCGGTAGCGCCGATGCCCCCCGAGCGTGCGGATCGAGTTGAGCTTGCCCGCCTTGGCCCACCGGGTCACGGTCTTGGGGTCGACCCGGAAGAGCTCGGCGACCTCGGCCGGGGTCAAGAGCTTCTCGCTGTCCTGCTCGCGGTGTGGCATGTGATCTCCCCGCTCTCGACGGAAGGTGCTCCCCCCGTGCAACGACGCCCCCCGGCGCCTCACCACCTGGCCGCTTCCATCTCAGAAGTGACCCTGGGTAGTCGAATCGGGCTACGGGTAGACTCAATTTCCTTCTTAGAATACTACGTATCGTGACATATGCGGGTTCTGTGCATCTCGATACGCCCGTATGGGTGCATCAACGCCCGAACCAACGCGAATCCAGTCAGCCCGGACATCACGTCCCGTGACTGCCCGTGGGCACGCGAGGATGCTCGACTCCACAGATGGCCCTCCCAGCATGTACCGTGTCCCTCACGAAGACACGAGATTCCCGGGGTCGCTCCGCCCGCTACGGCACCAGCCGCAGCCAGCGATGCCACTCCGGCAGACGCGCGAGGGGGTCACGCCATGGGGCGCGGCCGGGCCAAAGCCAAGCAGACCAAGGTTGCCCGGGAGCTGAAGTACTTCTCTCCCGACACCGACCTGAGTGCTCTTGAGCGAGAACTGCACGCATCGACGCAACGGGACACCGGCGAGCCACGCCGTGAACCGGATGACGACGACGGCTACGACGACTACGACCGGTGGTCCGCCGGTGGGCGCTGACCCATCGGGCCCGACCTGCCTCCTCGGCGGGTGGGTGACCCGATGTCGTCAGGTCGTCGCGCCGCCCGACCCCTGACGGGCGGGTCGGCATACCGCACATCGGACGGGGAGGGTGTCACCAGCTGGTGACACCCTCCCCGTCCGTCCGCCGTCCCCGTCTCACACGCGGCTCCGGACTCGCTCTCAGACCCGGTGGGCGCCGACCAGCTGGACCGATCCCCCGTCGACGCCCTTGGCGCCCCGCACGACCTCGTGCCCGGGGTCTGCCGCGACGTCAGCGGCGTCCGACACCCGACCCATGACCCACGCGGGCAGGTCGCGCTCGCTGCACAGGTCCAGGGCGCGGTCGACCGCCGTCTCGGGAAGCACCGCCACGAAGCCCACCCCCATGTTGAGGGTGCGCTCGAGGTCGGACTGCGGCACCCGGCCGAGCTCCTGGACCAGACCGAAGATCGGCGGCGGCGTCCACGTCGCACGGTCCACGGTGACGAGCACCCCCTGGGGCAGGACCCGCGCGAGGTTGGCGGCGAGCCCACCCCCCGTGACATGGCTCAGCGCGTGGACGTCCACGCCGTCGGCCCGGATCAGCGCGAGCAGGTCGCGGGCATAGACCCTGGTGGGTGTCAGCAGCGACTCGCCCAGGGTGCTGCCGAGCTCGGGGACGTCCCGGTCGTAGTCCCACGACGCGTGGGCGAAGACACGTCGCACCAACGAGTACCCATTGGAGTGAAGTCCCGACGAGGCCAGCCCCAGCACGACGTCGCCCGCCCGCACCCGCTGGGGGCCGAGGACCTCGTCGTGCTCGACGACCCCGGTCGCGGCGCCCGCGCAGTCGTACTCGTCGGGTTCGAGCAGACCGGGGTGCTCGGCGGTCTCCCCGCCGACCAGGGCGACGCCCGCCTGCTCGCACGCGGCCGCGATGCCGGAGACGATGGCGGCGATGCGCTCGGGCACGACCTTGCCGGTGGCGATGTAGTCGGTCATGAAGAGCGGCTCGGCCCCGCACACCACGATGTCGTCGACGACCATGCCGACGAGGTCGAAGCCGATAGTGTCGTGCCGGTCCATGGCTTGCGCGACGGCGACCTTGGTCCCCACCCCGTCGGTCGACGTGGCCAGGACCGGGCGGCGCATCCCGGCGAGCGCCGAGGCGTCGAACATCCCCGCGAACCCGCCGAGCCCGCCGAGCACCTCGGGACGGGTCGCGCGTCGCACCGACGCCTTCATCAGCTCGACGGCCTTGTCGCCGGCCTCCACGTCGACCCCTGCCGACGCGTAGGTGATGGGCTCGCTCACGAGGGACCTTTCGTTGCGGGTGTGCAGGTGGGCCGTCCGGCTCCGGGCAAGACGCGGACGGTCAGGCGTGGGCGGGGTCGAGGACGACCGCCTGGTCGTCGGGGACGCCGAGGGGGTACGTGCCCGAGAAGCACGCGGTGCACAGCTGCTCGCGGGGCTGGTGGGTCGCGGCGATCATGCCGTCCTCGCTGATGTAGCCGAGGCTGTCGGCTCCGACGGACCGCCGAACGCCCTCGACGTCGATACCGGTCGCGATCAGCTCGGCCCGGCTCGCGAAGTCGATGCCGTAGAAGCAGGGCCAGCGCACCGGCGGCGAGGAGATCCGGACGTGGACCTCGGCCGCCCCGGCCTCGCGCAGCATGCGGACCAGCGCCCGCTGGGTGTTGCCGCGCACGATCGAGTCGTCGACCACGATCAGCCGCTTGCCCTTGATGACGTCACGCAGCGGGTTGAGCTTGAGCCGGATGCCGAGCTGCCGGATGGTCTGGGACGGGGCGATGAAGGTGCGGCCGACATAGGCATTCTTGACCAGGCCCTGGCCGTAGGGGATCCCCGACTCCTCCGCGTAGCCGATCGCCGCAGGGGTGCCCGACTCCGGGGACGGCATGACCATGTCCGCCTCGACCGGGTGCTGGCGCGCCAGCTCGCGCCCCATGTCGACCCGCGCCTCGTAGACGCCGCGCCCCGCGATCGTCGTGTCCGGTCGGGCGAGGTAGACGTACTCGAAGACGCAGCCCTTGGGCTCGGGCTCGGCGAAGCGCCGCGTGCGCAGGCCCTGCTCGTCGACGACGACCAGCTCGCCCGGCTCGACCTCGCGCACATAGCTGGCGCCGACGATGTCCAGGGCGGCGGTCTCGGACGCCACGACCCAGCCGCGCTCCAGCCGTCCGATCACCAGCGGCCGGACGCCCTGCGGGTCGCGCGCGGCATACAGGGTGTGCTCGTCCATGAAGACGAAGCAGAAGGCGCCCTTGACCAGGGGCAGCTGCTCCATGGCCGCCTCCTCGAGAGAGACGTCCTCGGCCCGGCTGCCCAGCAGCGAGGTGACGATGGCGGTGTCCGTCGTGTTGCCACGACGCAGCTCCCCGCCCGCCGTGCCGAACCCGTCGACGTGACGGGCGGACAGCAGCCCGCGCAGCTCGGAGGTGTTGATGAGGTTGCCGTTGTGGGCGAGCGCGATCGTGTGGTGGGCCGTGCCGCCCAGCGTGGGCTGGGCGTTCTCCCACTTGCTGGCCCCAGTGGTGGAGTAGCGGGTGTGCCCGATGGCGAGGTGCCCGGTCAGGGACCCGAGGGCGGTCTCGTCGAACACCTGGGACACCAGCCCCATGTCCTTGTAGACGAGGACGCGCTCTCCGTCGGACGTCGCGATCCCCGCCGACTCCTGCCCGCGGTGCTGCAGGGCGTAGAGACCGTAGTAGGTGAGCTTGCCGACCTCCTCGCCGGGCGCCCAGACGCCGAAGACCCCGCAGGAGTCCTGGGGCCCGGTCTCGCCGGGAAGGATGTCGTGATTGAGTCGACCGTCACCTCGTGTCACGGGCCCAGTGTCCCACAGCGCGGTCGACCCGTCGTCGCCTCGGCGTCAGCGCCTCAGCGTCGGCGGTCGAGGAGCACTGCCACCAGGGCGCCGAGGAGGGCACCCAGGCCACCGCCGAGGACGCCGAAGAACATCATGACGCGCCCTATGCCATAGGTCGCCGTCTGGCTGGCGCCGCTCACCGCGACAGGGTCCGGCCGCAGCAGCAGCGCCACCCCGGTCGCCAGCGCGAAGCCGAGAACCGCGCCGACGACGATGAAGCGGGAGAAGATCGGGCGCCGCCCACCCCGCGCCGGGGAGGGGTCGGTGGCGGGGGCCGGCACGGGGTCCTTGCCGGCGTCCGTGCTGACATCAGGGCGGTCGCTCACCGCCGCAGTCTATCCGCGCGCGGCGGCGAGCCCGGTCGCGACGGGGGGCAGCCCGGGGGCCCGCTCGGCGCCGGTGAGCTTGACCTCGCCCGGGACCGCTTCCTCCATCGCAGGCACCTCGTCGCCCCGCCGGGCGCAGAGGCGGTCCGCCTCGGCCACGACCGCGTCGTCCACGTCCGCGGGCAGCTTGCGGGCGAAGGCGGCCGGGGTCCGGGCCGCGAGGGCCAGCTCGTCGAGATCGAGCCAGGTGGGGCTCCACTCGTCGTAGCGGAACCGGGCGAAGGTCGTCGGGCAGTCCATGATCCGCAGCTGCGCGTCGGCCAGCAGCAGGGACTGGATGTAGGACTCGTCGGGGATGCGGACGGTGCGGAAGAAGGTCTGCGTGAGCCGGTCGTCGTGGTGGCGGCGCAGGAGGCTCTCGACGGCGCGACCCGTCAGGGTCACCCACAGCGCCCCCTTGAGGACATCCACCGGGGCGGGGCGCCGCAGCAGCTCGGGACGTCGCAGACCGAGGATCCACCGGGGGTCCCGCCGACCTTGATAGAACATGACGACCGACCGGAAGCGGCGCGCCACGAGGCGCCAGGCGAGCTTGACGACCCGGCGGACCAGCACCGGCCCCACGTGCGGCGGTTCGACGGTCCACCAGCGGTAGTGCCAGTCGTCGGTCATCGGGGGGTAGACGTCGATCAGCGCGTCGACGCCGGCGCGCCGCACCTCGTCCTCCCAGGCGGCGAGGTCGCGGATCGGGTAGTCCTGGCCGGAGAGCAGCACCACGTGCTCGGCGTCGACGGTGCGCCTCACGTGCTCAAGCACCTCGAGAGCCGCCCGGGTCATCGACCAGTCACCCCAGACGATGTCGATGTCGCTGCGGTGCACGGTCGCGCCGAGCGGCTCGAGGTCCTCGCGCGAGACGAGGCCGGGCACGCTGTGCCGCACGACGATGGCGGCGTCGGGACTGAGCTCGCGGATCCGGCCCACGACGCGCAGGATCCCCCCAGGATCGGCGTGGCACATCAGGACGTAGCAGAACCGCGACGATGTCATGGTCGTTCTCCCCCCCCAGGAAGCGTCCTCCCTCGGACGCCTCAGGACGAGACTAACGGAGCGTCACCTGCCCCGTGAACGGTTGTGCACAGGGAACGCGTCAGACGGTCACCGACGCGTCAGGAGGCGTGCCGCGACCTGCTCGAGGACGGCCGGGTCCCCGGCATATGGCCCGTCTGGTCGCGGCCAATGGGTGATCACGTCGGTGAACCCCAGCTCGGCCACCCGCCCCACCACCTCCTCGAAGCGGTCGACGGACGAGAGGGACAGGTCACCGGACGGGTCGACGTGGACGTAGCGGCGGAAGCCCTGCGGCGGCCCGAGGTCGTCCATCCGCCGCGACAGCTCCTCGAGGCTGCGCCACCAGGCCTCACGGTCGTCGCCGTGGGTTCCGGTCGTGACCCAGGCGTCCCCCAGCGCGACGGCGAGCCGCTGCGACCGTGGGCCGTTGGCGGCCATCACCACCGTGGGGCGGGGGTCCGCGACCGGGAGCGTCCGGGCGTCCCGGCAGGTGAAGTACTCCCCCTCGTGGTCGACGTGGTCCTCGCGCAGCAGCCGGTCGAGCAGGCGGGCGAACTCCTCGAACCGGTCGACCCGCTGACGCACCGTCAGCTCCGGCCCACCCAGCACGCGCGAGTCGAGGTCACCACCGGTGCCGAGACCGAGCAGCAGCCGGCCGTCGCTGACGTCCTGCAACGACTGCACGTCCCGGACGAACGCCGCCGGGTGCCGGAAGTTGGGCGACGCCACGAAGGTGCCGATCCCGACGTGCCGGGTGACCAGGGCGGCGGCCGTCAGGGTCGAGACGGTGCCGTACCACGGCGAGTCCGGCAGACCGCCCCACGTGAGGTGGTCGTAGGTCCACAGGTGGTCGAAACCCATCTCCTCGGCGGCCCGCCAGCGGGGCTCTGCCTCCCTCCAGCGCACCTCCGGCAGGATGGTCAGGCCGATGCGCGGCGTCATACGAGATCCTCCTGGTCGGACGAGGCGCCGGCCGTCCCGGCGCCGGGCGGCAGCGGCAGCAGCGAGGTGAGGTCGGAGCGCTGGCCGCTCGCGCGGACCCGGCCGCCCGAGACCGCGGCCGTCCAGGTCAGGGCCCCGGTCGCCAGCTGCAGCCAGGTGGTCGCGTCGGTCTCGACCGTGCTGGGCGGGGTGCCGCGGGTGTGCACCGGGCCCTCGACGGCCTGGACCGCGCCGTATGGCGGGACGCGCACCTCCAGGGAGCGCCCGGGGTATCGCGCGCCGAGCTCCTCCAGCGTGTATCGCACGGCCGTGGCCACCGTCTGGCGCGGCGCTGCGGGATCGGCCTGCCAGGCGGCGAGCGCCTCGGCGCCCTGGTCGGCGGGGATGCGGCGACGGGTTGGCATGTCACGATGGTGGCATGCGCGCAACGATGATCCATGCAGCCCGTGACATCCGTCTCGAGGAGGCCCCCGCCCCATCGGTCCTGACCCCCACCGACGCCGTGGTCCGGGTCGTCCGGTCCTGCATCTGCGGGTCAGACCTGTGGCCCTACCGCGGCGAGAACCCCACCGACGAGCCCCACCCGATCGGTCACGAGTACGTCGGCGTCGTGGAGGAGGTCGGCGAGGAGGTCAAGAACGTCGCGCCCGGCCAGTTCGTCATCGGCGGGTTCACATACTCCGACAACACCTGTGAGATCTGCCAGGCCGGGGTGCACAGCGCCTGCCTGCACGGTGGGTTCTACGGCTCCAAGGACCGCGCCGGCCTGCCCGTGGGTGGCTGCCAGGCGGAGTACCTCCGCGTCCCGCTCGCCGACGGCACCCTCGTCGCCACCCCCGAGATGCCGTCCGACGACCTGCTGCCGTCGCTGCTCACGCTGTCCGACGTCATGGCCACCGGGTGGCACGCCGCGGTCTCCGCCGACGTCCGCGAGGGCCACACGGCGGTGGTCGTGGGCGACGGCGCCGTCGGTCTGTGCGGGGTGCTGGCCGCCCGCGAGCTCGGCGCCGAGCGCATCATCGCCATGTCCCGCCACGCGTCCCGGCAGGCCATCGCCCGGGAGCTCGGGGCGACCGACGTCGTCGAGGAGCGTGGCGAGGAGGGCGCGGAGCGCGTGCGCGAGCTCACCGGCGGCCTCGGTGCCCACAGCGTCCTGGAGTGCGTCGGCACCGGCGGCTCGATGGAGCAGGCCTTCGCCGCGGCGCGTCCCGGCGGACGCGTGGGGTTCGTCGGGGTGCCGCACGGCGTCGAGCTCCCCGTCGAGCGGATGTTCCGCAAGAACATCTCCCTGGCCGGCGGCATGGCCCCGGTGCGGCGCTACCTCCCCCACCTCGTCTCCTCCGTGCTCGCCGGGCAGATCGCCCCGGGCGCGGTCTTCGACCTGACGCTGCCGCTCGACGACGTCGCCGAGGGCTACCGCGCGATGGACGAGCGCCGCGCGATCAAGGTCGTGCTCACGCCGTGACGGCGACCTGCGAGCAGCGGTGAGCGACAACGGCATACGCATCGACTGGGTCGAGGGGCGAGCCGCCGGGCGCGCCGCGACGGTGATGCGCGACGGCCACCCGCAGTCCTTCGTCGACCTCGATGACCCGACCGTCCTGGCGTTCGAGTACGTCCAGCACCTTGCGTGCGTCCTGGACTCCCTCCCGCCCGGTCCGCTGGGCGTGACGCACGTCGGCGGCGCTGGGCTGTCGCTGGCTCGCTACGTCGAGGCCACGCGCCCCGGGTCGCCCCAGATCGTGCTCGAGCCCGACGCCGAGCTCACCGAGGTGGTCCGCCGCGAGCTGCCCCTCCCCCGACGGCACCGGATCCGGGTGCGGCCCGTGGACGGCCGGTCGGGGGTGGCAGCCCTGCGGGACGGGTCGGCTGATGTGGTCGTGGTCGACGCGTATGACGGCGGCCGGGTGCCCCCCGAGCTCGGCACCGTGGAGTTCCTGACCGACGTGCGTCGCGTCCTGCGTGCTGACGGGCTCGTCCTGCTGAACCTCGCCGACGAGCCGTCGTGGCGCTATGTCGCGGCCGTGGCCGCCGGGGCGGGGGTGGCGGGGCTCGACCACCAGGCCGTGCTGGCCACTCACGACGTGCTCAAGGGGCGACGCTTCGGCAACTCGGTGCTGGTCGCGGCGGGCTCGACCGCCGACCTCGACCTGGTCGAGCTGCGCCGCCACGTGGCCCGGTCACCGTTCCCCACGGGCATGTGGTCCGGTGCCGAGCTGGCCCGCCGCGCCCGGTCGGCGCGTGCGCTCACCGACGCGCTCGCCGCCGCGGACCCCGACGCCGCCTCGTCCCCGCGGCCTCCGGACCTCGGACGCTGGCGCCTGCGCTGACGGCCTCGGGGCGACCTCACCGCAACGGCACGAACCGGCAGTGGCCGTGCGGACTCGTGCGCAGCTGCCCCGCCTCGAGCACCACCAGCATCATCTGGCCGCGTGCACCACGTCCATGAGACCTACCCTCGCACACGCCGGCGCGCCAGCCGCGACCTGCCGAACCGGCCCGTCCGCCATACCGGTTCGCGGTCAGCCGAGGTGGCTCCGGGCGTTGCGGAACATCCGCAGCCAGGGGCTCGGCTCGTCGACCGGGCCATCGGTCCACGACAGCTGGATGTTGCGCTGCACCCGCTCGGGGTGCGGCATCATCGCGGTGAACCGCCCGTCCGGCGTCGTCACGGCGGTCAGCCCCCCGGGCGACCCGTTGGGGTTGGCCGGGTAGGTCTCGGCCGGCGCGCCGGACCCGTCCAGGTAGCGCATCGCCGGCACCACGTCCGTCGGCGACCCGTGCCGGGAGAAGTCCGCGCGACCCTCGCCGTGCGCCACCGCGATCGGCAGGCGCGACCCGGCCATCCCGGCGAAGAAGATCGACGGGCTGTCGAGCACCTCGACCTGCGAGAGGCGGGCTTCGTACTGCTCGCTGCGGTTTCGCGTCCACCGCGGCCAGGCCTCGGCGCCGGGCACGAGCTCGGCGAGCTCGCCGAACATCTGGCAGCCGTTGCAGATGCCCAGGCCGAACGTGTCGCCCCGCTCGAAGAACTCCCGGAACTGGTCGGTCAGGCGCGGGTCGAACAGCACCGACCGCGCCCAGCCCGCACCGGCGCCGAGCGTGTCGCCGTAGGAGAAGCCGCCCGCCGCAACGAGGCCCGTGAAGTCGGACAGGTGCGCGCGGCCCGACTGCAGGTCGGTCATGTGCACGTCGTAGGTCTCGAACCCGGCCCGGTCGAACGCGAACGAAGTCTCGACGTGCGAGTTGACCCCCTGCTCGCGCAGCACGGCCACGCGGGGACGCGCTCCGCGCGAGAGGTATGGCGCCGCCACGTCCTCGCCCGGGTCGAAGGCCGGGGCCACCACCAGACCGCACGACTGCGTCCCGAACGCCGCGTGCTCCTCGTCGGCGCAGTCGGGGTTGTCGCGGAGGCGGGCGATGCGCCAGGACACCTCGTCCCACGCCTGCGCGAGGTCGTGCAGGGGCTCGTCGAGCACCTCGTCCTCACCCACGCGCACGCGGACGCGCCGGTCGTCGGTGGTGCGTCCGACGACGGTCACCAGCTCGGCCAGCCCGTGGTCGGCGAGGACGCGCAGCACGGCGTCCAGGTCGCCCTCCGAGCACTCGAGCAGGGCGCCGAGCTCCTCGGCGAACAGCCCGGCGACGGACTCCGCCGCGAGCTCCAGGCCCGTGGCTCCGGCGAAGGCCATCTCGCACGCCGCCGCCCACAGGCCACCGTCGGAGCGGTCGTGATAGGCGCTGACGAGCCCGCGCGCTCGCAGCGCGCCCAGGGCGGAGGCGAGCGCGAGCAGCCGCGCCGGGTCGTCGAGATCGGGCACCTCCTGCCCGAACGCCCCGCTGACCTGCGCGAGCATCGACCCGCCGAGGCGGTCGCGCCCGGCGCCGAGGTCAACCAGCACCACGAGCGATCCGCCACCAGCCAGCTGCGGGGTCCAGGTGCCGCGGACGTCCTCCATGGAGGCGAAGGCGGTGACCACCAGCGAGACCGGCGAGGTCACCTGCTTGTCGACCGGGTCGGCGCCGCCGGACGCCTCCGAGCGCCCGGACGCGTGCGGTCCCTCGGTCCAGCGGGTCCGCATCGACAGCGAGTCCTTGCCGACGGGCACGCCGATGCCGAGCGCGGGGCACAGCTCCATCGCGACGGCGGACACGGTGTCGTAGAGCGCGGCGTCCTCGCCCTCCTCGCCGCACGCGGCCATCCAGTTGCAGGACAGCTTGACCCGCGACAGCTCCACCGGGGCGGCGAGCAGGTTGGTGATGGCCTCGGCGACCGCCATACGGCCCGAGGCGGGGGCATCCACGGAGGCGAGGGGCATCCGCTCCCCCGTCGCCATCGCCTCCCCGGCGAACCCGACCAGGTCCCCGAGCGTCACCGCGACGTCGGCCACCGGCACCTGCCACGGCCCCACCATCTGGTCGCGGTGGGTGAGCCCGCCGACCGTCCGGTCGCCGATGGTGATCAGGAACCTCTTGCTCGCGACGGAGGGGTGGCGCAGGACGTCGTAGGCCGCCCGCCGGACGTCGACCGCCCCCACGTCGAACGCGTCCCCCTGCCGGACGACGCGACTCACGTCACGGGTCATCCGCGGGGGCTTGCCGAGCAGCACCTCCATGGGCATGTCGATGGCCCGCTCGGAGACGGGCTCCGCCACGTCGTCGCCGAGGCGGTCGTCCGTCAGGCGCAGCTGCCCGTCGTCCGTGGCGACCCCGACCACGGCGTAGGGGCAGCGCTCCCGGTCGGCGAGGGACGCCAGCAGGCCGAGCGACGCCGGCGCGATGGCCAGGACGTAGCGCTCCTGGCTCTCGTTGCACCAGATCTCCTTGGGCGCGAGGCCGGTCTCCTCCAGCGGCACCGCGGCGAGGTCGAACCGCGCACCCAGCCCGGCGCCGTCCACGAGCTCGGGGAAGGCGTTGGACAGGCCGCCGGCCCCCACGTCGTGGATGGCCAGGATCGGGTTGTCCTCGCCCATCGCCCAGCAGTGCGAGATGACCTCCTGCGCCCGCCGCTCGATCTCGGGGTTGCCGCGCTGCACGGAGTCGAAGTCCAGCTCGGCCGCGTTGGCACCCGCCGCGAGGGAGGAGGCCGCCCCGCCACCCATGCCGATCCGCATCCCCGGACCGCCGACCTGCACCAGCAGGGTCCCCGGGGGGAAGACGACCTTGTCGGTCTGCGAGGCCGAGATCGCCCCGAGGCCGCCGGCACTCATGATCGGCTTGTGGTAGCCGCGGCGCACCCCGTCGACGGTCTGCTCGTAGACGCGGAAGAAGCCGCCCAGCGCCGGACGACCGAACTCGTTGTTGAACGCCGCCGCGCCGATCGGGCCCTCGACCATGATCTGCAGCGGGCTCGCGAGGTGGCCGGGAACGCCGTACGGCGTCTGCTCCCACGGCTCGGAGGTGCCCGGCAGGTGCAGGTTGCTGACCGCGAAGCCGGACAGCCCCGCCTTGGGGGCCGAGCCGCGCCCGGTGGCCCCCTCGTCGCGGATCTCACCGCCCGCTCCGGTCGCCGCCCCGGGGGACGGCGAGATGGCGGTGGGGTGGTTGTGCGTCTCGACCTTCATCAGGACGTGGACCTCGTCCTCGTATGCCGCGTAGCGCCCCGGCCCGTCCTGCTGCTCCGGCACCCAGCGCGTGCGGCGGCCACCCTCCATCACCGACGCGTTGTCCTTGTAGGCGATGACGGTGCCCTGGCCGTTGGCCTGCTCGGTGTGGCGGATCATCCCGAACAGCGACCGCGGCTGCGGCTCGCCGTCGATGACGAAGTCGGCGTTGAAGATCTTGTGCCGGCAGTGCTCGGAGTTGGCCTGGGCGAACATCATCAGCTCGACGTCGGTCGGGTTGCGGCCCAGCCCGGTGAACGCGTCGACGAGGTAGTCGATCTCGTCGTCGGACAGCGCGAGCCCGAAGCGTCCGTCGGCCTCCACCAGCGCCTCGCGTCCCGCCCCCAGGACGTCGACGTGCTCGAGCGGCTCGGCCTCGCGCTCGGTCGCGAGCAGCGCGGCGTCCTCGCGGCGCAGCAGGACGGTCTCGGTCATCCGGTCGTGGAGGACCGCGGCCGCGGCGGCCCACTGCTCGTCGTCGAGGGCCGGCCCGTGCAGGGAGTACTCGACGACGCGCTCGACCCGGTGCAGGTCCAGGGCACAGCTGTGAGCGATGTCGGTCGCCTTGGACGCCCAGGGGGACACGGTGCCGAGGCGTGGCGCCACGACCACCAGGGTGCCGTGGGTGCCGTGGGCGCCATCGGCACCCTCCGAGCCGTTCGCCCAGGGCTCGCCATAGGTGAGCAGGCTCTCGAGGGTGGCCCGGTCCTGCGGCGTCAGCTCCTCGGCGCTGGACACCCAGTGCACGAACCGCGCGTCGATCCCGGTGACCTGCGGCACGACGGCCTGCACCCGGGCCAGCAGGGCGGCGGCCCGGAAGTCGGAGAGCGCCCGACCCCCCTCGACGACGGAGAGGACGTGGGCGGGCGACGACATGGAGGCTCCTCGGGGGCGCGGCGATCGAGCGCCCTCAGGCTACCGGCTCGTGGTCAGTCGTCCTCACCGGTGTAGACGCCGGTGCTCGCGGTGTCCGTGGCCCGGGCGAGGTCGACGTCGTGGTGGGTGGTGCGACGCGCCTCGTGCCGTCCAGCGCCCTCGGGGATGGGGGCGACGGCGCCGATCCCCGCCTCGTAGACGTCCCAGTCGTCGTCGTAGTCACCGACCGTGATGGTGGCGCCCTCGGCGTGCACCCCGGCGACCTCGTGGTGCTCGGGGGCCAGGGCCCCACCCAGCTCACGGGCCCGGGCGAGGAGCTCTGCGGTGACCTCCCCGGGGACGCTCAGCACGAGGCGGCGACCCTGGCGGATGCGCGTGAACTCGCCGTAGCCCAGCTCGGCCGCCCGCGGCAGGGCGTCATGGCCCTCGGCGTCCGGCGCGTCGCTGGTGGGCATGACGTTGACGACGATGCGTCCCATGTCGAGGGTCTCCTGGGTCCGGCGGACGGGTCCGTCCAGGATATCGACCAGCCCGTATGACGTCCTGGCGCCCCCGGCATACCGCTCCGGCGTCCGGCTCTGTCCCCGCGGACGAGCGGCTCAGCCGAAGCGGCGTCCCGTCAGCGCCTCGTAGGCCTCGACGTACTTGGCGCGGGTCCGCTCGACCACGTCCTGCGGCAGGGGCGGCGGCGCCTCGCCGGAGTCCTTGTCCCAGCCGGAGGCCGGCGAGGTGAGCCAGTCGCGGACGTACTGCTTGTCGTAGGACTCCTGCCGGGCGCCCGGCTGCCAGGTCGCGGCGGGCCAGAAGCGGGAGGAGTCGGGGGTGAGGACCTCGTCGGCGAGGACCAGCTCGGGCTCGGCGCCCTCGCGCCGGCGCACCCCGAACTCGACCTTGGTGTCGGCGATGAGGATGCCGCGGTCGGCGGCGATCGCGTTGCCACGGGCCAGGATCCGTCGCGTCAGGTCGCCGACCCGGGCCGCGAGACCGCGGCCGATCTCGGCCTCCACCTCGGCATAGGTCATGGGCAGGTCGTGCTCGCCCATCGGCGCCTTGGTGGTGGGGGTGAAGACCGGCTCGGGCAGGGCGGACCCGTCGACCAGGCCCTCGGGCAGGGGGATGCCGCACACCGCGCCGGTGGCGCGGTAGTCCTCGAGGCCGCCGCCGGTGAGGTAGGCGCGGCCGATGCACTCGACGGGCAGCATCTCGAGCCGCTCGCACAGCACCGCCCGCCCGGCCACGGCGGCCGGCACGTCCGTCGACAGGACGTGGTCGGGCACGACGTCGGCGAGCTGCTCGAACCACCACAGGCTCAGCTGGGTCAGGACCGCGCCCTTGTCGGGGATGGGGGTCTCGAGGACGTGGTCGTAGGCCGAGAGCCGGTCGCTGGCCACCAGCAGGAGCTGGTCGGTGCGTGCCTCACCGGTCGCCGGGTCGAGCGGGGCATAGAGGTCGCGCACCTTGCCGGAGTAGACGTGGGCGTAGCCGGGGAGCTCGAGCGTGGGTGCCACAACAGGCCTCTCGTGGGTGGGTCTCAGACGACGACCTCGCCGCGCTGGGCGGCGAGGGCGATGTCGGTGCGGTGGTGCGATCCGGGCAGGTCGATCCGGTCGACGGCCGCGTAGGCGCGCACGCGGGCCTCGGCCAGGTCGGCGCCGAGCGCCACGACCGACAGCACGCGTCCCCCGGCGGAGACGAGCAGGCCGGCGTCGTCGAGGCGGGTGCCGGCGTGCAGGACGTAGGCCTCCGTCTCCTCCTCGAGACCGCTGATGGGGCCGCCCGTGACCGGGTCGGCGGGGTAGCCCTCGGACGCGACCACCACGGTCACCGCGTGCTCGTCGCGCCACTGCAGGTCGGGCTGCTCGTCGAGCCGCCCCGTGGCGGCGGCGCGCAGCAGGGCGCCCAGCGGGCTGGCCAGGCGGGCCAGCACGACCTGGGTCTCGGGGTCGCCGAAGCGGGCGTTGAACTCCACCACGCGCGGTCCCCGAGACGTGAGGGCGAGCCCGACGTAGAGGACGCCGACGAACGGCGCCCCGCGGCGCGCCATCTCGTCGATCGTCGGCTGCGCGACCCGCGCCACGACGTCCTCGACCAGCCCGGCCGGGGCCCAGTCGAGCGGCGAGTAGGCGCCCATGCCACCGGTGTTGGGGCCGCTGTCGCCGTCGCCCACGCGCTTGAAGTCCTGGGCCGGGGCCAGCGGGACGACCGTCTCGCCGTCGCAGAGGCAGAAGAGCGAGACCTCGGGCCCGTCGAGGAACTCCTCCACGACCACCTGCCCGCCAGGCTTGTCCAGACAGACCTTTGCGTGCGCCAAGGCGGCGGCCCGGTCGTCGGCGACCACGACCCCCTTGCCGGCCGCGAGGCCGTCGTCCTTGACCACGTAAGGCGTCCCGAACCCGTCGATGGCGGCCGCCACCTCGTCGACGGTGGTGCACACGTGGGCCATCGCGGTGGGGACGCCCGCAGCCGCCATGACCTCCTTGGCGAAGGCCTTGGAGCCCTCCAGCCGGGCCGCCTCGGCCGAGGGACCGAAGCACGCGATGCCCCGCTCCCGCACGACGTCCGCCACGCCCGCCACGAGCGGCGCCTCCGGACCGACGACGACGAGGTCGACGCCCAGCTCCTCGGCCAGGTCGGCGATCCCGGCCCCGTCGGTGATCCCGCCCGGCAGGTCGCGGCAGAGCGCCACCTGGTCGATGCCGGGGTTGCCGGGAGCGGCGACGACCGCCTCGACGGTGGGGTCCTGGGTCAGCGCGTGGACGATGGCGTGCTCACGGGCACCGGTGCCGATGACGAGTACCTTCACGCGCTCAACCCTAGTAGGTCCCTGCTGAGGGCGACGCTGCCCGCAGGCCAGGGCGTCGGGACGCCGTCAGCCCCTCCGGCATGCGCCCAGGAGTAGGTCCGCAACGAGGTCAAGGTCGTCCATCGAGATGTCAGCATCTCCAGACTGTCTCAGAGCGCGCAGCGACTGGGCACGCCGACGGACGAACCACAGGTCCACGTGCAGCGCGACGTCCGCAGAGACACGCTGCGAGAGATCTGCCAGCCCGGCCCTGACCAGGGGACCTGACCCGGCATCCAGGGCAAGCCGCACGATGTCCATCAGGTCCGTCGCCTGCTTCTCCGCAGACCGGTTCATGATGGCTTGCAGCTTCATGGCCACGAGCGGCCCCGGCTGCGAGACGCGGGCGACCACGACGACCGGAGGCCCGTCCGAGGGGATCGCCTCGAGCATCAGCGGCGTGGCGGTGTCGTTGGCCCACGCGTGCGCCGAAGCGTGCCGATCTCAACACCTCGAGGTGCGGCGCATCGCGAGACCCTCGGTCGACGATGTCCAGGTCCACCGTGGCTCGATACGGACGAGCCAGGCGCGAGAGGACCGCCAACCCCCCGACGACCACCGGGGGCTCCCCGAGGAGATGGGTGACCTCGCGCACCCCGTGCACCACGGTCGTCATGGCGTCGCCGAAGAAGACGACCCGGTCACCAGACACGCGTGAACTCCTCTGCCGGGTCCCAGTGCTCGAGGACCTCGCGTCCCCGCCCAGCGTCCTTGGCCAGGTCCAGAGCGACGAAGAGAGGATGCGCGAGCGGCCAAGGCCCCCCAGAGCCCGCTGGCGTTCTCAGCGTCACCACGGAGGGCACGGGCGCCAGGCGCAGCGTGATCCGAGCCTCGTTCCCTGACGGTGCCGCGCCAAGGAGCCTCTCGGCCCTGCGCAGGGTGATCTCGTCGGGCACGTAGCAGTCAGGCACCTGGTCGCGCCTCGCCGCCACTGGAGCCCCGTAGGCAGCGGCGGCCAGGGTGCCGGTCAAGGCCCACCCTGGCGAGCCCGGACCCGCCCCGTGGTCGAACAGCCCCATTCGTAGTGCGTCGGCCTGCACCGGGTCAGCCAGGTCGGGGGCGCGAACGAAGGAAAACGTGGCGCTCGGCCATCGTGGCACCAAGGCCCAGAACAGCTCGGTGCCAAGGGGGCGATTGTCCTGGCCGATCAAGCCATCTCCCCGCAGGAGCGCGAGAAGGTGCGAGACGGTGCCCGCAGACCTGCCGAGCTCCCGCCCCAGCTCGCGCACACCGCGGCGCCGGGCCGGGTCGAGCAGAAGGGTGGCCGCGATCTCAGCACCCGCCCGACCGGCCAGCGCATCCGACCTGGCCGCAGTCGTTCGCACCGGCTCGATGTCGGCGGTGACGAACAACCCCGGGGCCCGTAGCGACAGCCGCCCGCGCCGGTCCAGGTATCCGGCATGAGCAGCATCCAGCACGGAGCGTGCACCCTGCGTGACCCGATCGGCATCCAGCATGAGCGTGGCGTCGCCACCGTCTCGGGCGTCGAGCAGCCGTCGGGCGACCTCGTCCGTGACCAGGCTCCTCCTTACGACCTCTACCCGCAGCGCCACCCCGTCCGGGTCGACAAGCACGGACGCGCCCTCGAGACCCGCGGCGGGGACCCCCGCTTGAGCCATCGCATCTGCCACCACCCTGGCGTCTGACATAGATCCACCGTCCGCCCTGTTCGACGTTCTGTCAATATCGAACGGTGAACATCTGTTGTTCACACCTACGTGGTCCGGCAACGGGCGGACGCGACTAGAGTGGATGGTTCCGTGGTCGCGCCCCCGCGACCCGCACCGACACGAGATCAGCAGGTGAGAGCACACGTGACGGATGCCGAGCAGACCCCCGCCACCCCGGCGGAGGAGGCCCTGCGCGCCGAGCTGGCGGTCGAGCAGGAGCACGTCGACCGCGTCTACACCGAGCTCGAGCGGGCGTCCGTGCGGGCCCGGCTGCTGGAGACCGAGGGGCTGAGCCGCGGGCGCACCGACCGGGTCGGAGACGTCCGTGACGAGGAGGCGTCCGCGCTCTTCGAGCGGGACGCCCTGATGTTCAACGCCGCTCGCCGCCGCGCCTCGCTCGACAGCCAGCACGAGGGCCTGGTCTTCGGCCGGCTCGACATCGATCACCCCACCGGCCCCGGCGAGGGACGCGAGGTCCGCTATGTCGGACGGCTCGGCGTGCGCGACGAGGAGTACGAGCCGCTCGTCATCGACTGGCGCGCCCCGGCCGCCGCCCCCTTCTACCGCTCCACCCCCGTCGAGCCCATGGGTGTCCTGCGCCGCCGCGTGCTGCGGTGCCGCGGCCCGCGGGTGATCGGCGTGGAGGACGACCTCATGGTGCCCGAGGCGCCGGACGACATCGTCGTGATCGGCGACGGGGCGCTGATGGCCGCCCTCACCCGCTCGCGCGGCGCCCGCATGCGCGACATCGTCGCGACGATCCAGCAGCACCAGGACGAGGCCATCCGCGCCAAGGCCTCGGGGGTCACCGAGATCACCGGCGGCCCGGGCACCGGCAAGACCGTCGTCGCGCTGCACCGCGCGGCCTACCTCCTCTACTCCGACCGTCGCCGCTTCGAGAGCGGCGGGGTGCTCGTCGTGGGCCCGAGCGCCGCCTACACGGCCTACATCGAGCGCGTGCTGCCGTCGCTCGGTGAGGACTCGGTCTCCCTGCGGGCGCTCGGCGACCTCGTCGACGGCATGTCGACCGACCGCGTCGACTCCCCCGCCGCGGCGGCGATCAAGGGCTCCCTGCGCATGCGCTCGGTCCTCGCCCGCGCCGCTCGCGGCCGGGACCCGTTGGCCCCCACGGAGTTCCGCGCCATGATCTCCGGCCACCCCGTCCGCCTCGACGCCAGCGCGCTCGACCGCGTCCGCCGCCGGGTCCTGCGCCACCAGCGCCGCAACGGCTCGTGGGACGCCGCCGGTGAAGCCCTCGGCGAGGCCGCCTGGGCCACCGTGCACGGCGGGGACCGCGAGGAGTTCTTCGACGCCTACGACGACCACCTGGAGGTCGACGCCTTCCTGCGCGAGTGGTGGCGTCCCGTCGACCCTCGCGAGGTCCTGCTCTGGCTGGCCGACCCCGAGGTCCTGGCCCGGCACGCGCGCGGGATCCTGTCTGACACCGAGCAGGCGGAGGTCGTCGCCTCGATGCAGGTCGCGCTCCGCACCGGCACCTGGTCGGTGGCCGACGTCGCCCTCGTCGACGACGTCGCGGCCCGCCTCGGCCCGGTCGTCGAGCTCGAGCAGGAGGAGCGCGGCTTCTACGAGATCGAGGAGCTGGACGCCACCGAGCGCCACGGCGTGCAGGAGGTCGTCGTCGGCCGTCAGCGCCTGGCCGCCGTCGAGCCCCGCGCCGAGCTCGCGCCCGCCACGGCTCGCGAGCGCCTGCTGTCCGGGCGGATCGGCGACGTCGACGAGTACGCCCACGTCCTCGTCGACGAGGCCCAGGACGTCTCCCCTATGCAGTGGCGGTCCCTCGGCCGACGCGGCCGCTGGGGCTCCTGGACCGTGGTCGGCGACGCCGCCCAGGCGTCGTGGCCCGACCCCGTCGAGGCGGCCGCGGCCCGCGAGGAGGCCTGGGGCGACAAGGAGCCCGCGCGCTTCCACATGACGACCAACTACCGCAACGCCGCCGAGATCTTCGACTACGCCTCCCGCGTCATCCGCGCCGCGGTGCCGGACGCCGACATCCCGCAGGCCGTCCGCGAGACCGGCGTCGACCCGGTCGACCTCGACGTCCCCCGCACAGCACTCGCCGAGCAGGTGGTCTCGGCGGCCCGAGGGCTCCTCGACGAGGTCGACGGCCTGGTGACGGTCATCCTGCCGGCGTCCTGGGACGTGCTGCGCCCGGCGCTGGAGCCGCTGGGAGACCGCGTCGTCGCCATCGACCCGCTGTCCACCAAGGGTCTCGAGTACGACGCGACGGTGGTCGTCGACCCGGACGCGATCGTGGCCGAGACCGCGGGCGGCATACGGACCCTGTATGTCGTGCTGACGCGCGCAGCCCACCGCATGACGGTGATCCGCCCCGACACACGCTGAGACGGGGCTACCCGCTCACGGGGTGACAGGACAGACTCAGGCCCCATGAGCGAGCAGGACCACCGGTCGACCGAGACGGCGGGCGACGACCCGGTCCTCGCGGCCTACCGACAGAGCATCGACAACATCGACGCCGCCCTGATCCACATGCTGGCCGAGCGGTTCAAGGTCACGCAGAAGGTCGGGGAGTACAAGGCGACCGCTGAGCTGCCGCCGGCCGACCCGTCCCGGGAGGAGCGGCAGATCGCGCGCCTGCGCCGCCTCGCCGAGGCCGCCGAGCTGGACCCGGAGTTCAGCGAGAAGTTCCTGCGCTTCGTGATCGACGAGGTCATCCACCACCACGAGCGGATCCGCGAGCGCGAGCACCGCGACCGCTGAGACCCCCCGCCCCAACACGCAAGATCGTGAGTGTTTCGTCCAACATCCTTGGACCAAACACTCACGATCTTGGAGGGGGTAGAGGGCGGCCGATCAGTCGCGGCCGAGCAGGTCGTGGCGCACGACCACCTCGTCGCGACCCGGCCCCACGCCGATCACCGACACGCGCGCGCCGACCTGCTGCTCGACGAACTCCACGTAGCGGCGGGCGTTCTCGGGCAGCTCGTCGAAGCTGCGGCAGCCGGTGATGTCCTCCTGCCAGCCGGGCAGGACCTCGTAGACCGGCGTGGCGTGGTGGAAGTCGCTCTGCGACACCGGCATCTCGTCGACGCGCTCGCCGTTGATCTCGTAGGCCACGCACACCGGGATCTCGGCGAAGCTGTCGAGGTTGTCGAGCTTGGTGATGACGAAGTCGGTGACGCCGTTGATGCGCGTGGCGTAGCGCCCGATGACGACGTCGAGCCAGCCGATGCGCCGCGGACGGCCCGTGGTCGTGCCGAACTCGTGCCCGATCTCGCGCAGCCGGTCGCCGACCTCGTCGTGCAGCTCGGTCGGGAAGGGCCCCTCGCCCACGCGCGTGGTGAAGGCCTTGAGGATCGCGATGACCCGGTCGATGCGGGTCGGCGGGATGCCCGCGCCGGTGCACGCTCCGCCCGCGGTCGCGTTGGAGGACGTGACGTAGGGGTAGGTGCCGTGGTCGACGTCGAGCAGGGTCGCCTGGCCCGCCTCGCAGAGCACGACCTTGCCGGCGTCCAGCGCCTCGGAGATCTCCAGCGAGGTGTCGGCGACCATGGGCCGCAGCCGGTCGACGTACGAGAGGAGCTCCTGCACGACCTCCTCGGCCTCGATGGCCCGGCGGTTGTAGAGCTTGGTGAGCACCTGGTTCTTGGAGACCAGCGCGGCCTCGACCTTCTGCCGCAGGATCGACTCGTCGAAGAGGTCCTGGACGCGGATGCCGACGCGGTTCATCTTGTCGGCGTAGGTCGGGCCGATGCCCCGGCCGGTGGTGCCGATCTTGCGCTTGCCGAGGAAGCGCTCGCCGACCTTGTCCATCGTCGTGTTGTAGGACGCGATGACGTGGGCGTTGGCGCTGATCCGCAGGCGGGAGGTGTCCAGGCCGCGCGCCTCGAGGCCGTCGAGCTCCTCCATCAGCACGGACAGGTCGACGACGACGCCGTTGCCGATCACCGGCGTGACGCCGGGGGTGAGGATGCCCGAGGGCAGCAGGTGCAGGGCGTACTTCTCGCCGTCGATCACCACCGTGTGGCCGGCGTTGTTGCCGCCGTTGAACTTCACGACGTAGTCGATCTCGGAGCCGAGCAGGTCAGTCGCCTTGCCCTTGCCCTCGTCGCCCCACTGCGCCCCGACCAGCACGATGCCTGGCATGTCAGATAGTCGCCTTCCCTGCTTCAGGTCCGCACGAGACAGGCGCCCGTGCCCCCCGAGTTTACGCGACCGGCCTGTTCAGGGACGTTGCCGACCCGGTATGCCGCCGCTCCCGGCCGCCCGCCGGGCCACCGCCATGCCGAGCTGGAACCGCGTCTCGACGCCCGCCTCGTCCATGAGCAGCGCCACGCGTCGGCGCACCGTCCGCAGGGACACCCCCAGGTGGCGCGCGATCACCTCGTCCTTGTGCCCGGCGGCCAGGAGGGTGAGCAGCCGGCGGGTGTCGCCGTCGTCGGCCGCGGC
The DNA here is from genome assembly GCF_002453335.1 of Arsenicicoccus sp. UBA6765. Taxonomy (NCBI): domain Bacteria; kingdom Bacillati; phylum Actinomycetota; class Actinomycetes; order Micrococcales; family Intrasporangiaceae; genus Arsenicicoccus; species Arsenicicoccus sp. UBA6765. The sequence continues at coordinate 76,286 of NZ_DKGR01000033.1, forward strand.
GTCCGGCGGAGGCTGGCCGGCCTCCCACGCGAGGTCGAAGAGCCGCTGGAACGCGGCGACCAGCATGGGGTCCCGCACCTTGACGTAGTCCGCCTCCAGGCTCCCCCAGTCGGTGGTGGCGAGCACGAGATCGTCGCCGAAGACGACGAACTCGCTGAGCGGCTCGCGCACGAGACGCTGCTCCTCCCCCACCTTCGCGAACCGCGCCATCCACATCCGGGAGGACGCCGACGCGATGGCGGCCATGGGATACAGCGAGCGCATCGACCGGCCCGACTCGATGGTGCGGCGGGACAGGTCGAGGACCTGCTCGATCCCGTCCGGGCTCCAGTCGGCGGTGATGGCCGACGAGCGGATCACGCCCGTCGTGGTCTGGATGCCCTCCAGCACGACGCCCGTCATGAGGTCCGCGGGTACGACCTCCCAGGTGGGGCGGCGGACGCCGGATCGCGCACCGGTGTGGTCCACCGCGAAGTGCGCGATGGCGTTGCGGGTGCGCTCGAGGTTGCCCTGGCGCCGGCGCACGTCGTGCAGGCCCGACTCCACGAGCCTGCCGATGGCGGCGCGAGGGTCGTCGGCGTCCAGCATCCCGTCGGCCGTCTCGGTGACCAGTCCCCGGTCGACCAGGTGCGCCGCCGCCGACCGGACCGCGTCCTCCGACCACCCGAGCCGGCCCGCCAGCTCGTCGACGCTGACGGGGGCGCTGCGGAGCACTCGTCGGTAGAGCCGCTCGGCATCGCGATCGATGTCCAGGGAGCTGAGGAAAGAGGTCATCGCACCTGCTCAGGAAGGGTGTTACAGATTCTTCTTGGCAGGTTAGTGCCATTGGCCGAAAAGCGACACCCGAGCACGCTACGTTGCGACATACTGGGGACAACGCGAACGAACGACACGCGATGTGACTGAGCACCACGTCGTGATCGATCGCGGACACGAGGCCACGCGCTTGATGGCGGCGCAAGCCTCACAGGGGGAACAGGTGCCGGGGCAGGGGATGCCCCGGCACCACCCATGTCCAGACCGTATGACGAGAGCGCGCCCTCCCGGTGAGACCGGGAGGGCGCGCTCTCGTCATACCTGTGTCGGCAGACGGCAGGGTCACTCCTGCGGAGGGACCAGGCCCATCTGGCGCGCCGCCTCCATCGAGGAGTCGCGCAGCAGCTGGGCGCAGCGCTCCCGCTCGTCCTCCTCGCCGATGGCGTCCGCCGCGTAGGCGAGCGCTGCGACGGCACAGAGGAATCCGCGGTTGGGCTCGTGCTCCCAGGGGACCTCACCCTGACCGCGCCAGCCGGCGCGACGCAGCGAGTCGAGCCCACGGTGGTAGCCCGTGCGGGCGTAGGCGTAGGCCTCGACCGGGCGCCCACCCTGCAGGGCGGACTCCGCGAGCGTGGCCCAGGCCAGCGACGAGGTGGGGTTGGCCGCGGCCACGGCCATGGCGTCCTGCCCGGACGCGAGCGACGCGGCCGCCGGGTCCACCGGCAGCCGCGTCGGCTCGGGCCCCAGCAGGTTGGGGCGCTCAGTCATGCAGTCCTCGACTCACTTGTGGGTGCCGGCGGAACGCAGGTTCTCGCAGGCCTCGATGACACGGCGGGCCATGCCGGCCTCCGCCTCCTTGCCCCACGCGCGCGGGTCGTACTGCTTCTTGTTGCCGACCTCGCCGTCGATCTTGAGGACGCCGCTGTAGTTCTTCAGCATCCAGTCGGCGACCGGGCGCGTGAAGGCGTACTGGGTGTCGGTGTCGACGTTCATCTTGATGACGCCGTAGTCGACCGCGTCCGAGATCTCCTGCGGCAGGGAGCCCGAGCCGCCGTGGAAGACGAGGTCGAGCGGCTTGTCGCCCTTGTCGGTGCCGTACTTGGCGACGATCGCGTCCTGGCACTCCTTGAGGATCTCGGGGCGCAGCTTGACGTTGCCCGGCTTGTAGACGCCGTGCACGTTGCCGAAGGTGAGGGCGGCCATGTAGCGGCCCTTCTCGCCCAGGCCGAGCGCCTCGACGGTCTTCAGCGCGTCCTCGGTGGTGGTGTAGAGCTGGTCGTTGATCTCGTTGGCGACACCGTCCTCCTCGCCACCGACGACACCGATCTCGACCTCGAGGACGACGTCGAGCTTGTTGCAGATCGCGAGGAGCTCCTGGGCGATCTCGAGGTTGCGGTCTAGCGGCACGGCCGAGCCGTCCCACATGTGCGACTGGAAGATCGGGACGCCGTACTTCTCGTAGTTGGCCTCCGACGCCTTGAGCAGCGGGCGGACGAAGCCGTCCAGCTTGTTCTCGGGGCAGTGGTCCGTGTGAAGGGCGATGTTGACGTCGTAGTTCTTGGCGACCTCGGTGGCGTAGGCGGCGAGGGCCAGGGACCCGGTCACCATGTCCTTGATGGTCGAGCCGGAGAGGTACTCCGCGCCGCCGGTCGAGACCTGGAGGATGCCGTCGCTGCCGGCCTCGGCGAAACCGCGGATCGCTGCCGTCGCGGTCTGGGAGGAGGTGACGTTGATGGCCGGGTACGCGAAGGAGCCAGCCTTCGCGCGGTCGAGCATGTCGCGGTAGACCTCAGGGGTTGCGATGGGCATGTGCGGGTTCTCCTTCGGTTGGGCTGTCGGTGACCGGCACGGGGCCGGAGGCACGTTCCCATCCTTCCATCACCGGGCCCAGGACGGCGACCGGCCCCCGCAGGGGTCCACCTGGTGGGCGCGAAACGCCACGGGACGGACACCCGCGAGGGCCGGGACGGTGCTGCACATGCTGCTGGGCACAGTGTGGTGCGCAGGGTGCTGGACACAGTGGTGCGCGATGCACCTCCCCCTCTGGTGCATCGCGCACCTCCAGGCTAGGAGACCCTCACCCCCACGCACATGGGTATCCGTACCTACCCCAGGTAGTCACATCCGCCCGACTTCGCACCCCAGGCCGATGGACCTACCTCAGGTAGTCACATCCGCCCACCTTCGCACCCACGCGTGCATCGCGATCGCGGCAGCCGCGCCGGCGTTGATCGACCGCGTCGACCCGAACTGCGTGATGTGCACGACGGCGTCCGCGGCGTCCAGCAGCTCGCTCGTCAGCCCGGGCCCCTCCTGCCCGAACGCCAGCACGCACCGCCGCGGCAGCTCGAAGGTCTCCAGCGGCACGCTCCCGGACACGTTGTCGACCGCGATCAGCGGTATGCCGTCCCGCCCGCTCTCCAGCGCGTCACGCTCCTGCGCGCGGCACCAGGCGACGAGATCGGCGACGTCCGGGTGGTGGATCTCGTGCTGGTAGCGGTCTGTGACCATCGCGCCGCGACGGTTCCAGCGGCGACGGCCCACGACGTGGAAGGCAGCGACGTTGAACGCGTTGCCGGTGCGGATCACCGACCCGATGTTGAGGTCGTGCTCCCAGTTCTCGACGGCGACGTGCAGCTCGTGCCGCGTCTCGTCCAGCGCCGCCACGATCGCCGCCATCGTCAGGTAGCGGAAGCGGTCCTCCACGTTGCGGCGGTCGCCGTCCCGCAGCAGCTCCGGGTCGTAGCGGGGGTCCGGTGACCCGTCCGGCCGCGTGGGCCAGGGTCCCGGCCAGGGCCCGACACCGATCGCCGCCGCCCGCCCGCCGCCCGTCGTCGCGTCTCCCCCGCCGGATGCCTGATCGCTCACGGGCGGCAGGCTATCGGCATACGGCCTCGGTCCCCGCCCGGCGAGGGAGCGGCCGGGTCGAGGAACCCTCCCGCCGCCACAGCGGTGCGACAGCGGGGGGACAGGAATCCCCCGTACCCTGGTCGGCGTGATGATCCCCGAGCTGATGTCCTCCCTGAGCTGGATGGACCCGCAGTACCTCCTCGACAACTACGGCAACGCCTTCTTCTGGCTCTCCATGGCGATCGTGTTCGTCGAGTGCGGCCTGCTGTTCCCGATCCTGCCGGGCGACTCGCTGCTCTTTGCGATCGGCATGTTCATCAAGCGCGGAGACGTCGACGTCCACCTGGGCCTCGCCCTGGCGCTGCTGTCGATCGCCGCGTTCGCCGGCAACGTGGTGGGCTACGAGATCGGGCGGGCCATCGGGACCCCGCTCTACAACCGCGACGGGCGCTTCCTCAAGAAGAAGTACTTCGACCAGACCATCGCCTTCTTCGACCAGTACGGCAACAAGGCGCTGGTCATCGGTCGGTTCGTGCCGATCGTGCGGACCTTCATCACGGTCGTCGCGGGCGTCGGCCAGATGGACCGCAAGCGGTTCTTCACCTGGTCGGCGGTCGGCGCGGCGCTGTGGGCCTGCGGCGTGACCCTGCTCGGCTACTTCCTGGGCGCCATCCCCGCGGTGCAGAACAACCTCGAGACAGCGATCCTGCTGATCGTCGCCATCTCGGTGCTCCCCATGGTCTTCGAGTGGTGGATGCACAAGCGCCGCAAGGGCCGCGCAACCATCGACCCGACGCCGGGCGCGGGCAGCACCCGCCACGAGGCCTGACTCGGCGCCCACCCGCCGACCGACGACCGCCGCGACGGCGAAGGACGCCCACCCCCTGGATCGGGGGTGGGCGTCCTTCGTGCTGGTGACTACTGCTGGGGCTTGTCCGGCTGGGTGGACGGCCAGTTGAGGGCGCCGCCCTCCTGGTGCGGGTTGGTGTCCGGAACGCCACCCTGACGACCGGCGCCCTGGGCGTTGTCGGCGGCACCGGCGGGCAGGCCGCCGGCCGGGGCGTGAGCGCCCTCCGCCGTGCCCGGCTGACCGAGACCGGGCGTCTGGGCAGGCGCGGCCGGCTGCGCCGGAGCGGCCGGGGTCGCGCCCTGCGAGGGTCCGCCGTGCTGCGGCTCGGGGGCGGACTCGTAGGTGCGCGGCGAGTTGGTGTCGAAGTTGACCTGCGGGGTGCTGCGCGCCTGCGCCTCGGCCTCGAAGTACTGCTCCTGGTGGATCCCGAACTGCTTGGCGATCATGTTGCTCGGGAAGGACTCGACCTTGGTGTTGAGCTCGCGCACCGTGGCGTTGTAGTAGCGGCGCCCGGAGGCGATGCGGTCCTCGGTGGAGGCGAGCTCCTGCTGAAGGGCCAGGAAGTTCGAGTTGGCCTGGAGCTGCGGGTAGGCCTCGGCGACGGCCATCAGACGGCCGACGGCGCCGGTGAGCTGCTGCTCCGCGGCGGCGGTCTCGGCGGGGCTCCCGCCGGCGCTGACGGCGGCGGACCGCGCGCGCATCACGTCGTCGAGCGTGCCGCGCTCGTGAGTCGCGAAGCCCTTGACGGTCTCGACGAGGTTGGGGATCAGGTCGTGCCGCCGCTTGAGCTCGACGTCAATCTGGCGCCAGGACTCCTGCGTGCGGTTGCGCAGCCCGATGAGGCTGTTGTGCATGCCGACGAGCCACATGACGATCAGGGCGATGATGACGAGCAGGACGATCAGCGTGATGAGGACGGGTGTCACGTCGGCTCCCTCCAGAGCGGGACTGAGGTCGTGATCAGCCTAGTCGGCCGATCACGGCGGTTGACCGTATGACGAGCCGCCGCCCTCCGGCGTTCCCTGCGGCACCCGGCGGCCGGGACCGCCCCGACGGTCAGGTGGCTGACGCTCAGGCGAGGCCGAGCTCCTCCAGGGAGTAGACGTGGAGGTAGGGCACGCCGGCCTCGTCCTGGATGCGCTCGCCGGCGCCGGTCGCGCGGTCGGCGATGGTGGCCACGGCCACCACCTCTGCCCCGTCCTCGCGGGCGGCGGCGACGGCGTCGAGCGGCGAGCCGCCCGTGGTCGTGGTGTCCTCGACGACCAGCACGCGACGACCGCGGATCGACGGACCCTCGATGCGCTGCTGCAGGCCGTGCGCCTTGCCGGCCTTGCGGACGACGAACGCGTCGAGCCTCTCGCCTGCGGCGGCGGACGCGTGCAGCATCGACGTGGCGACGGGGTCGGCGCCGAGCGTGAGGCCGCCCACGGCGTCATACGCGAGGTCCTTGGTGAGGTCGCGCATCACGATGCCGACCAGGGGCGCCGCCTCGCCGTCGAGGGTGATGCGCCGCAGGTCGACGTAGTAGTCGGCCTCCTTGCCGGAGGACAGCGTGACGCGACCGTGGACGATCGCCTTGTCCTTGATGATCTCGAGCAGGCGGGCGCGGGCGTCGGCGGGGTTCGTGGGCGCGGTGTTCATGAGGCCCCAGCCTAGTTGCGGCGCGGCGGGGGCGGGCTCAGCGGGCGGTGCGGCGACCCGAGGCCAGGCGCCCACTGACCCGGCGGACGATCCCCCGCGGCGCCACCTGGACGATTCCCACGACGGCCTTGTAGACCCCGCCGGGCACGCTCAGCGCACGACCGCGGGCGACGTCGTCCAGGCAGTCCTGCACGAGCCGGTCGGCGTCGAGCCACGCGGCGTCGGGCAGGTGGGACATGTTCATCGAGGCCCGCTGGTGGAACTCCGTGTGCGTGAAGCCCGGGCACAGCGCCGTGGCGGTGACCCCGGTGCCCTGCAGCTCGTTGGCCAGGCCCTCGGTGAAGGTCGTGCACCACGCCTTGGCGGCGGAGTAGGTCCCCATCTGCACGAACGACGCCACCGACGAGACGTTGACGACGGCCCCGCGCCCCCGCTCGCGCATCGCCAGCGCCGCGGCCTGCGACACGACGAGCACCGCGCGGGTGTGGATCATCAGGTGATGCTCCTCCCGCTCGATCGGGGTGCGCAGGAAGTCGGTCTTGAGGCCGTAGCCGGCGTTGTTGACGACGAGGTCGACAGGCCGTGCCTGGTCGGCGACCCGGTCGGCCACCCGCTGCAGCTGGTCGCGCTCGGCGACGTCCGCGACGAGGATCTCGCAGCTCGTGCCGTGCAGGTCCCGCAGGTCGTCGGCGACCTCCTGCAGCCGGTCGCGGTTGCGGGCGACCAGGACGAGGTCGTGGCCGCGGCAGGCCAGCTCACGGACGAAGGCCAGGCCGATGCCGGCGGACGCGCCGGTGACGAGTGCGGTTGCCATGAGCGACAGCGTAGAGGCTCGGCCAGGCGCCTCCGGTAGGTTGGCGAGGTGCGCATCGCAACCTGGAACGTCAACAGCATCCGGACCCGCGTCGACCGCGTCGTCGCCTTCCTCGAGCGCCACGACGTGGACGTGCTGGCCATGCAGGAGACCAAGTGCAAGGACGCGCAGTTCCCGATGCTGCCGTTCGAGCAGGCGGGCTACGAGGTCGCCCACCACGGCCTCAACCAGTGGAACGGCGTCGCCATCGCCTCTCGCGTCGGGCTCTCCGACGTGCAGGTCGGCTTCGAGCACATGCCGACCTACGGCGAGCCGGAGTCGGTCGCCGAGGCGCGGGCGCTCGGAGCGACGTGCGACGGGGTGCGCGTCTGGTCGCTCTACGTCCCCAACGGACGCGAGCTCGGGCACCCCCACTACGCCTACAAGCTCGACTGGCTCGCCCGGCTCAGGGCGGACGGCGAGCGCTGGCTCGCCGAGGACCCCGCGGCCCAGGTCGCGCTCATGGGTGACTGGAACGTCGCCCCGCAGGACGAGGACGTCTGGGACATGGCCTTCTTCGAGGGCAAGACGCACGTCTCGGTCCCGGAGCGCGAGGCCTTCGCGGCCGTGGTGGCCGCGGGCTTCGCCGACGTGGTCCGGCCCTACACGTCCGAGCCCCGCACCTACACCTACTGGGACTACACCCAGCTGCGCTTCCCCAAGAAGCAGGGCATGCGCATCGACTTCTGCCTGGCGAGCCCCGCGCTCGCGAGCCGGGTGACCGGCGCGTCCATCGACCGCGAGGAGCGCAAGGGCAAGGGCGCGAGCGACCACGCCCCGGTGATCGTCGACCTCGACGCCTAGGGGTATCGCCCCGGGCAGCGCCTCAGGCGACGAGCTCCAGCCTGGGGAGCAGGTCCACGCCGTGGGTGCCGACGACGAAGCACCCCAGGTCGATCACCCCTTTCTCCTGCCAGCACCTTTGGGCGACCTCCTGCCACGCGCGATCGGCGGCGATCGCGTGCGCCGGCCCGGGCCGCACGAGCAGGGTGGCGACCGTCGCATGCTCACCCACCACCTCGGCGACCGCCTCGAGGAGCACTCGCACGTGGGCGGGATCGCAGGGGGACGGCAGGTCCCGGAAGGACATGGGGGCGACGAGATGCCCGTTGAGGTCGCCGATCAGGACGGCGACGTCGTGGTCGCGCGGCCCGGGCGGCGGCATCGTGGCCTGGATGGCTCGCCGCAGATGGGTGACGTCGCGCATCGAACGTCCCTCGAGCATCTCGTCGAGCGTGAGCGGGATGCCAGCGGTGGTGGGTGTGGTGTCCATGCAGCGATCGTCACGAGCCGCGGACCCCGGCACCACCCCCTGCCCTCGGCCTGTGGACGACGACGCGGATCCACGCGTCGACGGCCGGGCCTGTGGACAACGGCCCGTCGGGTCCCCTGGCCCACACGTCGACCGCGTCCGTTAAGGTGCGAGGAGACGCGGGGTGCCTGGCCGTCGGCCGGGCTGAGATCACACCCGTCGCACCTGATCTAGGTCGTGCTAGCGAAGGGACGTCGTATGACGGACGCATCCGTGGACCCGGTGACCGCAGTCACCCCCGACGGGGTGGCCGAGGCGCTCGCCCGGCTCAGGGCCACCACGCCGCTGGTCCAGAGCCTCACCAACATCGTCGTGGCGCAGTGGACGGCCAACGTCCTGCTGGCCGCCGGCGCCGCCCCCGCCATGGTGGACAACCCCCACGAGGCGGAGGCCTTCGCCCGGGTCGCGGGCGGCGTGCTGGTCAACACCGGGACGCCGTACGACGACACGACGGCCGCCATGCGGGCCGCCGTCACGGGCGCGCGGGCCACCGGCACGCCCTGGGTGCTCGACCCGGTCGCCGCGGGCGGCCTGGCCTGGCGCACCGAGGTCGCGGTCTCGCTCATGGACCTGCACCCGCCGACGATCGTGCGCGGCAACGCCTCCGAGATCGCGGGGCTGCTGGGCGGCATCGGTGGCCGTGGGGTCGACAGCGCCGACTCGCCCGAGGAGGTCCTCGACCGCGCCCGCGAGCTCGCCACCTCACGCAGCACCGTCGTCGCGGTCAGCGGCGCCGTCGACCACCTCACGGACGGCGAGCGCCTGGTCCGGGTGCACAACGGCGACCCCGTGATGACCAAGGTCACCGGGGTGGGCTGCGCCCTCGGCGCCCTGATGGCGGGCTTCGCGGCCGTGTGCGACGACGCCCTGCTCGCCGCCACCAGCGCGACGGCGCTGCTGACGGTGGCCGCCGAGCGCGCCGCCCGCGCTGCTCGGGGACCCGGCAGCTTCGCGGTGGGGCTCCTCGACGAGCTGAGCCTGGTCACCCCCGACGAGCTTGCCTCCGGCCTGGTGCTCTCGTGACCGGCCCCCTTCGGTCCGTCCTCGAGGGACGCGACCTGGACCTCACGCTCTACCTCGTCACCGACACGGCCATGTGCGGCGGCGACGACCAGGTCGCGCGGGTCGCCCGCGCCGCCGTCGACGGCGGCGCGACCCTCGTGCAGGTGCGCGACCCCCGGGCCGACGACGAGCGGATCCTGCGCCTGACGCGGTCGGTGATCCGGGCGCTCGAGGGCACCGGCGTCCCCGTCGTCATCAACGACCGGGTCGACCTCGTCGAGGCGGCCGGCGCCGCGGGCGCCCACATCGGCCAGAGCGACCTGTCCCCCGAGCGGGCGCGCGAGCTCCTCGGTCCCGACCGCCTCCTCGGGCTCTCCTGCCAGACCCTCGCCCACGTCGAGGCGGCCCGGGCCCTGCCCGAGGGCACCGTCGACTACCTCGGCCTGGGACCGGTGTGGGAGCAGGCCACCAAGCCCGACGCCGCGACCCCCGCCGGCCCTGAGGGCATCGCGGCGCTCGTGGCCGCCAGCCCCTGGCCGACGGTCGCCATCGGCGGCATCGACGCGTCGCGCATCGGCCTGCTCCCGGCCACCGGCGTCGATGGAGCCGCCGTCGTCAGCGCCGTCTGCGCCGCGGCCGACCCCCGCGAGGCGACGGCCACGCTGCTGGCCCGGTGGCGCGAGGCGGCGGAGCGGCATACGGCCCAGGCACCCGACCGACCTCGGGGAGAGGCGCGATGACCGCCCCGCCCAAAGTCCTCTCCATCGCCGGCAGCGACCCCTCGGGCGGCGCCGGCATCCAGGCCGACCTCAAGACCTTCTCCGCGCTCGGCGCCTACGGCATGTGCGTCATGACGGCGCTCACCGCGCAGTCCACCCAGGGCGTGACCGGGGTGCACGCCGTGCCCGCCGACTTCGTCACCGCCCAGCTGGAGACGCTGCTCGCCGACATCACCCCTGACGCCGTCAAGATCGGCATGCTCGCCGACGCCGAGGTCACCGCGGCCGTCGGCCGGGTGCTGCACCGGCTGCGCGCCGAGGAGACGGACGAGACACCGATCGTGCTCGACCCCGTCATGGTGGCGACCAGCGGCGACCGGCTGCTCGACGAGTCCGCCGTCGCGGCCGTGCGCGAGCTCGTCCCGCTCGCGAGCATCATCACCCCCAACCTGCCCGAGGCCGCGGTGCTCCTCGACACCGAGCCCGCCGGCAGCGTCGACGAGATGGTCGACCAGGCGCGGGCGCTCGTGGCGGCCGGAGCACGCCGCGCCTACGTCAAGGGCGGTCACCACACGGGCACCGAGCTGGCCACCGACGTGCTCGCCGACCCCCGTGGCCAGGTGCTGATCACGGCCGAGTGGGTGGCCACCCGGCACACGCACGGGACGGGGTGCACCCTGTCCTCCGCCCTGGCGGCCCTGCGGCCCCGGCGCCCCGACTGGGAGACGACCTGCCGCGACGCCAAGGCCTGGCTCACCGGGGCGCTGCGGCACGCCGACGAGCTGCAGGTCGGGCACGGGCACGGCCCGGTCCACCACTTCCACGACGTCTGGAGCTGACCGATGACCTTCACCACCGATGCCTGGGCGCGCACCGCCGACGTCCGGTCCGCGATCGACGCCCTACCGTTCGTGCAGGGCCTGGCCGACGGCACGCTCGACCGCGAGCGCTTCACCTACTACATGGCGCAGGACGCGCTCTACCTCGCGGACTACGGCCGGGTGCTCGCGACCCTCGCGGGGCAGGCCACCGACCCCGACGAGATGCTGTTCTGGGCGGAGTCGGCCCGCACCACGGTCGTCGTCGAGCGGGAGCTGCACGGCGCGCACGTCGCCGACCTCGCGGCCGCGCGCCGCTCCCCCAGCTGCCTGGCCTACACGTCCTACCTCTCGTCGCTGACCACCCAGGGCTCGTATGCCGCGGCCGCAGCCGGCGTGCTGCCCTGCTTCTGGATCTACCAGGACGTGGGCGACCACCTGCTGAGCCAGGCCGGCTCCCTCGACGCCCACACCTACGGCGACTGGATCGGGATGTACTCCGACGAGGAGTTCGCCGCCTCGGTGGGCCGCGCCAAGGCGATCGTCGACCGGTGCGCCGAGGGCGCCGACGACGCCACCGTGGAGCGGATGCACGAGGCGTACTCCACGGCGGCGCGCTACGAGTGGATGTTCTGGGACGCCGCCTGGCGCCGGGAGACCTGGCCCGTGTGACCCGGGTCGCACATTCGGGGCACTGCATAGGCATACGCACCGGAGTAGCCTGAGCTCGGACCTCGACGCACCACCCCATCCAGGAGCTGAACCCCGTGGACCCGCTCAAGCTCAACGAGACCATCAACAGCTTCGTGTGGGGGCCGGTGATGCTGGTCGCCCTCGTCGGCACCGGCGTCTACCTCACGGTCCGCACCCACGTTTTCCAGGTGCGCAAGTTCGCCTACACGATGCGCATGACCATCGGGAGCGTGATCGGGCGCAGGGCCAAGGGGGCCGACGACACCAACATCAGCGGCTTCCAGGCCGTCTCCACCGCCCTGGCCAGCACCGTGGGCACCGGCAACATCGTCGGCGTCGCCACCGCCATCACGGTCGGCGGGCCCGGCGCGGTCTTCTGGATGTGGGTCAGCGCCTTCTTCGGCATGATGACCAAGTACGGCGAGATCGTCCTCGCGTTGAAGTACCGCGAAACCAACGCCGAGGGGCAGTACGTCGGCGGCCCGATGTATTACATCAAGAACGGTCTCAAGCAGCCCTGGCTGGCCTACGTCTTCGCGATCTTCGCCACCCTCGCGACCTTCGGCATCGGCAACATGACTCAGGCCAACTCGATCGCCGCCGCCATGGAGAGCAGCTTCGGTCTCAGCCCGGTCGTGGTCGGCATCGTGCTCATGGCCTTGACCGCCATCGTGATCCTCGGCGGCATCAAGACCATCGCCCGGGTCACCGAGAAGCTCGTCCCCTTCATGGCCGTCTTCTACGTCCTGCTCTCCCTCGTCATCCTCGTCCTCAACGCCGGCCAGCTGCTGCCCATGCTGGCGCTCGTCGTCGAGGCGGCGTTCAACCCGCAGTCCGCACTGGGGGGAGCCACCGGCTTCACCATCGCCAAGGCGATCCAGATGGGCATCGCCCGTGGCGTCTTCTCCAACGAGGCCGGCCTGGGCTCCGCGCCCATCGCCCATGCCGCCTCGAACACCAAGGAACCCGTGGCGCAGGGCCTGTGGGGCATCTTCGAGGTCTTCGTCGACACCATCGTCATCTGCACGATGACCGCCTTGGTCATCCTCACGACGGGCGTGTGGCGCGGCACCGAGCAAGGATCGGCCCTGACCATCGCGGCCTTCAATCACGGCCTGCCGGGCACGATCGGCGGGATGGGCCTCACCATCGGCCTCGCACTGTTCGCCTACTCGACCATCCTCGGCTGGTCCTACTACGGCGAGAAGAGCCTGGAGTTCCTGTTCGGGCGCACCGGCGGCACGAAGTACGCCATCCTGACCTACCGGCTCGTCTTCATCGCCGCGGTCTACGCGGGGTCCGTGGGCGGCCTGCACGCTATCTGGGCGATCGCCGACACGCTCAACGGCCTCATGGCCATCCCCAACCTGATTGCCGTCCTGCTGCTGTCGGGCGTGATCA
>NZ_DKGR01000033.1:89431-209835 GCF_002453335.1 Arsenicicoccus sp. UBA6765
CCCGCCGTGGCACCACCCCGGTCGGGCCGGGTGCGACGCCATACTGGCGTCATGAACACTGTTCAGGAGACGCCCTTGGTCGCTTGGGACCGGGATCACCTCTGGCACCCCTACTCGACCTTTCCCGCCATCACGGCGCCTCACCTCGTGCGCTCCGCCGAGGGGGTGCGGCTGCGGCTGGACGTGGACGGCGAGACCCGCGAGGTCGTGGACGCCATGTCCTCCTGGTGGTGCGCCATCCACGGGTATGCCGTCCCGGAGCTCGACGCGGCCGCGCACGACCAGCTGGGCCGGATGAGCCACGTGATGTTCGGCGGGCTGACGCACGAGCCCGCCATCCGCCTCGGCCGGCGGCTGGTCGAGCTCGCCCCACGTGGTGGCGGCGACGAGTCCCCGCTCCAGCACGTCTTCCTCGCCGACTCGGGGTCCGTGGCCGTCGAGGTCGCCCTCAAGATGGCCTGGCAGCACCACGTCGCCCTCGGCCGACCACGCCGGCGGATGTTCACGATCCGCGGCGGCTACCACGGCGACACCTTCGCCCCGATGAGCGTGTGCGACCCCGAGGGCGGCATGCACTCGCTGTTCACCGGCGTGCTGCCCGAGCAGGTCTTCGCGCCGCGCCCACCGGGCGGCCTCGACCGGGACGGCAGCGATCCCGCGATGGTGGCCTGGGAGCGGGAGACACGCAGGCTGTATGCCGAGCACGCCGCCGACGTCGCGGCGGTCGTGGTCGAGCCGATCCTGCAGGGCGCGGGCGGGATACACGTCTACAGCCCGTACGCCGTGCGGGTGCTCGCGTCGCTGGCCCGCGAGTCGGGCGCGCTGCTCGTGGTGGACGAGATCGCGACGGGCTTCGGCCGCACGGGGACGCTGTGGGCCTCGGACCGGTGCGGGATCGTGCCGGACATCATGACGGTCGGCAAGGCCCTGACCGGCGGCTATCTCACGCTGGCGGCGACGCTGTGCACCAGCGAGGTGGCCCGCACGGTCAGTGGCGGCGCGGCCGGGGCGCTGATGCACGGGCCGACGTTCATGGGCAACCCCTTGGCGTGCGCCGTCGCCCTCGCCTCGCTGGACCTGCTCGAGGCCCGCGGCTGGGCGTCCGAGGTCGCCCGCATCGAGCGGGGGCTGCGCACCGGGCTCGCACCTGCTCGATCCCTCCGCCACGTGCGGGACGTCCGGGTGCTGGGCGCCGTGGGCGTCATACAGCTGGACGAGCCCGTCCGGGTCTCCGAGGTGACCGCGGCTGCCCTGGACCGGGGTGTCTGGGTGCGGCCGTTCCGGGACCTCGTCTACACGATGCCGCCCTACGCGTGCTCGGAGGCCGAGGTCGCCACCATCACCCGCGCGCTGGTCGAGGCCGTCGCGCTGGCGCACGGCTGAGAGGCTGATGGCCATGAGCACCGAGAGCACCGCCCCCGTCATCGTCGTCACGGGCACCGGCACCGACGTCGGCAAGACCGTCGCGACGGCGGCCCTCGCCGTCGGGTTCCGCGAGCAGGGCCTGCGCGTGGCCGTGGTCAAGCCCTGCCAGACGGGGGTCGGGCCGGATGAGGACGCTGACCTGGCCGAGGTGCGCCGGCTCGCCGGTGAGCTGCAGACGCACGAGCTGGTGCGCCTGCCCGAACCGCTCGCGCCGGACACGGCCGCCCGGCACGCCGGCATCGACATCCCGCCGGTGCCGGTCCTGGCGTCCCAGGTAGCCCAGGTGTCGCGGCGCGCGGACGTCGACCTGGTCCTCGTCGAGGGTGCCGGTGGGCTGCTGGTCCGGCTCGACCTGGCCGGTGGCACCCTGGCCGACCTGGCACTGTGCGTCCAGGAGCTCGGCCTGCGGGTCGGCGTCGTCGTGGTGGCCACCGCCGGGCTCGGCACCCTCAACCACTCGGCGCTGACGGCCGAGGCGTTGCAGCTGCGCGGCCTGGACTGCCTGGGGTTCGTGATCGGGTCGTGGCCCGAGCACCCCGACCTGGCCATGCGGCTCAACCTGGAGGACCTGCCGGAGGTGACCGGCGCACCCCTGCTCGGTCGGATCCCGGCCGGGGCGGGGTCGTGGGACGCCCAGACCTTCCAGGACCGCGCCGGCGCCTGGTTGCCGATCTTCTAGAGCCGCAGCGACCTAACCAGGGGCGCGTCAGCGCAGGGTCAGCGCGTCGGCGTCACCGTCGCGGTCGACGACCACCGTCTGCCCGTCGCGGACGTCGCCGCCGAGCAGCGCCTTGGCGAGGCGGTCGCCGATCTCGCGCTGCACCAGCCGGCGCAGCGGTCGGGCGCCGTACGCCGGGTCGTAGCCGGTGAGGGCCAGCCACTCGCGAGCCGCGTCCGTCACCTCGAGGGTGATCCGGCGGCCGGACAGGCGACGCCCCATCTCCTCGACCTGCAGGCCGACGATGTGGCCGAGCTCGTCCCTGGACAGCGGATCGAAGATCACGACCTCGTCCAGGCGGTTGAGGAACTCCGGCTTGAACGCCGTCCGCACGGTCGCCATGACGGCGTCGCGCTTGGCGATCTCGTCCAGCGTCGGGTCGACGAGGAACTGCGACCCGAGGTTGGAGGTCATCACGAGGATGACGTTGCGGAAGTCGACCGTCCGCCCCTGCCCGTCGGTGAGGCGACCGTCGTCGAGGACCTGCAGCAGGATGTCGAAGGTCTCCGGGTGGGCCTTCTCCACCTCGTCGAGCAGCACCACGCTGTAGGGACGACGCCGCACGGCCTCGGTCAGCTGCCCGCCCTCCTCGTAGCCGACGTAGCCGGGAGGCGCGCCCACGAGGCGAGCCACCGAGTGACGCTCGGAGTACTCCGACATGTCGATGCGGACCATGGCGCGCTCGTCGTCGAAGAGGAAGTCGGCGAGCGACTTGGCCAGCTCGGTCTTGCCGACGCCGGTGGGGCCGAGGAAGAGGAAGGAGCCGGTCGGACGGTCGGGATCCGCGACCCCGGCCCGCGAGCGCCGGACCGCGTCGGACACGGCCTGCACCGCCGCGGCCTGGCCGATCAGCCGCTCGCCGATGACCTCCTCCATGTGCAGCAGCTTCTCGGTCTCACCCTCGAGCAGGCGGCCGGCGGGGATGCCGGTCCACGCGGAGATGACCTCGGCGATGGCGTCGGCGTCGACCTGCTCCTGCACCATGGGTCCGCCTGCGGCGACCGCCGAGACGGCCGCCTCGGACTCGGCGGCCTGAGCCGCCTCGACCTCACGCTCGAGGCGGGGGATCTCGCCATACATGATCGGAGCCGCATCGTTGAGCCGGCCCTCGCGGACCATCATGTCCGCGCGCGAGCGTGCCTCGTCGAGCTGAGCCTTGAGCTCACCGACCCGGTTGAGGCCGGCCTTCTCGGCCTCCCAGCGGGCGTTGAGACCCGCGAGCTCCTCGCTGCGGTCGGCGATCTCCTTGCGGAGCCGCGCCAGCCGCTCGCGAGAGGCGTCGTCGGTCTCCTGCTCCAGGTGCAGCTCCTCCATCTTGAGGCGGTCGACCTGGCGGCGGAGCTCGTCGATCTCGACGGGCGAGGAGTCGATCTCCATGCGCAGCCGCGACGCCGCCTCGTCGACGAGGTCGATGGCCTTGTCGGGGAGCTTGCGGCCGGTGATGTAGCGGTCGGACAGCGCGGCCGCGGCCACGAGGGCCGAGTCGGAGATCGCGACCTTGTGGTGCGCCTCGTAGCGCTCCTTGAGCCCACGCAGGATCGCGACGGTGTCCTCGACGGACGGCTCGCCCACGAAGACCTGCTGGAAGCGCCGCTCCAGGGCCGAGTCCTTCTCGATGTTCTCGCGGTACTCGTCCAGGGTGGTCGCGCCGATGAGCCGCAGCTCGCCGCGGGCCAGGAGGGGCTTGAGCATGTTGCCCGCGTCCATGGACGAGTCGCCGGAGGCGCCGGCGCCCACGATCGTGTGGATCTCGTCGATGAAGGTGACGATCTCGCCGTCGGACTGGCGGATCTCGTCGAGGACGGCCTTGAGCCGCTCCTCGAACTCGCCGCGGTACTTGGCCCCGGCGACCATCGCACCGAGGTCGAGGGAGATGAGCCGCTTGTTGCGCAGGCTCTCCGGGACGTCCCCGGCGACGATGCGCTGGGCGAGGCCCTCGACGACGGCCGTCTTGCCGACGCCGGGGTCCCCGATGAGGACGGGGTTGTTCTTGGTGCGCCGGGACAGGACCTGCACGACGCGGCGGATCTCGGAGTCACGGCCGATGACCGGGTCGAGCTTGCCGTCGCGGGCCACCTGGGTCAGGTCCGTGCCGTACTTCTCGAGGGCCTCGAAGGTGCCCTCGGGCGTCGCGGACGTGACCTTGCGGCCGCCACGGACCTGGGGGATCTGCGCCTCGATCGCGTCGGGGTCGAGGCCGAAGCGTCCGGCGCGGGCGACCGCCGCCAGCAGCTGGTCGGTCGAGATGTAGGTGTCGCCCATCGCCGCGGCCGCGTTGCCGGCCTGCTGCAGGACGGACGCGGTGGCCTGGGAGGCCCCGGGGGTGCTGGTGGACCCGGACACGGTCGGGAGGCCGGCGAGCACCTGGGCGGCGGCGCGGCCCACGGCCTGCGGGTCGGCGCCGGACGCGGTGATCAGCGGTCCGGTGGTGGTGTCCTGCTGGCCGAGCAGGGCGAGCAGGAGGTGGGCGGGCTCCACCTGCGCGTGGTGCGCTGCGGTGGCGTCGTGCACGGCCGCGTTGACGGCCTCGGCCGACTTGGTGGTCAGCTCCATGTGGGGCGGCTCCTCTAGTGGGACGGACAAGGGGTGTATGCCGGAAGGCCCGGCCTCACCTGGTGCAACCTCGACAGAGTTGAGCCTATTCCGCTCAACCCTGAATGCGTCGGCCACCGAGCCGTTCCGACGGCCGAACATCGTGCGACATCAGGGTGAACAGCTGGTGACTGCACGCCGCGGCGTCAGGCCCCCGGTTCGCGGTCGTGGTTTCGCGCCGCACAATAGGTCCCGTGGACGTTTCCCTCATCCTCCTCGTGCTGGTGGTCATCACGGCTCTGGCCTTCGACTTCACCAACGGCTTCCACGACACCGGCAACGCGATGGCGACGTCCATCGCGACCGGTGCCCTCAAGCCCAAGACCGCGGTCGCCCTCTCCGGCATCCTCAACCTCATCGGCGCCTTCCTCAGCGTGGAGGTCGCCCTCACGGTCACCAACGCCGTCATCAAGATCCAGAACAAGGACGGGTCCCCGATCACGACCCTCATGGCCGACCACGGCCAGGCGCTCCTGCTCATCGTGCTGGCGGGCCTCATCGGCGGCATCGTCTGGAACCTCCTGACCTGGCTCCTCGGCCTGCCGTCCAGCTCGTCGCACGCGCTCTTCGGCGGCCTGATCGGCTCGACCATCGCCGCCATCGGCTGGGCCGGCGTCAAGTGGAACGGCGACGGCAGCAAGCTCGACGGCGTCGTCGGCAAGGTGATCATGCCGGCGCTCCTGTCCCCCGTGATCGCCGCCGTCATCGCGGCGTCCGGCACCTGGCTGATCTACAAGATCACCGAGGGCGTCAACGAGCGGTGGAAGGAGTCCGGCTTCCGCTGGGGCCAGATCGGCTCGGCCTCGCTCGTCTCCCTGGCCCACGGCACCAACGACGCGCAGAAGACCATGGGCGTCATCACCCTGGCCCTCATCGGCTACGGGTCCCACACCGACACCCACTCCGTGCCCTTCTGGGTCAAGTTCTCCTGCGCCGTCGCCATCGCGCTCGGCACCTACCTCGGCGGCTGGCGCATCATCCGCACGCTCGGCAAGGGTCTCGTCGAGATCGCCTCGCCGCAGGGCATGGCGGCCGAGTCTGCGTCGGCCGCCGTCATCCT
This sequence comes from Arsenicicoccus sp. UBA6765, assembly GCF_002453335.1. Classification (NCBI taxonomy): domain Bacteria; kingdom Bacillati; phylum Actinomycetota; class Actinomycetes; order Micrococcales; family Intrasporangiaceae; genus Arsenicicoccus; species Arsenicicoccus sp. UBA6765. Next base: position 95,227 of record NZ_DKGR01000033.1, read on the forward strand.
CACCTCTAGCCACCTGGGCTTCGCGCTCTCGACGACGCACGTCGCCACCGGCTCGATCCTCGGCACCGGCATCGGCAAGAAGGGCGCCGAGGTCCGCTGGGGCGTCGCGGCCCGCATGGTCGCCGCCTGGCTCATCACCCTCCCCGCGGCGGCCGCCGTGGGGGCGATCATGTGGTTCATCGGCCACGCCCTCGGCGGGCTCCTCGGGGTCATCACGATCTTCGCCATCCTGTGCGGCCTCGCCGGCTACATGTACCACCGGTCCCGCCAGGCGCCGGTCGACCACAACAACGTCAACGACGAGTGGGACGCCTCCGGCGTGCCGGCCGAGACGGCCGACGCGCTCGCGTCCTCGCGCTCGGCTCGCTGAGAGGAGTTCGTCATGCTGCACAACCTCGGGCTGCTCTTCGACGCGGCGTGGAAGGTCCTGGCCGTCGGGCTGCTCCTCGGCGCCGGACTGCCTGCCCTGTTCGCCCTCGGGATCCGGTCCATGGCCTACGGCGTGGGAGGCGCGGCCGAGATCGACACCACGGCGTCGCCGCACCCGGTCGGCCGAGCCCTGGGCATCCTCTGCTTCGCCCTCGTGGCGGCAGCCGTCCTGCTCGGCATCACCATCATCGTGGCGTCCGGCTTCGGCAAGTCCGTCAGCTTCGAGCACATCTTCCCCGTGCTCGTCGACAAGCACTGATCGCCTCCCCGATGACCACCAATCCCTTCACCCGACTCCTCGGCTGGTTGCGCGGCGGCTACCCCCAGGGCGTCCCGCAGTCGGACTACGTGGCACTCTTCGGCATCCTGCACCGCGACCTCACCGAGACCGAGGTGGCCGAGATCGCCGTCGCCCTCCGCAAGGACCGCGGCGTCCCCGACTCCGAGATCAGCCGCGAGGAGATCGCGGCCGGCATCCGCCGCGTCGCGATGGAGAAGCCCTCCGAGGAGGACATCGCCCGGGTGGCCGGCCGGCTCGCCGCTGGCGGGTGGCCGCTCGCGACGGGGGCGGCCGCGGCCGAGCCGGTCGCCCAGCACGACCCGCACGCCCAGCACGACCCGCACGACGACGCCGTCGGCAACCCGTCGCCCGGCAGCGGCTGAGGCCATGATGGAGAGCCCCCGATCTCTGAGGAACCGGCCATGACCTCGTTCATCGAGCGCGCGCTCAACTGGCTGCGCGCCGGCTACCCCGGCGGTGTCCCCGACACCGACTACCAACCCCTGCTCGCGCTGCTGCGCAGACGGCTGACCGACGACGAGGTCGACGAGCTCGGTCAGGAGCTGGTCCGTCGTGGCATGGTGCCGGCGGGCAAGATCGACGTGGGCGTCGGCATCACGAGGGTCATCGACGAGCTCCCCACCGAGGAGGAGATGCACCGCGTCGGCGAGCGCCTGCGCGAGGGCGGCTGGCCCGTCGACCTCGACGAGGCACGGCGACGCCGCGAGGAGTGACCCGCTGACGCAGACCCCACCCCCCACCACCTCGCGTGCCAGACTCGGCACGCGAGGTGGTCCTGCGTCCGGAGGAGGTGAGCATGGACTGGTGGCTCGGCTGGTTCGCATGGTTCGACTGGCCACCCACGCCGGGCAACCTCGGCGTCGAGCTGCTGGTGCTGCTCGACCTGGCGTTCCGCGTGGTGGCGGCCTCGGTCGTGTCCAACAACCGCCGGCCCTCGAGCGCCGTGGCCTGGTTGCTCGCGATCTTCTTCATCCCGTTCCTCGGGCTCTTCGCGTTCATCCTCATCGGGTCGCCCAAGCTGCCCCGCCGCCGCCGCAACAAGCAGCGCCGCGTGTCGGAGGTGATCCTGCAGCGCACGGCCGACATGGACACCCAGGGGCCGGACTCGGCGCCGCCGTGGCTGGAGCCCCTCGCCCGGATGAACCGGCGACTCGGCGCCATGCCGATGGTCGCGGGGTCGGACGCCACCGTCGAGACGGACTACGTCCGGTCGCTGGAGATGATGGCCGAGGAGATCGACCTCGCCCGCGAGTACGTCCACGCCGAGTTCTACATCCTCAGCCTCGACGAGACGACGACACCGGTCTTCGCGGCCCTCGAGCGGGCCGTGGCCCGTGGGGTCGAGGTGCGGGTCCTGTTCGACCACCTGGCCTCCCTGCGGATCCCGGGCTACCGCCGGACGATCAAGCGCCTCGACGCCATAGGTGCCCAGTGGGCCCGGATGCTCCCGTTCACGCCGTTCAAGCGCGAGATCCTGCGCCCCGACCTGCGCAACCACCGCAAGCTGCTCATCATCGACGGCGCCGTGGGCTACATCGGCTCGCAGAACCTCATCGACGCGCGCTACGGCAAGCGGCGCAACCGCCGGCTCGGGCGCGAGTGGATCGACATCATGGCGCGCTTCACCGGACCGGTGGTGCTCGAGCTGGACGCGGTCTTTCGCACCGACTGGTACTCCGAGACCGACGAGCTCCTCGACGTCGGCTCCACGCAGGGGCTCCCGGAGGTGCGGGCGACCGGCGACCTCTACGCCCAGTGCGTGCCCAGCGGCCCGGGCTTCGAGGCCGAGAACAACCTCAAGCTGTTCAACGCCCTGATCTACAACGCCCTGCACTCGGTGCGCATGATCAGTCCCTACTTCGTGCCGGACGAGTCGCTGCTGATGGCGGTCACGACCGCGGCCCAGCAGGGGCTCAAGGTCGAGCTGTTCGTGTCGGAGCAGGGCGACCAGTTCCTGGTGCACCACGCCCAGCGGTCCTACTACGAGATCCTGCTGGACGCCGGCGTGGAGATCTGGATGTATCCCCAGCCCTACGTCCTGCACGCCAAGACCCTCACGGTCGACGGCCAGACCTCGGTCATCGGGTCGTCCAACCTGGACATGCGCTCGTTCACCCTCAACCTCGAGGTGTCGGCCCTCGTCGAGGGGCGCGAGTTCGCCCAGGACCTGGAGGCCTTCGAGGATCAGCTGCGGTCCCGCTCGCGCAGGCTGGACCTCGCGGAGTGGAGACGTCGGCCGTGGCACGAGCAGGTCGCGGACGGCTTCTGCCGCCTCACCTCCGCGCTCATGTGACCTGCCGTATGCCGGGGTGGAGAGGGCTCAGACCACGTCGACGAACACGGGTTGGTGTAGAACCACGTGTCGGCCCAGGGGTTCCCGGCGTCCGGGGTCCCGTCGTGCGGGACCGGACCGTGGGGATCGACGGCGGCCCCGAGCGGGCCGACGCCGTGGCGGTTGCCGTCGCTGCCGCGCAGGCGCAGGTAGCCCGAGTGCTCCGCGACGAGCTCGAGGCGCAGCGTGACGGGTCCGCGGCGGCCGCCGGTGTCCCAGGTGCGCACCACGCGGGTGCCGGGCGCCCGCCAGGTGTCGCGGTCGGTCGCGGGCCCGGTGACCCTCCCCTGGATCACGTCCACGTGCGCGAGCTGCGGCAGGATCCCCCAGGCGTTGCGATAGGTCGTGGGGTGGACGGTGACCGTCAGGGTGATGCTGGAGCCGCGGCGGACGCGGATGCGGCCGCCGAGCGTGGCGCTGACCTGCCGGCCACCCGCATGGCCGCGACCGCGACCCGCCGGTCCGCCACCGGTGACCTCGACCTCGACGCGGTTGACCAGGTGCCCGTGGTCGACCCAGCTGCGGCCCTCGCGCAGGGCCTGCATGACGGCGCGGTAGCTGCGACGCTCGACGCCCGTGTGGTTGCGGCTGAACTTACCGGGCCAGTAGTCACCGCCCCCCTGGGGATCGGCGGTGGGGACGGGGTCGGGGCGACGGCCCAGGGTGTCGAAGGTCTCGCCGGGCGGGTACGCGCCGACCGTGGTGCGGTCGCGCGACTCGTTGTGGTGGTCGGAGTTGGTGGTGATCCAGTAGGGCCTGGCCCTCGGCCAGCAGGGAGTTCCAGAGGCCACCGACGACCGAGCTGGCCCAGTCGAAACCGCCCCTCGTGCGATAGGCCTCGAGCGGGTAGCCCGGCCAGGAGTAGGCCGAGGGCGCGTTCTCGTACTCCCCGCGCTGGTAGCCGGGCGCCCGGTTGGTCCCGAAGGCACCCGCCTGTGCCCCCGGGGCCCCCTCCATGCCGATCATGATCTCGGGGGCGGCGTCACGCCAGGCGCGCAGCTCGTGCGGCGAGTCGATGCCCAGCCGCAGCGGGTGGTTGGCGAGGACCAGCACGTCGTCGACGACGCCACGGCGCCGTTCGGCCGCGAGCCATCGCAGCGCCTCGACCGCCTTGGCCTCCCACTCGGCGACCTGCGGGGTCCCGGGGGTGGGCTTCTCCCACCGGTTGAGCTTGCCGTCCCACAGCCTCTCGAACTGGCGCAGCAGATCGGCGTCGTTGTCGCCGGGCGCGACCATGACGGTGCAGTGCTCGGCCGCCGGGATGTACCACTCCAGGCCCTGGTAGATGAGCAGGTCGGGGTACTGGCGCCGCATCCGCTGCAGGACCTGGCGCTCCAGGTGCGCGCCCTTGTCGTGGTGCCCGACGTTGGAGTGCTCGGTGAACACCATCCAGTCGACGCCGAATTCGTGGGCCCGCGCGACCTGCGTCTCGACGAGGTACTTCGCGTCGTGCGAGAACACCGTGTGGACGTGGTGGTCGCCGACGAGCCAGTCGTAACGGTCGTGGCGCGGCCGCCGCCCGGCGGGTGCGGCACCGGCGTCCGGCGCCGCGAGGACCCCGGGCAGCAGACCGGCTCCGAGAGCCGCGGCCCCCGCGGCCCCCGCGGCCGTCAGGACGCTGCGATGGCTCGCACCCGTGGCGGTCGGGAGGGGCGTGACCGGCTCGTCCCAGACGTGGGGAAGCGGCTGATGGTCCTGCTGGGGGGAGCCGTCGCGGCACATGTCACGGGCCTCTCTGCTGGCAGCGGGTTCTCCAGGACGCTAGGTGGCCCAGGCGTCCAGGCCGGCCCTGGACGGTGAACGCCGCGCGACCGCTGCGGGACGGGGTGGTTCCGGGGCCGCCCGGCGACCGCCGTCGTAGGCTGGGAGCCATGGCTGGCATCGAGATCGTGCAGGGCGACATCACCACCCAGGCGGTGGACGCGATCGTCAACGCCGCGAACTCCTCCCTCATGGGTGGCGGTGGCGTGGACGGGGCGATCCATCGCGCCGCGGGGCCCACGCTGCGCGAGGAGTGCCGTCACCTGCGGGCCACGGACTACCCCGAGGGCCTGCACGTCGGTGACGCCGTCGCCACGGGCGCGGGCGACCTGCCCTGCCGCTATGTCATCCACACCGTCGGCCCCAACCGGCACGAGGGACAGATCGACCCCCGGCTGCTGGCGTCGTGCTACACCCGCTCGCTGGACGTCGCGCAGCAGCTGGGCGTCCGGACGATCGCCTTCCCGGCGGTGAGCGCGGGCGCCTATGGCTGGAAGGTCGCCGACGTCGCGCGCATCGCCCTGACGACGGTCGCGGCTCACTCCCGGGACGGGATCGACCTGGTGCGGTTCGTGCCGTTCGACCCCACGTCCTACACCGCGTTCGAGGCCGCCTGCGTCGGGCTGGGGCGGTCGTGAGGCGCTGGCGCGTCGCGGCCGGGCAGCTCGCCAGCACCGACGACAAGCAGCACAACCTCGAGCAGGCCTGCCGCCTGGTGGCCGAGGCTGCGGAGGCCGGCGCCCGGCTGGTCGTCCTCCCCGAGGCGACGATGATGACCTTCGCCGTGCCGCTGGGCCCGCACGCGGAGCCCCTCGACGGCCCCTTCGCCGAGGCCCTGCGCGAGGCGGCGCAGCGGCACGAGATCACCGTGGTGGCAGGGATGTTCGAGCCCGCCGACGACGGGCGGGTGCACAACACCCTCCTGCTCACGGGGCCGCACGCGGAGGCCACCTACCGCAAGGTGCACCTGTTCGACGCCTACACCACGACGGAGTCCGAGACGGTCGCTCCGGGGTCGGGCTACGTCAGCGTGGAGGTCGACGGCGTTCGCGTGGGGCTGGCGACCTGCTTCGACGTGCGCTTCCCGGACCAGTTCACCGAGCTCGGCCGAGCGGGCGTGGAGCTCGTCGCGCTGCCCGCCTCCTGGGGCGACGGTCCGGGCAAGGCGCAGCAGTGGGACCTGCTGACGGCCGCACGGGCGCACGACTCCCAGGCCTGGTTGGTGGCCGCCGGACAGGCCTGGCGGCCCGACTCCGTCCGGAAGCCCCTTGGCATCGGGCGCAGCGCCGTCGTCGACCCGACGGGTGCCGTGCGGGCGCGACTCGGTGGGTCGCCGGACCTGCTGGTGGTCGACGTCGACCTGGACCTGGTCGAGCGCACCCGGGCCCAGGTGCCGATCCTGTAGGGCCGTGCGGGTCGGAACGGCACACCCACGGTGACGGATCCGCCGACCTTCATCACGCAGCGTATCCGGTTACGACGCTTGGGCCTTCACCTGCACGCCTGAAGACGGCAACCCGGGCGCCGGCTGCCCCCCCTCGGCTACATTGCCGCCATGGGACGCCACTCTGCCCCGCGGACCGTCCCCAAGGTCGCGGTCCTCGCCCTGCCCATCGCTGCCGTCGTCGGCATCGCGGGGGCGGCCGCACTGGTCAACGACGACTCACCCGGGGACGCCGCCGCAGGCTCGACGTCACCGCGCACCGGCCTGTCGGCCTGCTCCTCGGTCACGCCGATGCGCGTCACCACCACCGAGGAGCTGGCTCCCGTGCTGGGCCAGGTGACCCAGCGGCAGGAGACGCGCGGCGACGACTGCATCGACTACACCGTCGACGTGCAGAGCTCGTCCGCGACCGCGTCCGGCCTCATGAGCGGGGCGGACGACCGCACGCAGGTGTGGATCCCCGACTCCAGCCTGTGGGCCGAGCGCGTCACGTCCGCCGCTCCCAGCACCAAGCTCGACATGGGGCCCGTCGTCGCGACGTCGCCGGTCGTCTTCGCCATACCGCGCGGCGCCGCCGGCACGGCGCGCCCCGGACCGCTCACGTGGTCCCAGCTGATCGCGCAGCGCGCCGTCCCCCTCAAGGTCGCGAGCCCGGAGCGGAGCACCCCGTCCCTGCTCGCCCTGCTCGGCGCCAAGCAGGCCGTCGCCTCCTCGCCGCAGGACGCCCGAGCGCTGCAGGGTCTCCTGCTGACCCTGTCCCGCAGCACGGTCGACGAGGCCGACCTGAGGCGACAGGCCCTGACGCCGGCCGCGTCCGCGCCTGCCTTCCCCACCTCCGAGCAGCAGCTCGCCCACCTCAACCAGGCCAACCCCAAGACGCCGCTGCGGGCGATGACCCCCAGCGACGCCACGCCCCAGCTCGACTACCGCATGGTGACCGTGGCCGGCAAGAACGCCCCGTCTGCGGCCGCCGTCGCCAAGCTGCAGGACGCCCTGGCCGACGCCCAGTCGGTCGACGCGCTCCGCAAGGCGGGGTTCCGGATCGGCGAGTCCGACGGCCCCGACCTCGCCGGTGTGCCCGCCAGCCTCCCCAAGGTCATATCGACACCGCGCGCCAGCGACGCCGACACCGCCCTGCGCACGTGGGTCACCATGTCCCGACAGACCCGCATGCTGGCGGTCATCGACACCTCCGAGTCGATGAAGAAGCCAGCGATCCCCGGCATGAACCGCCTCCAGCTCGCGTCCGGGGCCGCGCTCAAGGCCCTCGAGAAGTTCCCGCCGAGCAGCCAGATCGGCCTGTGGACCTTCGACCTCGCGCACGCCTCGCAGCCCAAGGACTGGGTCGAGCGGGTCCCGATCAGACGCATCGACGCGACGGCGGGACCCCTGACCCAGCGTGAGGCCCTCGCGCGCTCGGCGATGGGCCTGCAGTGGCAGCGCGCCAACGGCACCGCGGTCCACGACACGATCTGGGCGGGCTACCAGCAGCTGCAGCGCACCTACCAGCCGGACTACGCCAACGCTCTCGTGCTGCTGACGGACGGCAAGAACGAGGACCCCAGCTCCATCAGCGAGGCGCAGCTGATCGCCAACCTGAGGCAGGCCGGCAAGGACAGCGCCCGGCCGGTGCGGCTCGTGCTGATCGCGATCAGCCAGGACGCGAATCTCGGTGCGCTGCAGCGCATCGCGGCCGCGGTCCCCGACGGTCAGGCCTACGACGCTCGTCGGCCCGAGAACATCTACGCCATCATGCAGACCGCCCTGACGACGCGGGAGATCGCCGCGCCGGCCCAGTAGGCCTCAGCGCGGCGCGTCGGGGCGCCAGACGACCAGGGCCTGGCTGGTCGAGCGGGCGACCCGCGGACGCTGACCGGGTGGCATGGCCACGACGTCGCCGCGGCGACCCGCGGCGAACACACGGTGGCCGTACAACGCCTGAGGGCGCAGCTGCTCGACCTCGGACAGAGCGTCCGCGAGCCTCGCCTCGAGGGCGCTGACGTGGCTCTCGAGGTCGAGGATCCGCCGTATGCCGGCCAGGCTCACGCCCTCCTCCTGGGAGAGCCACTGCACCTCGCGCAGCTGGGCGACGTCACGCGCGCTGTAGCGCCGCCCGCCGCCCCCGGACCGCTTGGGCACGACGAGGCCGAGCCGGTCGTACTGCCGCAACGTCTGCGCGTGCATGCCCGCCAGCTGCGCCGCCACCGAGATCACGAAGATGGGTGCGTCGTCGTCGGGGACGAACTCGCGTCGCTCGCGGCCGGGCACGAGATCACGCCCTCGCGGCGCGGGCCCGCAGGTCGGCGCGGACGTCGGTCTCGGCGTCCTCCGCGGCCAGGACCTCGACGGCGGCCCGGGCCTCGTCGGTGAGCCGCTGCGGGACCACGACGTGCACGGTGACGATCAGGTCGCCGGTCGCTGACCTGGTGGCGATGCCGCGGCCCTTGACCCGCAGCCGCTGGCCGCTCTGGGTGCCGGCACCGAGCCTGACGCCGACGAGGTCTCCGCCCAGGGTGGGCACCTTGATGGTGGCGCCCAGCGCCGCCTCCGCGAAGGTCACGGGGACCTCGACGGTCAGGTTGTCGCCGTCCCGGCCGAACACCTCGTGCGGCGTGACGGTGACGTTGAGGAAGAGGTCGCCGCGGGGTGCCTGCGGGTCGCCGAGGCCGCCCTTGCCGCGGAGCCGGATGCGCTGGCCGTCCTTGACCCCTGCGGGGATCCGGGTGGTGATGCGCTCGCCGTCGGCGGCGGTCAGCGTGACGGTGTCGCCGCGCACCGCCTCGGGGAAGCCGATGGTGACGGTGGCCTCGACGTCGGCGCCGGGCCGCGGGCCGGTGGGGGCGCCATACGCGCCGTATCCCTGGCCGAAGGGGCTCTGGCCCCCTCCCCCGCCGAACATGCGCAGGAGGTCCTCCATGTCCGGCTGGCCGCCCCCGGGTCCGCCGTTCGTGGTGAACCGCATGCCGGGGCCGCCCGCGCCACCGCCGGTGAACAGGTTGCTGAAGACGTCCTCGAAGCCGCCGTTGCCGCCGGCCCCGGGGGCGAATCGCGCTCCGCCGTGGGCCATCTGGCGGATGGCGTCGTACTGCTTGCGCTGCTCGGCGTCGGAGAGGACCGCGTAGGCCTCGCCGATCTCCTTGAACCGCTGCTCGGCCGCCTCGTCACCGGGGTTCTGGTCCGGGTGCAGCTTGCGGGCGAGCTTGCGGTACTCGCGCTTGACGGTCGCCGCGTCGGCGTCCTCGGCCACGCCGAGCGTGGCGTAGAAGTCCTTCTCGAACCAGTCCTGACTGGCCATCGGCGACTCCTTCCATGGGTCGAAGGTGCTACGCAAAGGGGGTGGTGCCCGGCCGGCCCGCCAGTCGTGCTGGCGGGCCGGCGTGGGCGGTGCTACTGCGGGTCGGCGACCGAGACGCGGGCTGCGCGCAGCACGCGGTCGCCCTGCCGGTAGCCGGGCTGCAGGACCTGGACGACCGTCGTGGTGGTGGCTCCCTCGGGGAGCTCCGCCTGGACGTGCATCAGGGCCTCGTGCAGGGCCGGGTCGAACTCGTCGCCCGGCGCGCCGTAGGCCTCGAGGCCGAAGCGGCCGAGGGCCTGCTGCAGCTTGTCGGCGATCGACGCGAAGGGCGTGCCCTCGCCGAGGTCGCCGTGCTGGCGGGCCAGCGCGATCTCGTCCAGGACCGGCATGAGCGCCTCGATCACCGAGGCGGCGCCCAGGTCCTTGAGCAGGACCTTGTCGCGGTCGACGCGCCGCTTGTAGTTGACGTACTCGGCCTGCAGGCGCTGCAGGTCGGCGAGCCGCTCGGCGGCCAGCACCGTGTCGGGGTGCTCGCCGTCGGCCTTGGCCCGCTCGGCCGCGGCGTCCGCCTCGGCCGCGCCGACCTCGGCCTCGTGCAGGGCCGACTCCTCGGCCGAGAACGGGTCCTGCGGCATGCCGCTCTGCTGGTCACCGGGCTCGTGCTGGTCTGACGGGTCGGACATCGGGGTCTCCCTGTCGTCGCTCGAGGTGGGTGTGGGGGTGTCGGGGGCCGGCTGGCGCACCTCGCCCGTGGCGGGGTCGATGCGTCGCTTGTCCCGGATCACCGGGCCGGTGGGCTCCCCCTCGGGAGAGCCCACGCGGCCGGTGGTGTCGTCCGTCACTTCTTGTCCGTGTCGTCGTCCACGACCTCGGCGTCGATGACGTCGTCATCGGCCTTGGCCTGGCCGGCGCCGGCCGCGCCACCCGCCGCGCCGGCTCCGGCAGCACCCGCACCCGCGGCGCCCTCGTCGGACTGCTGCGCGTAGAGCGCGGCGCCGAGCTTCTGGGACTCCTCGGAGAGCGTGGTGGCCTTGGTGGAGATGTCCTCGGACGAGGTGCCCTCGGCGGCCAGCGCGTCCTTGAGGTCCTTGAGGGACTCGTCGACGGGCTTGCGGCCGTCCTCGGGGAGCTTGTCGGCGTTGTCGGCGAGGAACTTCTCGGTGGAGTAGACGAGCTGCTCGGCGTTGTTGCGAGCCTCGGCCTCCTCGCGCCGCTTCTTGTCCTCGTCGGCGTGCGCCTCGGCGTCCTTGACCATGCGGTCGATCTCGTCCTTGGACAGCGCGCTGCCGCCCGAGATCGTCATCGACTGCTCCTTGCCCGTGCCCTGGTCCTTGGCGGACACGTGCACGATGCCGTTGGCGTCGATGTCGAAGGTCACCTCGATCTTGGGCATGCCGCGGGGGGCCGGGGCGATGCCGGTGAGCTCGAAGGTGCCGAGACCCTTGTTCTGCTGGGCCAGCTCGCGCTCGCCCTGGAAGACCTGGATCAGCACGGACGGCTGGTTGTCGTCGGCGGTGGTGAAGACCTCGGAGCGCTTGGTCGGGATGGCCGTGTTGCGCTCGATGAGCTTGGTGAACAGCCCACCCTTGGTCTCGATGCCCAGGGACAGCGGCGTGACGTCGATCAGCAGGACGTCCTTGCGCTCGCCCTTGAGGACACCGGCCTGCAGGGACGCGCCCATGGCCACGACCTCGTCGGGGTTGACACCCTTGTTGGGCTCCTTGCCCGTGAGCTCCTTGACCAGGTTGGACACGGCCGGCATACGGGTCGAGCCACCCACGAGGACGACGTGCGCGATGTCCCCGACGGAGATGCCCGCGTCCTTGATGACGCTGTGGAAGGGCGCCTTGGTGCGCTCCAGCAGGTCCGCGGTCATCTGCTCGAACTGGGTGCGCGTGAGCGTCTCGTCCAGGTGGATCGGGCCGTTCTCACCCATCGAGAGGTACTGCAGGTTGATGTTGGTGCTGGTCGCGGTGGACAGCTCCTTCTTGGCCTGCTCGGCGGCGTCCTTGAGGCGCTGCATGGCGATCTTGTCCTTGGACAGGTCGACGCCGGTGTTGTTCTTGACCTGGGTCAGGAGGTGCTTGACGATCCGGTCGTCCCAGTCGTCGCCGCCGAGGCGGTTGTCGCCGTTGGTGGCGCGGACCTGGATGGTCGCGAAGCCGTCCTCGGCGTCCTTGCCCACCTCGAGGAGGGACACGTCGAAGGTGCCACCGCCGAGGTCGAAGACGAGGATGAGCTCGTCCTCCTTGCCCTTGTCCAGGCCGTAGGCCAGCGCGGCCGCGGTCGGCTCGTTGACGATGCGCAGGACGTTGAGACCCGCGATCTCGCCGGCCTCCTTGGTGGCCTGGCGCTCGGCGTCGTCGAAGTACGCCGGGACGGTGATGACCGCGTCCGTGACGGGCTCGCCGAGGTAGGACTCGGCGTCGCGCTTGAGCTTCATCAGCGTGCGGGCGCTGATCTCCTGCGCGGTGTAGTCCTTGCCGTCGATCTCCTGCTTCCAGTCCGTGCCCATGTGGCGCTTGACCGAGCGGATGGTGCGGTCGACGTTGGTGACGGCCTGGCGCTTGGCGATCTCGCCGACGAGCACCTCGCCGTTCTTGCTGAACGCCACGACCGACGGGGTCGTGCGACCGCCCTCGGCGTTGGCGATGATCTCCGGCTCGCCGCCCTCGAGGACGGAGACGGCGGAGTTGGTGGTGCCGAGGTCGATACCGACTGCACGTGCCATGTGTGGCTCTCCTTGTTGACTAGCGGATGTTGAGTCGTCAGCACTCAAGGTATGACCGCCTGCGATCCATGTGCAAGCTCTTGTCAGTGAACTTGAGTCTATCCGGCTCAACTCCGTCGGTCACGCCTTTGTTCCCCGGCGTCGGAGGGCGACGGGTCAGACCCAGATCGCGGCGTCGATGCCGTCGCTGAAGCGCTCGGGCTGCGCGGGGTGGCGGACGGCCTCCCCGCGGACGACGCGCGCCGCGCTCCAGGCCGCGGCGGCGGAGTCGAGGACGTCGTCGGCACCACGCCGACCGAGGTCGAGGTCCCGCGGCAGGCGGATCCCCTGGGCCAGGAGCAGACCCTCGCGCTCGCGCAGCCCCTCGGGAGTCTTCTTGCTCGAGGCCAGCGGCGCGCCCGCCATGATCGCGAAGCACAGCTCGGGGTGCACCTCGACCACCGGCAGGGTCGGCCCCTCCCCGCGCACGTAGGCGTCGACGTCCAGGATGGCCCTGCGCATGGCATAGCTCTGCGCGGCCAGGCTGGTCCCGCCCGTGCGGGCGACGCTGATCCGGCGGGCCTCGGCATACGACTCGGCCGCCAGCGCGTCACGCACGGGGGTCGCAAAGACCGAGCCGGCGCGCGGGCCCAGCCGCCCGCGCACCTCGACGTCCGCCCTGCGGCGCCCGGTGTCCGGCAGGCCGATCGGCGCGTCGACCGCGACGAGCTCGACGTGCACAGCGCCGTGATCGACCCGGTCGATCACGGTCCGCAGGTCGGCCCCGGCCACGATCCGCACCGTCCCCGCGCCGGACACGGGCAGGAGCGCGCCGGTCCACCCGCCCCGGGCCCCGTCGACGCCAAGCACCCAGCCGTCGTATGCCGGCTCGCCACCCTCACGAGCAGGCGAGGTCTCGAGCCCCAGATCCCCGAGCACGCTCGACACGGCATCCTCGGGCGACACCGCGTGCCGGGGCGCGCGGACGTCGTCGCCGTCGACCGGCACCTCGTTGAACAACCGCAGCCCGTCCAGCAGCACCACCGGCACGCCGGTGCGCGCCGCGAGCGCGATCTCGCTGACCGTCCCCCAGCTGTGGCCCACCGCGACCACCGCGTCGCAGGCACGGACGAGCAGGGCGTTGCGCATCTCGCCGAGGCCGGTCGGGATGGTGACCGACAGGTGCGGGTTGGCGGCGGAGCGGTCGTCGCCGGGCAGGAGCCCGAGGCTCGTCCCACCGGCCTGGGCGCACCCTCGCGCTGCTCCGGCCATCACCCCGCCGAGACCGCCGGTGACCACGACCAGTCCCTGCTCGGCGAGCAGCCGGCCGACCGTGACTGCCTGCTGCACCTGCTCCGACGTGGCCGCACCCGGGCCGACGACACCGACATACCCTCGTGGTCGCACGCCCCCAGGATGGCATCCCGTCGACTTCCCGGGCGGCGCGCCCGACGCCGAACAACTCGGTCGCGCCCGCCACCCTCACGGGTGGACCCTGAGGGATGGTCTCCGTCGACGGCACGTGCCAACCCCGCTTCGACGCAGTCCGCGACGCGCTCGCGGCGTCACTGGACAAGGACGGCGCCGGCGCCTCCGCGGCCGTCTACATCGACGGCGAGCCGGTGGTCGACCTCTGGGGCGGCGACGCCGACGCGGCCGGCACCGTCCCGTGGGAGCGAGACACCATCACCACCGTGTGGTCCACGACCAAGACCATGACCGCGCTGTGCGTCCTGCTGCTGGCCGACCGCGGAGCGATCGACCTGGACGCCCCCGTGGCGACGTACTGGCCCGAGTTCGCCGCCGCCGGCAAGGGCGGCGTGCTCGTCCGGCACGTCCTCGGCCACACGGCCGGGCTCCCGACCTGGACCGAGCAGCTCACGCTCGAGCAGCTCTACGACTGGTCCGCCGTGACCTCGCTGCTCTCCGAGCAGGAGCCGAGCTCCGAGCCTGGCGTCGTCGGCGCCTACCACGCGGTCACGCAGGGCTTCCTGCTCGGCGAGGGTGGTGCGGCGGGTGACGGGGCGTGGCCTCGGCCGGTTCTTCGCCGACGAGCTGGCCGGGCCGCTGGACGCCGACTTCCACATCGGGCTGCCCGACGAGCACGCGCACCGCGTCGCCGCGACCATCCCCGCCTCCACCCGGGCTCCCGAGCTCGAGGCCCGAGGTCCCGGCAACCCGCCCATCCCGGCCGAGGCCGCCAACACCGACGCCTGGCGCCGCGCCGACATCCCGAGCGGCAACGGCATCGGCAACGCGCGGTCCGTGGCGAGGGTCCAGTCGGTCCTGGCGTCGGGAGGAGAGGTGCGCGGCACCCGGCTGCTGTCCGAGGCCGGCTGCGCGCGGGCCCTCGACGTGCAGTTCAGCGGCCAGGACGAGGTGCTCGGCGCCCCCATCACCTATGGGATGGGCTACGCCGTGCAGGGCCGCACCTGCTCGTGGGGCGGCTGGGGCGGCTCGGTCGCCCTGGTGGACCTCGACGCCCGTATGGCGGTCGCCTATGTCATGAACCAGATGGTCGAGCAGGGGCCCATGGGCGACGACCGAGGCCTGTCGGTCGTCATGGCGGCCTACGGAAGCCTGTAGCCCCGCCCGCTGAAACCAAGTGCTGCAGTCTGGCTGGGCGCAGAGCGAACTCCGTTGTCCTGCAACGGGTGGCTATCTCCGGCCCCGCCAGAGTGCAGCACTTGGTGACGGCTCGGGGCGGCGAGGGCCGCCCCGAGCCGGCGGACGACCTAGAGTGCGGGGATGCCCACGCCACCCAGCGACGCCGAGCTCCGGGGCGGCATCCTCGACCTGCTCGGCCGCCGGTCCCAGGACGTCACCGTCTGCCCCTCCGAGGTGGCGCGTCGGCTCGGGGGCGAAGCGTGGCGGGCCCTGATGCAGCCGACCCGGGATGCCGCCGCCCACCTCGCCGACGAGGGCGTGATCGAGGTGGTCCAGGGTGGCCGGCCGGTCGACGTGCGGACGGCCCGAGGCCCGGTGCGCCTGCGCCGTGGCCCGTCCTGGCCGGGCGCCTCGCAGCCGCACGTGCAGGCGCAGTCCGAGGCACCAAGGACCCACTGGATGCTGCCGATCGACCCGGCGGCGCACGCCGAGCACCAGCCGCCGGACTGGCGGACCCGTCCCGATGCCGGCCCGGTCTGGGAGGCGATCGGACGCTCTCAGCAGATCGACCGCTGGTGCCTGCGCTCGGGATTCCGGACGATGCAAGCGGGCGACACGATCTGGGCCTACCTGTCGCGCCGCCAGGAGCTGTGCGCCGTCGGAACGGTCCGGGAGGTCGCGCAGGACGGCGGCGCCTGGCAGGTCCTCGTCCGCTGGGACGACGCCCGCACCGCCGCACTGGGACGAGACCCCTTGCCGCGCAGTGCTTTCGGTCAGGTTCCGATGTCGACCTGCCGCGCCCGCGAGAGCGCAGCCAGGGTCCTGACGGAGCGCTACGACGCGCTCCCCGGCCCCCGGCATACGGCCTGAGCGGGGCAACCCTCACGTGGCGTCAAGGTAGGATCGCGAAGCCTCACCCCGCCGCAGCTGGCTTCACGCTGCGGCCCTTTTCATGGACGGAGCCATCCTTGGCCAGCACCACCCCCAGCGCCACCGAGACCCGGGGCGGCGAACGGGGCTTCCCCCTCGTCCCCGACGCCGGCGACCGAGACACCTCGACGCTCGCCGCGCTGCGCGACCCCCGGCGGCTCAAGACCGAGGTGCTGGCCGGGCTCGTCGTCGCCCTGGCGCTCATCCCCGAGGCCATCTCGTTCTCGATCATCGCGGGCGTCGA
The DNA here is from genome assembly GCF_002453335.1 of Arsenicicoccus sp. UBA6765. Lineage (NCBI taxonomy): Bacteria > Bacillati > Actinomycetota > Actinomycetes > Micrococcales > Intrasporangiaceae > Arsenicicoccus > Arsenicicoccus sp. UBA6765. The sequence continues at coordinate 111,280 of NZ_DKGR01000033.1, forward strand.
CCCCCGCATGGGGCTGTTCGCGTCGTTCACGATGGCCTGCACCATCGCGATCGTCGGTGGCCGTCCGGCGATGATCTCCGCCGCGACGGGCGCCGTCGCCCTGGTGATCGCCCCGGTCGCCCGCGATCACGGGATCGACTACTTCCTGGCCACGGTGCTGCTCGCCGGGGTGCTGCAGATCGTCCTCAGCCTGCTCGGCGTCGCCAGGCTCATGCGCTTCATCCCCCGCATGGTGATGGTCGGCTTCGTCAACGCCCTGGCGATCCTGATCTTCCTGGCCCAGCTCCCCCACCTGGTCGGCCCCTCCATCCCCCCGATCGTCTACCCCCTCGTCGCCCTCGGCATCGCGGTGCTGGTGCTCCTGCCTCGCGTCACGACCGCGGTCCCGGCGCCCCTGGTCGCCATCGTGCTGATCACCGCCCTCGTGCAGGTGACCGGGTGGCGCATGCCCACCGTCGGCGACCAGGGCGAGCTGCCGGACTCGCTGCCGACCCTGCTCCTGCCGAACGTCCCGCTCACCCTAGAGACCCTGCAGGTCATCGGGCCGTTCGCGCTCGCCATGGCTCTCGTCGGGCTCCTCGAGTCGCTGATGACGGCCAAGCTCGTCGACGGCATCACCGACACCCACTCGAGCAAGACCCGCGAGAGCTGGGGGCAGGGCGTCGCCAACATCGTCACCGCGCTCTTCGGCGGGATGGGCGGCTGCGCCATGATCGGCCAGACCATGATCAACGTGAAGGCCTCCGGCGCCCGCACCCGGATCTCGACCTTCCTCGCCGGGCTCTTCCTGCTCGGCCTGGTCGTGGGGGCCGGCCCCGCCGTCGCCCGGATCCCGATGGCGGTGCTCGTCGCGGTCATGATCATGGTCTCGGTCGCGACCTTCGACTGGCACAGCGTCGCCCCGTCCACGCTGCGCCGCATGCCGTGGAGCGAGACGATCGTCATGCTCGTCACCGTCATCGTCACGGTCGCCACCCACAACCTGGCCTACGGCGTGATCGCCGGCGTCAACACGGCGTTCGTCGTGTTCGCGCGCCGCGTCGCGCACTTCTCCACGGTCGAGCGGGTGACAGAGACCGACGAGGACGCAGACGGCACGATCGACACCCGGGTCTACCGGGTCCACGGCGAGCTGTTCTTCGCCTCGAGCAACGACCTCGTCTACCAGTTCGACTATGCCGGCGACCCGGAGCACGTCGTCGTCGACCTGTCCGGGTCCCACGTCTGGGACGCCTCCACCGTCGCCGCCCTGGACGCCATCGAGGCGAAGTACGCCGCCAAGGGCAAGCGCGTGGAGATCGTCGGTCTCGACGCCGCCTCGGCGACCCGTCATGCCCAGCTGTCCGGCCACCTCGGCGCGGGCCACTGACGCGACGCCAGGCAGGCCCTGGGAGTACCCCCTCCCGCCAGGGACTCCCCCTGCCCCTCTCGATCGGTGTGTGATGGATGCATCCGAACCCGTCGACGAGCAGGAGGATCGCCATGCACACCAGGACCTTGGGGCAGGGACTCGAGGTGTCGGCCATCGGCCTCGGCGCCATGGGCATGTCCATGAGCTACGGCTCCAACCCGGGTGACCGCGACGAGATGATCGCCGTGCTGCGCTACGCCGTCGAGCACGGCGTCACCTTCATCGACACGGCCGAGGTCTACGGCCCCTACGTCAACGAGGAGCTGGTCGGCGACGCCATCGCGCCGATCCGCGACCAGGTCGTCGTGGCCACGAAGTTCGGCTGGCGCATCGAGGACGGCCAGATGAAGGGCACCGACTCCAGCCCCGCGCAGATCCGCCGCGTGGCGGAGGTCTCGCTGAGCCGCCTCGGCGTCGAGGCGATCGACCTCTTCTACCAGCACCGCGTCGACCCGGACGTCCCCATCGAGGAGGTCGCGGGCACCGTCGCCGAGCTCGTCCAGGAGGGCAAGGTCAAGCACTTCGGCCTGTCCGAGGCCGGCGCCGAGACGATCCGCCGGGCGCACGCCGTCCACCCCGTCACCGCCGTCCAGAGCGAGTACTCCCTCTGGACGCGCGATCCCGAGCCCGCGGTCCTGCCGACGTGCGCCGAGCTGGGCATCGGGTTCGTGCCGTTCAGCCCCCTCGGCAAGGGCTTCCTGACGGGCACGGTCTCGGCCGACTCGACCTTCGGCGAGGGTGAGATCCGGGCTCGCGTGCCGCGGTTCGCGGCCGAGAACCTCGCCGCCAACCAGGCCCTCGTCGACCACGTCAAGGCCCTTGCGGAGCAGCGCGGTGCCACGCCGGGTCAGGTGGCCCTCGCCTGGCTGCTCGCGCAGCACCCCTTCGTCGTGCCGATCCCCGGGACCCGTCGCCGCGAGCGCATCGACGAGAACGCCGGCTCCACCGCCGTCGCCCTGTCCGCGGACGACGTCGCCGACCTCGACGGGCTCGCGGAGCGCGTCGGCGTCGCCGGGGAGCGCTACGACGAGGCCGGGATGTCGATGGTCGGCCTCTGACCCCACCAGCGCGTATGCCGTCCCGCCCGCCTCAGTCCGCAGCCGCGGCGAGGCGGGCGGCCACGTCGCGGGCGGCCTGCCGCAGCTCGGGGCCACCGAGGATGCGCCACGGGTGCGGGACCTGGGCGAGGCGCTCGACGACATACATCTCGGCGTTGCTGGTCGAGCCGCGCAGCTCGCAGCCGCCCTCGACCGCGGTCAGCGTGCCGGAGACGGCGCCGACCCAGCGGGCGATCTCCTCGACGGGGGCCTCGAAGCGCACGTGGGTCGTCAGCTCCCAGCCCGCCCCGAGCGCCTCCTCGAGCGCGGCCACGGGATCGAGATCGGCTGGGGCGGAGCAGGACTCGGACGTCACGGTCACCCGCGCCACCCGGTCGGCGCGCAGCGTGCGCGTCGCCTGGGCGTGGTGGGAGTGGCCGAGGAGGTACCACCGGCCGTGGCGCACCACGAGCGCCCACGGGTCGACGAGCCAGGTGTGGGTACGGCCCGACTCGCTGCGGTAGTCGAGCTCCACCCGGCGCCCCTCGGCGATGGCGGCGACCAGCGCGCTGGTGACGGTCGGCTCCGGCAGCGGGTCCGGACGTCCCGCCCCGCTGGCGGTGTCGCGCACGACGGCTGCCTGCTGCCGGGTCCTGGCCGGGAGCGCACGGATGACCTTGTCCAGCGCCTCGCGCCGGATGTCGGTCCCCTGCCGCTGCCCCGCCGTGGCCGACAGGACCGCCGTGACCAGGGCGATCGCCTCGTCCTCGGTGAACACGACGGGAGGGAGCCGGGCGCCGCGCCCCAACCGGTAGCCGCCATACGGCCCCCTGGAGGACTCGACCGGCACACCCGCCTCGCGCAGCGTCAGGACATAGCGCCGCACCGCCCGCTCGGTGACGCCGAGCCGGTCGGCCAGCTGGGCAGCGGTCACCCCCGGCCGGTCCTGGATCGCCTCGAGCGCCAGGAGCGTCCGCACCAGCGGGGTCGCGCCGTCGTCCACGCCGCCAGCCTAGGACGCGCGAGATCACTGGTTGCGGTGGTAGAACGCGCGTCCCTTGGCACGGTTGCCGCACAGCCCCATCGAGCACCACGACCGCGAGCGGTTGCGCGAGTGGTCGTAGAACGCCCAGCGGCAGCTCGGCTCGCGGCAGGCCTTCAGTCGCGTCCACGTGCCGTCCGCGACGGCTGCCGGCACGGCGGCGACCAGGGTGGCCAGGGCCGCGTCGACGGCCGACAGACCGGCCCGGGGGGCGAGCCGTGGTGCGGGCCCACCGATGTCCAGCACGAGTGGCAGCTCCGCGACGAACCCCGCGAGGTCGCTCCGCGCGTGGGGGTCCAGCCCGTCGGGGTGAGGACTGTCCACGGGCGGGGCGTTGTTCTCAGCGATCAGTGCCCGCAGGCCCTCACGGACGGAGGTCGCCCGGGCGAGCTCCGCCTCGTCGACCGTGGCCCCGGCGGGGGCGAGTTCGCGTCCGGCCAGCCACGCCTGGAGCTGCTGGCGGGTGCTGAGCTCGTCCGCGTCCGGCCCTCGCGTGTTGATGAACTCCTCGATCAGGCTCAGCGGGTGGGGGGTGGCGGGCGATTCCATCCGTGAATTCTAACCGCCTATCGAGGTTGGTCGGCGCGGGACGACGGCTCCTCGACGCCTGTCCGGGTCTGGTGCCCGGCGTGATGACCGTGAGGGCCAGGGCCACCGCGACGAGCCCGGCCGACGTCAAGGCCGTCGCCGGCCACCCGATCGCGTCGACCGCGGCGGCGCCGTAGGCCGTCCCGACGCTGCCCCCGACGAAGTACACGAGCATGTAGGCGCTGTTGAAGCGGGCCGGCGCCACCGGATCGATGCCGAGCACGGCGCTCTGGTTGGCCACCTGAGCGGCGAACAGGCCTGCGTCGAACACCGCCAGGCAGACCAGCAGCACGGGGGTGCTGCCCAGGCTGACGCTCGCCGTGGCCGCAGCCACGCCGGCCAGCGTCAGACCCAGCGCCACGACGCGGCCGGCGCCGATCCGGTCGGTCAAGGCGCCGGCGACCGGAGTGACCAGGATTCCCGACAGCCCGGCCAGGGCGTACAACCCGATGCGTCCGGCCGAGTACCCGTACGGTGCCGCCGACAACGCGACCGACAACCCCGCCCACACCGCGCAGAAGGCGAAGAACCACAGTGCGCCCCGGAGCGACGCGACCCGGAGCGTGGCGTCGCGGACCACGAGCCCAGGGAGGGATCGCAGGGTCGACCACGCGGTCGACCTCAGGCGGGGTGGCGCACCGCGACTACGAGGCGACCACGCAGAACTGGTTGCCGTCGGGGTCGGCCAGGACGACCCACCCGTCGTCGTCGAACCTTCGGACCTCGGCGGCCCCGAGGTCGCGGATCCGGTCGACCTCGCCGGCCAGGTCCCCGGTGAACAGGTCGAGGTGCAGCCGGTTCTTGCCTGCTCGCGGCTCGGGCACGAGCTGCAGGGACAGACCCACGCCGCCCTTGCCCGGGTCCTCGAGATAGGTGGTGCTCTCGTCCGAGGACGCGACCTGGTAGCCGGTCACCGCCCGCCAGAAGGCGGTGCTGCCCGGCAGGTCGTTCGTGTCCACGCACACGTTTCCGATGCTGATGCTCATGGCTCCTCTTCCCTCTCCCTTAACCAGTGATGTCATGACGCTAGTTCGGTAACCAGCAAACGTCAATGGGTAGTTAGGGTTCTCACCGCCTCTGATTAAGTTAGGGTTGCCTAAGTTGAATCCCGCTGACGGACGAACGGATGGAGGAGGCCCCCGTGATCGACGCCGACCGCCGCGCCAAGACCGTGATGGCCACCTCGACGCACGTCGAGCTCGGCGTGCTCGACCACCGGGTGCTGCTGCGCCGCCACGCCCTCGAACGCTCCGGCGCCGTGCTCTTCTCGCTCGGCGAGGTCCCACCCCGCTGCGCGCTGCGCGTCGCCCCCGGGGCCGACCTGCCCGTCCTGGACCTGGTCGCGGTCGACGTCTCCTGCGCGCACCGGGCCGATCGGGTGCGGGGCATCGTCCGCATGACGGGGACGGTCGACGTGCATCCCGGACCGATCCGGGACGACCTGGCCGAGCACCTCGGGGTGACCGACGGGACGCCGGTGGGACGCCTGACGCCCACCCGCGTGAGCCTCGAGTGGCGGATCGAGACCACGGACGGCCGACCGACCTATCAGGTCGTCGAGCCGGAGGACTACGTCGCGGCGCGCATCGACCCGCTCGGCGGGTGGGAGGACCGGTGGATGGCCCACCTCGACGAGGGCCACCGCGAGCTCGTGCGGGCGCTCGTCTCGCGCCACCTCCCCCTCGGCCCCGACGCCAGGGTGCGCCCCGTCCTCGCCGACACCCGCGGCGTCGTCATGCGTGTCGAGCAGGAGGGCGGCGTGCACGACGTGCGCGTGCCCTTCCCCCACGTCGTCGGCTGCGGGTGCAAGGCGGTCCAGGCGCTGAGCGCGCTCCTGCGCACCTGAGCGCCGGGCCGCCCATCCCGGCCACGGCCACCCGCGGGGCTACCCTGCAGCACATGACGGATCCCGGCCACGCGTCCGCCCTCGTGGGACCGGCGGCGACGCGGTGGAGCTGACGACCTTCGCCCTGCTCGTGCTGGCCGGGGTGGCAACGGGATTCGTGGGCTACCTGACCGGCATGGCCTCGCTCGTGTCCTATCCCGCCATGCTCGCGGCGGGGCTGTCCCCCGTCGCCGCCAACGTCAGCCAGACCCTCGGCCTGATCGGCATCGGGGCCGGCGCGGCCACCCGGGCGATGCCCACGCTGCTCGCCGGCGGACGCCGGGACCTGCTGCTGCAGCTCGGCCTCGCGGCCCTCGGCGGCGGGATCGGCGCCGCGGTGCTGCTGGTCGGCGGCGAAGGCTCCTTCCAGCTCGTCGTGCCGTGGCTCATCCTGCTGGCGTCGCTCATGGTCCTGGTCTCCCCGCGCCTGCGACGCCTGCAGGGAGACCGGTCCGCACCCCGCTGGGTCTACCTCGCCGGGGTCCTCGTGGTGAGCACGTATGGCGGGTACTTCGGCGCCGGTGCCGGCACGATCTACCTCGCTCTCGCGCTGCTCGCCTCCAGCGACGCGTTCGGGCGGTCGATGATCCTCAAGTCCGTGCTGCTCGCCGCCACCAACATCGTGGCCGCGGTGCTGTTCATCGCCTTCGGGCCGGTGAGCTGGTGGGCAGCCCTGGCGCTCGGCCTCGGCTGCCTGGTGGGTGGCAACCTCGGCCCCGCCGCGCAGCAGCTGATCCCCGAGCGGGTCATGCGCTGGCTCGTCGCGGTGGCCGGCGTGGGACTGGCCGCCTGGCTGGCCCGCGCCTGACTCCGGACCCACCACGACGGCACCAAGGATCGGGGCTACTTCTGTTGGTCATAGCCAACAGAAGTAGCCCCGATCTCCACGTGCTCGATCATCTCGCCGGGCGAGGTGGCGGCGTGGCTACGCCTGCTCGGCGGCGACCAGCTCCTTGAGGCGGAGGCCGTTGAACGCGGCATACCCGTAGTTGTCGTTGTTGAAGTAGCAGTAGGCAGGTCGGCCGCCCGCCGTGAGACCCCGCAGGTGCCCCACCCACCGCGTGAGGGCCTCGTCGTCGAAGGACCCGCCATACCGCCACTCGGGGTCGCTGTTGTGGAACCGCACGTAGGCCAGCCGACCAGACGCCCGCAGCACGGGCTCGCGCCCGGCGATCACCGACACCACGAAGCCCGCGCCGTGCCGGTCGAGCAGGTCGAACACCCCGTCGTCGAGCCAGGACTCGTGCTGCGGCTCGACCGCGACCCGCACCCGCTCGGGCAGCATCCCGAGGAAGGTCGAGAGCCGGTCGTCGTCGCGGTGCAGGTCGGCGGGGAGCTGCACGACGAGCGGGCCGGCCTTGTCACCGAGCAGGTCGTGGGTGTGCGTGATGCGCTCGACCCAGTCCTCGGGGTCCTTGAGCTTGCGGTAGTGCGACAGGTAGCGCGACGCCTTGACCGTCATCTCGAAGCCCGCCGGCAGCCGGTCGCGCCAGCCCTCGACGGTGGTGTCGGCGGGCCAGCGGTAGTGCGAGCCGTTGAGCTCGACGGTGTCGAACCGCTCGGCGTAGTAGTCGAGCTGGTCGGCGATCCGCAGCCCGTCGGGGTAGAAGGTCCCGCGCCAGTGCTTGTAGGTCCACCCCGAGGTGCCGATCCGCACGTCCATGGTCATGCGCGGTCCTCCCGGGGGTCGGGCAGGTCACCGATCCGGCTCACCGGCATGATCACCACGTCGTCCAGCTTCCAGTCCAGGGCTCGTATGGCGGCCGCCGCCGCCTCGACGTCCGCCGTCAGCGCCGCGGATCCCCGTGGCACCACGAAGGACTCGACGTGCAGCACGTGGCCCATGTCGCGGACCCGGCTGCGCGCGTCCGAGACCCACCCGCATCCCCGCAGGACCGCGTCGACCTCCGCGACCAGGGGGTGGGTGTGGGCGGAGTCGTAGGTCCTGGCCCGCCCGTCCATGAGGTTGCGTCCGGCATACCTGAGGTTGGACCACCCGTCCTTGACGATGGACAGGGCGATGGCGCTGGCCACCGCCGCGTCCGCCCACCACCAGCCCAGGCCGATGCCGACGATGCCGGCGATCGACCCGGCCGCGGTCATCCAGTCCGCCTTCTGCATGTCGGCGTCGGCGTAGAGGATCCGGTCGTGGAGCGCCTCGGCCAGCGGCATCTTGCGTCGCGCGATGATGATCGGCCCGACGAGGGTGTAGGCCATGACCGCGATCATCACCCAGCCCGCCCAGACGGTGTGCCCGAGCAGCTGGAGGGTGCCGATCGGTGGGTGCTCCGCCTTGACCAGCCCGGTGACGGAGTCCCACAGCAGCATCGCGCCGACCAGCAGCAGCGCCACCGAGGCGGCGAGGTGGCCGCTGGCGACGGCGCGGTGGCGTCCGTAGGGATACTCGGGCGAGGGGCTCTTGCCGACCTGCTTCCGAGCGATCAGGAAGGCGATGGGCGGCACGAACGCGAGCAGGTCCTCGATCCAGGCGGCCTTCATCGCCTGGGACGAACCCATGACGAGGTAGACGGCGGCCACGCAGGTCACCATGTAGGCGATGGTGATCCACTCGAGGCGGGTCGCGCGGTGCAGGGCGTCGCGCTGCTCCTCCGGCAGCGTCGTCCCGCCGAACCTCGTCGTCGACGAGCGGCTCACGACGCCCCTCCCGCCGAGCTGTCGAGCCAGCGCTCGAGGTCGGACAGCAGGGCGTTCTCCCCCGCGGGCACGGCCAGGACGTGCTGCCGGGTCTGGCCGCCGGGGTCCGTGGACTCGGCATAGGGCCTGGTCAGCCCGACGTCGGCGGCCCAGGGGCTGGTCGCGTCGAGCCCGGCCACGACCAGGTCGACCTCACCGTCGGACAGGTCCTCGACGAGGGCGGCCTCGCTGTCGGTGGTCCACTCGACGCGGGCGCCGAGGTGCGCGGCATACCGCTGGGCGAGCTCGGCCTCGGGCCCCGACGGCTCCCCCTCGGGATCGGTGGCGACCACGCGTGGCGGCGCGTGGGTCGCCCCGACGCGCAGCACCCGCTCGGACCGGACCCGGTCCAGGGTGCGTCCGGGATCGGTGGGGACCTGCACCCCGCACGCCGAGACTGCCGCGATCACCAGGGCCGCGAGCGCCGACCGTGCGAGCAGCCCTGCCCCTGCAGGGAGTCGACCAGCGTTCATGCACCGAACCCTAGGTGACCTCGGCCGGCACGAGGGCGTTGTCAGCGCCCGAGCGGCTGCACCTCGACCCCCAGCTCGCCGAGGAGCTCGGTCACCCGACGCCGTATGTCCTCCCGGATGGGTCGCACGGCCTCGACGCCCTGACCGGCGGGGTCGGCGAGCACCCAGTCCTCGTAGCGCTTCCCGGGGTAGTAGTGGCAGTCGTCCCCGCAGCCCATGGTGATCACGACGTCGGAGGCCTGGACCGCCTCGGGCGTGAGGACCTTGGGCTTCTCGGCGGAGATGTCGATGCCCTCCTCGAGCATCGCCTCGCGCACGGCGGGGTTGACGGTGTCGGCGGGGGCCGAGCCCGCCGAACGCACCTCGACGGCCCCGCCGGACAGGTGGTGGGTGTAGGCCGCACCCATCTGGGAGCGGCCGGCGTTGTGGACGCACACGAACATGACGGAGGGTCGGCGGTCGTTCATCGGGACTCCTGGGTCGACGATGGGTGTCAGCGGGGGGTGTCAGCGGGGGGTGTCAGCGGCGTGCGGGAAGCGGCGGCGCAGCCAGAGGCTGACGTAGACCAGGCCGACGAGCACGGGCACCTCGATCAGCGGGCCGACGACGCCGGCCAGCGCCTGCCCCGAGGTCACGCCGAAGGTCGCGATCGCCACGGCGATGGCCAGCTCGAAGTTGTTGCCCGCGGCCGTGAACGCCAGGGTCGTCGTGCGCTCGTAGCCCATGCCGAGCACCCGCCCGAGGACGTAGGACACGCCCCACATCAGGGCGAAGTAGACGAGCAGGGGCAGCGCGATGCGCGCCACGTCCAGCGGCCGGTTGGTGATCTGCTCCCCCTGCAGGGCGAAGAGGATGACGATCGTGAAGAGCAGCCCGTAGAGGGCCCAGGGCCCGACCTTCGGCAGGAACCCCCGCTCGTACGACTCTCTCCCCCAACGCTTCTCGCCGAGGCGGCGGGACAGGTAGCCCGCCAGCAGCGGGATGCCGAGGAAGATCAGGACGCTCGTGGCGATCTCCCACGGGGACACGTCCAGGGCGGACTGCTCGAGCCCGAGCCAGCCGGGCAGCACCGACAGGTAGAACCAGCCGAGGGCCGCGAACGCGATGACCTGGAAGATCGAGTTGAGGGCGACCAGGACGGCCGCGGCCTCGCGGTCGCCGCAGGCCAGGTCGTTCCAGATGATCACCATGGCGATGCAGCGGGCGAGCCCGACGATGATCAGGCCGGTGCGGTACTCCGGCAGGTCGGGCAGGAAGGTCCACGCGAGGGCGAACATCAGCGCGGGCCCGACGATCCAGTTGAGGACGAGGCTGGAGCCGAGCATGCGTCCGTCGCGCGTCACGGTGTCGAGGCGGTCGTAGCGGACCTTGGCCAGCACCGGGTACATCATCACGAGCAGGCCGATCGCGATCGGCAGCGAGACCCCGTCGACCTCGACTGACGCGAGAGCGTCGCCGAGACCCGGCACCAGGCGCCCGAGCAGGAGGCCGGCGACCATGGCGACGCCGATCCACACCGGCAGGTATCGGTCGAGGGTGGACAGCCGCGCCGTGACCGAGGTCTCGGGCGCGCGGTCGGTGGTGGTCATGGCTTCCTCTCATCGACGTTCGTCGATCTGGAGCCTGGCACTCGCATTGATAGTTGTCAATATGGCGGATACCATCGCCGTATGACGACCTTGGCCACCGCCTCGACGGACTGCTGCGCCGCGGGCAGCACCACCCTGATGCCCGCGGATCGCGCCGCCTGCCTGGCCGATCTGTTCAGGGCGCTGGCCGACCCGACCCGCGTGCGGCTGGTGGGCTACATCGCCGCGGCCCAGGGCGGCACGGTGTGCGCCTGCCACCTGCCGGACGAGCTGGGGATCAGCCAGCCCACCCTGAGCCACCACCTCAAGAGGCTCGTCAGCGCGGGGATCATCACGCGCGAGCAGCGCGGTCGCTGGGCGCACTACGCCGTCGTGCCCGAGGTCCTGGACGTGGCACGCGCTTTCCTGGGCACCACCACCGGCGACGCCCGCTGCTGCTGATCCCGACCCACTGCCGCCACTCGCGGCACCGGGCGCGACGGATCAGGCGTGGACGTGCGCCTCGTGGTCGCGATGGGACACCGCCTCGAGCTGGAAGGTCGAGTGCTCCACGCTGACCGCGAAGTGCCCGGCCACGCACTCCTGCAGGTGGTCCAGGATCCGCAGGGCGTGCCCGTCCGAGAAGCACTCGTCGGCGAGCACCACGTGGGCGGACAGGACGGGCAGGCCGGTGGCGACGACCGAGGCGTGCAGGTCGTGCACGTCGACGACGTGGTCCACCCCGAGGATGTGCCGGCGCACCTCCTCCAGGTCCAGCCCGGACGGCACGCTCTCGAGCAGGATCGATCCGGACTCGCGCAGCAGGACGACGGCGCGGGGGACGATCAGGGCCGCGACGGCCAGGCCCGCCACGGCGTCGGCCCTGGCCCACCCGGTCGTGGCGATCACGATCGCGGCGACGATGACGGCGACCGAGCCCAGGGCGTCGTTGACCACCTCGAGGAAGGCGGCCCGCATGTTGAGGTTGCTGCCCCGGCTCCCGCTCAGCACGAGCATCGCCACGAGGTTGCCGATCAGGCCGACGACGCCCACCACGACGAGCGCCTGCGGCCGGATCTCGGGCGGCGCGAGCAGCCGCTGGACGCCCTCGACGATCGCGTAGGCCCCGACCCCGAGCAGGATCGTCGCCTGCCCGCCGGCCGCGAGGACCTCCGCCCGCTGCCAGCCCCACGTCCGACGGGCCGAGGGCGGACGGGCCATCAGTGCGGCGGCCACCAGCGCGACGGCCAGCCCCATGGTGTCGGTGAGCATGTGCGCTGCGTCCACGAGCAGCGCCAGGCTCCCGGTGACGGCGGCGCCGACCAGCTCCCCCACCAGGATCGTCGCCGTGATGGCCAGGGCGATCGCCAGGCGCGCGCGGTTGGAGGTGTCGTGCGCGTGGTCGTGCATACATCGAGGCTACCCGTCCGTCGTGGTCGGCCCCCCGGCTCGGCCCGAGCACCGTGTCGTGCTCCCTGCGTCGCCGGCCCGCGGGCTCGACCACCGTGGCCGTGAGACCGAGGGGCGCGACCTCCTTGCGCAGGGCAAGGGCCAGCGCCTCGACGGCCGCCTTGGCACCCGATCCACCGGCCACCACACCGCACTCGCCGCCTGGCAGCTCGACGACGAGCGAACGACCGAACAGCAGCAAGAGCAACCAGCGGACAGCTCCTGACCGCAGAGGCCTGGGATGGCACCCACACCTCTGCCATGCTCGCCTCATGTCATCCACCCCAGCGGTGATCGCTGACCACCTCGTCAAGCACTACCGGAGCGGCAGGGGGCGCACCGGATCGATCGTCAGGGCGGCCGACGGCATCTCGCTCACAGTGCCCGAGGGCAGCGTCCTCGGCGTGCTCGGCCCCAACGGCGCCGGCAAGACCACCACGGTCCGCATGCTCACCACCCTCGTCCGCCCGGACTCCGGGAGGGCCACCGTCGCGGGCGCCGACGTCGTCCACGACCCCCAGGCGGTGCGCAGGCTCATCGGCGTCTCCGGGCAGTACGCCGCCGTCGACGAGTACCTCACGGGCTACGAGAACCTCGAGATGGTGGGCCGCCTCTACCACCTCTCTGCCAAGGACTCCCGGCAGCGGGCGCGCCAGCTGCTGCGGGACTTCCGCCTCGAGGAGGCGGCCGACCGCCCGGCCAAGACCTACTCCGGCGGGATGCGTCGCCGCCTCGACCTCGCCGGGGCCCTCGTCGCGCGGCCGCCCGTGATCTTCCTCGACGAGCCCACCACCGGCCTGGACCCGCGCAGCCGCGGCGACATGTGGGACGTCATCGGTGACCTGGTCCGCGAGGGCACGACCGTGCTCCTCACGACGCAGTACCTCGAGGAGGCCGACCGCCTCGCCGACAACATCCTGGTCGTCGACCACGGTCGGGTCATCGCCGAGGGAACCGCCGACCAGCTCAAAGACCAGGTCGGCGGCGGCCGCCTGCACGTGACAGTGGCCGACGCCTCCGACATACGGCTGGCTCGCGAGGTCCTCGAAGGACTGGGTGAGGGGCAGGTCAAGGTGGAGGAGCACACCCGCGAGCTCACGCTGCCCGCCGCAGGCGGGACCCGCACCCTCGTCGACGCCGTCCAGCGGCTCGGCGACCGGGGAATCACGGTGCAGGACATCGGCGTCCGGCGCCCCACGCTCGACGACGCCTTCCTGTCGCTGACCGGCCGCCCGGCCGAGGACGCAGACCCCACCGCCACCGACCCGATCGCCACCGAGCCGGCCACGTCCGGGCAGGGAGACCTCCGATGAGCACGCTGCTCGCCGACGCCAGCACCATCGCCCGACGAAACCTGATCAAGATCAAGCGCGTTCCCGACCTGATCGTCTTCACGACGCTGCAGCCGATCATGTTCATCCTGCTGTTCGGCTATGTCTTCGGTTCGCTCGCAGGATCCGGCAACGGCCAGGGCTACCGCGAGTTCCTGATGGCCGGCATCTTTGCGCAGACCATCATCTTCGGCGCCACCATCACCGGATCCGGCATGGCCGAGGACATGCAGAAGGGCGTCATCGACCGCTTCCGCACGCTGCCCATGCACCCCGGCGCGGTGCTCACCGGACGCACCTTCAGCGACCTGCTCAACAACGTCATCGTGCTGATCATCATGACGCTGACCGGTCTCGCGATCGGGTGGCGGATCCGCGACGGGCTGCTGCGCGCGCTGCTGGCCTACGCGCTGATGCTGGCGTTCGCGTACGCGATCAGCTGGGTCATGGCCTACATCGGGCTCAAGGTCCGCGCCCCGGAGATCTTCAACAACGCGACCTTCATGATCATCTTCCCGCTGACCTTCGTCGCCAACACCTTCGTGCCGAGCGAGAACATGCCGGCCGTCCTGCGCACCATCGCCGGGTGGAACCCCGTCTCGACCATCACCCACGCCGCCCGCGACAACCTGGGCAACCTCTTCGCGCTCACGCCGGGCGGGGGTGGCGACGCCGCAGGGATGCGCGAGCGGATCGAGTACACCTGGGCCCTGCAGCACGCCGAGATCTACACCATCGCCTGGATCGTCGGGCTGCTGCTGGTGTTCGTCCCGCTGTCGATCCGGACCTACCAGCGCTCCGTCGCCCGCTGACCCATTGCCTCTCCCTGCCCCAGCCCGTATGCCGAAACCCGGGGCACTGTCCACGCAGCGTGCGGCCTCTCGCTACTCTCAGGCACGTGCAACTACCCACGCTCACCCGCGACGCGGTACTGAAGGCCATCGAGGAGTGCCAGGCATCAACTGAGGCCCGATTTCTGCGCTATTACGGGTTCGGCGACCGAAACATCAAGCACCGCATCCAGCATCAGGGAGAGAAGTACCCAGCGAAGGCCATCATGGGTCGCGCTTTCTGGCACGTGGACAAGACGTTGGTCCGCGCGGCCGACCTCCGCGGCAAGGGCGGGAAGCACGCCATGGCGCGGTTGGCAGACGTGGGCTTACACCCGGAAGAGACGGCCGTTGCGTCGCCCAGCACGAGCGCGGCATCGGCCTCCACCGTCCTTGTTGTTGCGTGCGAGCAGAACACCGCGGATGTATTCGAGAGGGGAGCCCAGCCGAGCGGCGCAGGAACCCGCACTGAGGCGGATCTCATGCGCCGCCTTGAGAAACACCTACGTGTTCTCGGGCACCACCCTGGCAGGCTTCGTATCCAGCCAGCCGACGGCAAGGCCCAGTTCGCCACGGACACCTACGACGTGACATCCAACGTGCTCTACGAGGTGAAGGCGACGGCGGAGCGCAAGTCCGTACGCATGGCCATCGGGCAATTGCTCGACTACGCGAGGTATCGCACGCCTCGCCCGCGACTCGCCATCGTCCTGCCCGAGTCGCCCGGACAGGACCTGCAGGACCTCATCGAGTCGATCGGAATGACGCTGGTCGTCGATTCCGATGTGGGGTTCATCGGACTGCCGGACTCCAGGTAGCTGCTTAAAGCTCCCACCAACGTCAACAAGGTGTGACAGTCTGTCGCCACTTGTGCCGAAGGAGAGATGAGCCATGACAGCAATGTGGGGCATTCACAACGACGCGCTCGGCGCGGAGCTGGTGACGAACGGTTTCATCTCGATCGGATGGGACGAGATCGGAGACGTCCGTGCCATCGGGAGGGACCGGTCCACGCTCAGGGAAGCCGTCGCGCGGACTTACCCCGGGGGAAAACCGGGAGCGTTCCCGGTGTGGGCTGGGGTCTTGCATCGGTTTGCCTACGAGCTCCAGGTGGGCGACCTGGTGGTGGCTCCGTACAAGCCGGACAGCACGATCAACTTTGGCAGGATCGTTGGGGGCTATGAATACGTCCCGGAAGCCCGCACGCACCGCCATCGACGCCGCGTCGAATGGCTCAAGACCGGCGTCGCACGAGGGCTGTTTCCTCAGTCGGCTCTCTACGAGATCGGCTCGGCCGTCACGCGCTTTCGGATCCGCCGACACGAACAGATCTTCCAAGAGTTCCTAGAGGCACCCGACGAAGCGGCGTTTGAGGCTGCCGCCACCGCCGTCGAGGACTCAACGACAGGGCTGGTCGAGACAGCGCCTGAATACGGCTTGTCCCCCACCCTGGACGAGGAAGAGCCCAATGCTGACCGGATTCAGCAGCATACCCAGGACTTCATCGTGCGGACGCTGCACCGCCGCCTCACTCACGAACAGTTCGAGCTCTTCACCACCGATCTGCTCCGCGTGATGGGCTATCAGGCCCGCACCACCAGCTACTCGCAAGACGGTGGCGTTGACGTGATCGCCCACAAGGACCGTCTCGGGCTCGAGGCCCCCCTCATCAAGGTTCAGTGCAAGCACACGACCGTCAGCCAGGGGGCACCCGAGGTCCAGCGGCTCGTGGGCACGCTGTCGCAGGGTGAGGTCGGGCTGTTCGTGACGCTAGGGACGTACACAAGGGAGGCCCAGGCCATGGAGCGCATGCGTCAGGACCTGCGCCTACTCAGCGGCTCCGACATCACCGCGTTCATCCTCGGCCACTACGAGTCGCTCCCGACCCGATGGCGGGACATCATCAAGCTCCGCCGGGTCTACGTGGTGGACCTGCCGCCCGAGGAGCAGTGACGTTCCTACACCGAGAAGTGGTGGTGGAGCGGGGCCCACGGGCCGGTGATCGGAACGACTCGGTGCGTCGTCGGAAGTCTTTTCGGCCGCAACCCCTGCGCAGGTGACTCAGGGGGCGTAGGTTGCCGGACGGGTCGATACACGTCGACCTGAACTCCCCCTGTGAGCTGAACGGAAGGAGGCACCCATGACGGCTGCTGCATCCACCGAGGACAAGCCGGTCCGCAGCATGATCCCGGCGCGCATGGACAAGATGCCCTGGTCGCGCTTCCACTGGATGGTCATCTTCGGGCTCGGCACGGCCTGGATCCTCGACGGCCTCGAGGTCCAGATCGTCGCTGCCGGAGGCTTCGAGAAGTCGCTCGGGATGACCCCTGCCCAGGTCGGCCTCGCCGGCACGATCTACCTGCTCGGCGAGGTCGTCGGCGCCCTGACCTTCGGGCGGCTCACCGACACCCTGGGACGCAAGAAGCTGTTCGTCCTGACGCTGTTCGTCTACCTGGCCGGGTCCGCGCTGGCGGCCATCTCCCCCAACATGTGGATCTTCCTGGTCTGCCGGTTCATCTCCGGGGCGGGCATCGGTGGCGAGTACTCCGCGGTCAACTCGGCCGTCGACGAGCTCATCCCGGGCAGGTACCGCGGGCGCGTCGACCTGGCGATCAACGGCACCTACTGGCTCGGCGCCGGCCTCGGTGCCGCCGCGAGCGCCTACTTCCTGGCCGAGGGCCGCTTCGACGACAACCTCGGCTGGCGCATCGCCTTCATGCTCGGCCCGATCCTCGGCCTCGGCATCATCTACCTGCGCCGCCACATCCCCGAGAGCCCCCGCTGGATGCTCACGCACGGGCGTGGTGAAGAGGCCGAGAAGATCGTCTCCGGCATCGAGCACGACGTCGAGGCGCAGGGCAAGGAGCTGCCGCGCCTGTCCGAGGACCAGGGCATGTGGATCAAGCCTCGTGAGGGACTCACGGTCAAGCAGCTGCGCTACGTCTTCTTCACGATGTACCCGACGCGCACCTTCCTCGGCGCGACGCTGATGATCACGCAGTCCTTCCTCTACAACGCGATCTTCTTCACGTACTCCCTGGTGCTGCAGAACTTCTACGGCCTGTCGGCGGCCAGCGCGGCGATCTACTTCTTCCCCTTCGCCGTCGGCAACCTGCTCGGCCCGCTGCTCCTGGGTCCGCTCTTCGACACCGTCGGACGCCGCAAGATGATCGCGGGCTGCTACTCCTTCGCCGCGATCGTCCTGCTGATCTCGGCCTGGCTGTTCCAGGGCGACATGATCAACGCCTGGGTGCACACCGGCTTCTGGTGCCTGGCGTTCTTCTTCGCGTCCGCGGGCGCCTCGGCCGGCTACCTCACCGTCTCCGAGATCTTCCCCCTCGAGGTGCGCGGTCAGGCGATCTCCTACTTCTTCGCGATCGCCCAGGTGTTCGGCGCCATCGGGCCGGTGTTCTACGGCTGGCTCATCGGCGAGGGCAAGGACCGTACCCCGATGTTCTGGGGCTACGTGATCGCGTCGGTGATCATGCTCTTCGGCGCCTTCGTGGCGGCGAGGTGGGGCGTCGACGCCGAGGGCAAGTCCCTCGAGGAGATCGCGCCTCCGCTCACGAGCTATGACGAGCAGGGCAACGAGACCACGAAGCTCCCGGTGTGAGGAGGCTGCCATGACCGAACGTCCGTACACCGTCGCCGTCGGCGTCAGCGCCACCTCCGGGTCCGCGGCCGCGCTGGCCTGGGCCCGGGACCAGGCGGAGACCCACGGGGGCGAGCTGGTCGCCATACGCGCCTGGAAGGTCCCCTCGCCGCAGGCCACACCCTCCGGCATCTCGTCTGGCCGCATGTCGGTCGCCGAGGACGTCGAGGACGAGGCGATGCGATCCCTCGAGGCGGACGTCGAGGCTGCGCTCGGTCCTGACCACGGCGCCCGGCTGATCCTCGTGCGGGGCGGCAAGCGCAAGGCGCTGCTCGACGCGGCCGAGGACGCGGACCTGCTCGTGGTCGACGCCCCGCGCGGGCTGCCAGCGACGGGCACCGCGTTCGCGCAGCGGCTGGTCTATGCGGCGGCCTGCCCGGTCGTCGTGATGCCGCCGCGGGTCACCGGCGACCAACCGGGCATGCTGAGCCGGGCCGCGGGAGCCATCGGTCGTGGAGCGCTGTGGGCGGCCGCGACGGCCGGACGTCCCGGCTATCGCACGCCTCCCCCGGGCTGAGCCCCGCGATGACCCTGCCCCTCGACGAGCTGTCCACGACCGTCAGACCGCAGGACGACCTGTGGGAGCACGTCAACGGGCCATGGGCGGACTCCGACCCGATCCCCGCCGATCGCGCCCGCTGGGGGCTGTCCGACTCCCGGCGGGCCGAGGTGGCCCGGCAGCTGCGGGAGCTCGTCCGCGACGCCGACCCCGCCTCCTCCTCGCCCGAGGAGCGTGCCGTCGCCCGGCTGTATGCCGCCGCGACCGACCTCGAGACCCGGGACCGCCTCGGCTCGGACCCGCTGCAGGACGAGCTCGCCGCCGTGACGGCCACCCGCTCGATCGACGAGCTGCTGCGAGTGCTCGGCGAGCGCCGGCGGGAGGGCGTGCCGGGGTTGTGCGAGGTCTATCTCCTGCCCGACGCCACCGACCCGACGACCTGGTCGATCCACCTCTTCCAGGGCGGGCTGACCCTGCCCGTGCCGCCGCTCTATGCCCGGCTTGAGGGCGAGGTGCGTTCTGCCGCCACCGATCTCGTGGCGGCGTGCGGGCTGCCTCCCGACGTGGGGCAGCGGGCGATCGACCTGGAGCTTGCCATCGCGCAGGTGTCCTGGGACCGCCCCGACGGGGACGACGACGAGGCGCTGACCAACCCGATGAGCTGGGACGACCTGCGTGACCCGGCCGGCGTGGACGTGCTGCCGCTGATGCGCGGGCTGGGTTGCGCCGACCCGGAACGCCTGCCGCTCAACGTCTGCCAGCCCAAGTTCTGGGCCGGTGTGGGGCGATTGCTGCGCGAGCGGTCCCTGGAGGACTGGCAGGCGTGGGCGCAGTGGCGGATCGTCGACGCGCGAGCACCGTTGCTGTCCGCGGCGATCGGCGCCCGCCACCACGAGCTGCACGGGCGAGCGCTCTCCGGTCAGGCCGAGCAGGCACCGCCCTGGCGCCGCGCCGTCGAGATCGTGCAGCAGCACCTCGGGATGCCGCTCGCCCGCCTGTGGGTGGAGCGCACCCTCGACCCGTCGGCGCGGGACCGCACGCTCGGGCTCGCCGAGCGGGTCCGGTCGAGCTATCGCCTTGTGCTGCAGGGGTGCTCGTGGCTCTCCGACGAGGCCCGGGAGCGTGCCGTGGCCAAGGTCGACGCGGTGGTACTCAACATCGGGTGGCCGCGGGAGTGGCCCTCGCTCGGCGACCTCGACCTGCCCGACGGGGATCTGGTCGGGGCGGTCCGAGCGGCGGCGCGTCGTGAGCAGGATCGCACGTGGGACAAGGCAACTCGGCCCGTCGACCGCGAGGAGTGGGGACCACCGCCGACGACGGTCAACTGCTTCTACAACCCCATGCTCAACCAGCTCACGGTGGAGGGCGCCAGCCTCGCCGCACCGTCCGCGTTCGCGGACCCCGCCGTGCTGCTCGGGCGGTATGGCTCGATCATCGGGCACGAGCTCGGGCACGCGCTGGACTCCCGCGGCTCGCAGCGCGACGAGCTCGGACGGGTGCGGGACTGGTGGTCGGCGGGCGACCGAGCCGCCTTCGAGGAGAGGGTGGCTCGGGTCGTGACGGACGTCGACGGCCGTCATCCGCGCGGCATCGAGGACGCCGTGGTCGACGGCCGCCTCGTCGGGTTCGAGGTCGTCGCCGAGCTCGTCGGCTACCAGATCGCCTGGGACACCTACGCGTCCATGACCACGGCTGACGAACGTGCCACACCCGTCGACGGATTCACCGGCGCCCAGCGCTTCTTCCTCGCCAAGGCCTACGGCCGCCGCGGGATCGACCGCCCCGAGACGGCACGGGCGCGCCTGCACGGCGACGTCCACCCGCCGTTCGAGGTCTTCGCCAACCTCGCCCGTCACCTCGACGCCTTCCACGAGGCCTTCGCCACCCGTCCGGGCGACGGCATGTGGCTGGACCCCGAGGATCGCGTCCGCGTCTACTGACGGGCGGTTCCGGCATACCCCCTCAAATCATCCACAAGGACAGTTGCACAAAAACTCTTGTGCAACTGTCCTTGTGGATCTAGGGTGGTGCCATGACTGAGGACCAGCGACCCCGCAGGGCCAACCCGGCGCACTCCATCACGGAGGCCCCGGCCCTCGCGGCGTTCGCCAACCCGGCGCG
This sequence comes from Arsenicicoccus sp. UBA6765, assembly GCF_002453335.1. Classification (NCBI taxonomy): domain Bacteria; kingdom Bacillati; phylum Actinomycetota; class Actinomycetes; order Micrococcales; family Intrasporangiaceae; genus Arsenicicoccus; species Arsenicicoccus sp. UBA6765. Next base: position 131,860 of record NZ_DKGR01000033.1, read on the forward strand.
AGCCCGCATCCTCGACGCCCTCGCCGTGGACGGCCCGTCCACCGCCTCCATGCTCGCTCGGCGCACCGGCCAGGCCGTCGGCAGCGCGAGCCATCACCTCAAGGTCCTCGACGAGGCCGGCCTGGTCGAGGAGGCGCCCGACCTGAGCACCGATCGGCGCCAACGCTTCTGGCGCCTCGCGCACGCCCACACCCGGTGGTCGCGCTCCGAGATGACCGACCCCAGCGCCCAGGCCGCGGCGCACGAGGCCGAGATGGTGGGGCTCGAGCGCCAGTTCCAGCGCGCGCGCGACGACATCATGACCACCGCCGACAACCCCGGCAGCGCCTCGGGCTCGTTCGCCACCCAGCAGTGGCTCACCATGTCCCCCGCCGAGCTCGACCAGCTCTCCGAAGAGCTGCTCTCCGTCATGCGCCGCTGGCAGTCCCGCGAGCTCCCCGACGACGGGGTCGAGCGCGAGACCTGCTTCGTCTTCGCCCGCGGCTTCCCCGCCCAGCCCTGACCTACCTCAGGTAGGCACATCAGCCCGACCTCGACGCGACCACGTTCGCCGCGGCCATCGCCACGGTGCGCCCTCGCTCGATCCTGCCCTGCCACAAGGAGCTTCGTCATGCCCGCACGCCCCCCGCTCGGCCGCGACTTCCACCTGCTGTGGGCCGGCGAGACCGTCAGCCTCGTCGGCAACGCCACCACCTCGATCCTGCTCCCGCTCGCCGCCGTCCTCGAGCTGCAGGCCGGCCCCGCCTGGATGGGCGCCCTCGCCGCCGCGACCTGGCTGCCCTGGCTCGTCATCGGCCTGCCCGCCGGTGCCTGGGTCGACCGGCTCGATGCCCGCCTCACCATGATCGTGGCCGACATCGCCGCGGCCCTCACCCTGATCACGGTCCCGGTGGCCGCCTGGCTCGACCACCTCACGCTCCCCCACCTCGTCCTCGCCGCCCTGGCCGGAGGCGTGAGCACCGTCTTCTTCCGCACCGCCTACACCACGATCATCCCGAGGCTCGTCGACGACGCCGCGCTGGACACCGCCAACGCCCGCCTCTTCGGCACCGAGGCGACCGCGATGGTCGTCGGGCCGAGCGTGGCCGCACGCCTGGCGGCGGCCGGCGGCCCGGCATTCGGCCTGGCGATCGACGCGGCGAGCTTCCTCGTGTCGGCGGTCTGCCTCTGGCGGATCAAGCCCGGACGGACCGTCCCCGACCAGGATCGTGAGGGGGATGAGGGGGCCGAGGGGCTCGGGGCGCGCATCCGCGAGGGTCTCGCGTTCGTCTTCCGCGACCGCTACCTGCCCTGGCTGGTCGTCATCGGGGGCCTGTCCAACCTCGGGCTGACGGGGTATGGCGCCCTCCTCGTCCTCTACCTGGTGCGCGACCTGGGGCTCACCACCGACATGGTCGGCTGGTACTTCACCACCGGCGCCATCGGCGGTGTCATCGGCTCGGTGATCGCCGTCCCGCTGGCCCGCCGCATCGGCACCGGTCGCCTGCACACCGTGGCCCTGCTCGCCGCCCCCGCCGCGCTCCTCGTCGGCCTCCCCACCGACCGCAGCCAGGTGTGGGTGTCCGCGTTCGGCTACGTCCTCGTCGGCACCTGCGTCGTCGGCGGCAACGTCGTCCGCGCGAGCTGGCGCCAGCGTTACGTGCCCGCCGAGGTCCTGGGCCGCACGGTCACCGCCATGTCGACGGTCAACTTCGGCACCATGCCGCTCGCGGGGGTGCTGGCCGGCTGGCTCGGCAGCACCGTCGGCGTGCGCCCCACGATCCTCGCGATGGCCGGCCTGCACGTGGTGGCGTGCTGGCTGGTCGTCGCGAGCCCCCTCGTCCGGCTCCGTGAGCTGCCGGCGCGCGAGACCGCGAGCGTCTGAGATGCTGACGCGCATGAGCGCCTGGACCCCGCCCGAGCTGCCCGTGTCCGCGGGCGCCATCCTCCTCGACGAGCAGGGCCGCCTGCTGATCCTCAAGCCGACCTACAAGTCCGGGTGGACCATCCCCGGCGGCGTCATGGAGGCCGACGGCGAGTCTCCGTGGGACGCCTGCCGCCGCGAGGTGCTCGAGGAGACGGGGCTCGAGGTCGACGAGGGACGGCTCGTCGTCGTCGACACCCGCCCCGGCAAGGATGGCGCCAAGCTCGGTCTGCGCCTGCTCTTTCACTGCGGCACCGTGACCGCCCGCGCGGCACGGCGGATCCGCCTGCAGGAGGAGGAGATCAGCGAGCACCGCTTCGCGCCGGTCGAGGAGGCGCTCGAGCTGCTGCGCAAGCCGGTGCGCCGCCGCGTCGCCGCCGGCCTCGAGGCCGAGCACGCCATCTATCTCGAGAACGGCCGCCCCGCCCCCGGAATCCGTTGAGGAACAACATGTTTGCGCTCATCGCCGTCGACATCGACGGGACCCTGCTCCGCTCCGACCAGACCCTGTCCCCACGCACGCGCGATGCCTTGCGCACGGCACGCGACCAGGGCGCGATCCTCATGCTCGCCTCCGGGCGCCCCGAGCACGGCCTGCGCCACCTAGCCGAGCGCCTCGGACTCGGGCTCGACCGGCTCGTGCTCTCCGCGTGCAACGGTGCGGCCGTCGTGGACGCCGAGACCGAGGAGATCATCTGCCACCGGACGCTCGAGCACGCCCTCGTGGCGCGGGTGCTGGACCTGGTGGAGGAGCTCGGCGTCGCCGCCATGACACCGCTCGGGCACGTGGTGCACGCCACCCGCGAGGACGGCTACAACGTCGCCGACGAGGCGCCGGCCAACGGCATGGAGCTCGCCATCACGCCGCGCTTCGAGGAGCTCGACGAGCCCCTGCACAAGATCCTCGTGTGCGCGGAGCCCGACCTGCTGGCCCAGCACCTCGACACCTTCCGCGGCGAGCTGGACGGTCACGCCGAGCTCGCCCTCTCCGCCCCGTTCTACCTCGAGATCACGCCGCCCGGGGTCGACAAGGGGTCCGGCCTGCTCGACTACTGCGCCGCCCGCGACCTCGACCCCGCCGAGGCCATCGCCTTCGGGGACAACGAGAACGACCTGCCGATGCTGCGCGTCGCCGGCACCGGGGTGGCCATGGGCAATGCCCTGGACCACGTCAAGGCCGGCGCCGACCGGGTCACCGCCTCCAACGACGAGGACGGCATCGCTGAAGCGTTAGACCTCTGACCACTGTTGCGGGCGTCCCGCACCCTCGCTATCGTCTCTCTCGGCGGATCACCGCCACCCAGGATTGTTACTCGGCAACGAGGCAAGACCTGAGCCACACGCTTCGGCGTGCAGCTCAGGTCTTTTTTGTTGCCCGGGCAACCGCATCGAGACAGGACCGGACGATGGCGTCGGTGGACTACAAGGCAACAGCACAAGGGATCCTCGATCACGTGGGCGGGGAGGACAACGTCCTCAGCGCGACCCACTGCGCGACGCGACTGCGCCTCAAGCTGCGCGACGCGAGCAAGGCCGACACCCAGGCGGTGGAGCGCACCCCCGGCGTCATCACGGTGATGCAGGCGGGTGGGCAGTACCAGGTGGTCATCGGCAACAACGTGCCCAAGGTCTATGCCGCGCTCGGCGAGATCTCCCGCCTGACCGGGGACGACCGGGTCGTCACGGACGACGGCCCCAAGGGCAACATCCTCAACCAGTTCATCCAGCTGATCTCCTCGATCTTCCTGCCCGTGCTCTGGCCGCTGGCCGGCGTCGGTCTGCTCAAGGCCTTCCTCACGATGGCGGTGCAGTTCAGCTGGATCGACGTCAAGTCGACGACCTACATCATCCTCAACGCCTCGGCCGACGGGCTCTTCTACTTCCTGCCGATGTTCCTGGCGGTCACGGCGGCCAAGCGCTTCCGCGCCAACCAGTTCACGGCCATGGCCATCGCCGGCGCGCTCGTCTATCCCGCGATCGTGGCGCTCGGCGCCGCGACCGGCCCGGTCACCTTCTTCGGGATCCCGGTGACGATGATGAGCTACACCAGCTCGGTCATCCCGATCGTCGTCGGCGTCTGGGTGCAGGGCTACCTCGAGCGCTTCCTCGAGCGGGTGCTGCCCGACGCCCTGCGCAACTTCATGGTGCCCCTGCTCACGGTCCTCGTCATGGTGCCGCTGATCTTCATCACCGTCGGACCGATCACCACGTATGCCGCCAAGGGCATCTCGACCGGGGTCACCGCCATCTTCACCTTCGCCCCGTGGCTCGGCGGCGCGATCATGGGCGGGCTGTGGCAGGTGTTCGTGCTGTTCGGCCTGCACTGGGGCTTCGTGCCGGTCATGATCAACGACCTGTCCACGCAGGGCTACTCGCTGCTCGCCGGGCCGCTGGTCGCCGCCGTCGTCGCCCAGGGCGCCGCGATGGCCGCCATCGCCATCCGCTCCCGCAGCGCCAAGCGGCGCGAGATCGCCGGCCCCGCCAGCATCTCCGCCCTCTTCGCCGGCATCACCGAGCCCGGCATCTACGGCGCCACGCTGCCCCTCAAGATCCCCTTCTACGCCGGCATCGCGGGCGGCGCCGTCGGCGGTGCGATCGCCGCGATCGGCGGCTCGGGCAACACGACCTTCGCCTTCGCCTCGCTGCTCGCCCTGCCCGCGTGGAACCACGGCAGCTTCGCCATGCAGGTCATCGGCGACGCCGTCGCCATGGTCATCGCCTTCGTGATCACGTTCATCTTCATGGACCGCGAGAGCAAGGACGTCGACGCGGCCATCCCTGACGCCGTCCCGGCCGCCGCCACCGTGGGTGACGCGCCCTCCGCCCCAGTGGCCGGCTCGGTGGCCACGACCACCACGACCACCACGACCACCGCTGCAGCGACCGCCGACGCAGCCACCGAGGGCGGGATCGTCGACCTGGCCGCCCCGGTCACCGGCACCGTCGTCCCGCTCGCCCAGGTCAACGACAAGGTGTTCGCCTCTGGTGTGCTCGGCGACGGCGTCGGGATCGTGCCGACCGACGGCACCGTGCGCGCCCCCGTCACCGGGACCGTCGTCACCGCCGCCGCGACCGGGCACGCCTTCGGCCTCAAGACGGACGACGGCGTCGAGGTGCTCGTCCACGTCGGCATCGACACCGTCCAGCTCGACGGCCGCCACTTCACCGTCAAGGTCAGCACGGGCGACCGCGTGCAGCGCGGCGACGTCCTCGCCGAGGTAGACCTGGTCGCCGTGGGCGAGGCGGGCTACGACACGACCACGATCATGACCGTCACCAATACCGCTGCCCTCACCAAGGTCACGCCGCTGCCCGAGGCGACCGTCACCGCGGGCGATGCCGTCGTCGCGGTCCAGCCGTGATCCGCTCCCGGCATACGACCGCTCGCACCCACCGATCCCACCCGACCAGCCCAGCACGACCGACGAAGGAGACATCATGACGACCACCTTCCCCGACGGATTCCTCTGGGGCGGCGCCACCGCCGCCAACCAGCTCGAGGGCGCGTATGCCGAGGGCGGCAAGGGCCTGTCCATCCAGGACGTCATGCCCCACGGCATCACGACGCCGCCCACCGAGGGCCCCACCCTCGACAACCTCAAGCTCGAGGGCATCGACTTCTACCACCGCTACGCCGAGGACATCGCGCTCTTCGCCGAGATGGGCTTCTCCGTCTTCCGCTTCTCCATCGCGTGGAGCCGCATCTTCCCCCAGGGCGACGAGACCGAGCCCAACGAGGAGGGCCTCGCGTTCTACGACCGCGTGCTCGACGAGCTGGAGAAGCACGGGATCGAGCCGCTGATCACGCTGTCCCACTACGAGACCCCGCTGCACCTGGCGCGGGAGTACGGCGGGTGGACCAACCGTGAGCTGATCGGCTTCTACGAGCGGTTCGCCCGCGCCTGCTTCGAGCGCTACGGCTCGCGCGTGAAGTACTGGCTGACCTTCAACGAGATCAACTCGATCGTGCACGTGCCCTTCATGTCCGGCGGCATCCCGACGCCGGTCGAGGAGCTGAGCAAGAGCGACCTCTACCAGGCCATCCACCACGAGCTGGTCGCCTCCGCCCGCGTGACCAGGCTGGCGCACGAGCTGGCCCCCGGGTCGCAGATCGGCTGCATGGTCATCGCGATGCCGACCTACCCGCTGAGCCCCGACCCGCGGGACGCCCTGGCCGCCAAGCAGGCCGAGCACACCAACTACGCGTTCGGCGACATCCACTGCCGCGGCTACTACCCGGGCTACCTCCTGAGGTTCTTCCGTGACAACGGGATCGAGATCGAGATCACCGACGCGGACCGCGAGGACCTCACCAACACCGTGGACTTCGTGTCGTTCAGCTACTACATGAGCGTCTGCCAGACCGCCGACCCGGCCAAGCAGGCCACGGGCGAGGGCAACATCATGGGCGGCGTCCCGAACCCCACCCTCGAGGCCTCGGAGTGGGGCTGGCAGATCGACCCGGTCGGTCTGCGCATCGTGCTCAACGACTACTGGGACCGCTGGCAGAAGCCGTTGTTCATCGTCGAGAACGGTCTCGGTGCCAAGGACCAGCTCGTCGAGGTCGACGGCGTCAAGACGGTCGAGGACGACTACCGGATCGCCTACATGAACGACCACCTCGTCCAGGTCGGCGAGGCGCTCAAGGACGGCGTCAACCTGCTGGGCTACACCTCCTGGGGTCCCATCGACCTGGTGAGCGCCTCGACGGCCCAGCTGTCCAAGCGCTACGGCTTCATCTACGTCGATCGCAACGACGACGGGTCGGGCACGCTGGAGCGCTTCCGCAAGAAGTCCTTCGGGTGGTACGGCGACGTCATCAGGTCCAACGGCGGCTCGCTCGTCTGACCGTATGGCGCCGGGGCTGCGCGGGCACCGCTCGCGCAGCCCTCGCGGCATGCTGGAAACAGCCTCTGACCTGCAGAGATGTGCCGATCAGCCCTTCCCCTGGAAGGCGTTCTGCGGTAGTCTGTGAGGTGTTGCGGGACGAGGTCGAGGAGGTGGTCCCGATGGTGTCGAGGTCCCTGCCGACGGTCGTCGCGGAGCACCTCCCCGAGGTCCTGGCCCCCATCCTGGCGCTCACCACCGACACACCCTGCGGTGGCGACGCGCGTGACGGAGGAGGCCACCTCGAGGGCCATCTGGACCTCGACGACGCGCGGCGAGCGCTCGCCGTCGTCGTGGCCGTCCACCGCGCGACGGCCTGCCTCGAGGCCCTGGCCGTCGCGGCCCACGCCGACCTGATCGACGCGATCGCCGCCGACCTGCGCCGGACCGAGGCCGAGCACGGACGCCACCCGGGCCCTTCGGCCCTGCGATCCGACGCCCGCGTCCTGAGCACCGACGAGGTCGTGGCCGCCACCGGTCTCGGCGTCGGCGCAGTCCAGCGGCGCGCCCGTCTCGCCTCTGCGCCGGCCGCGGTGCGCGAGCCGCTCGTCCAGGCGATGGCCACGGGCATCTGCACCCTCGAGCGCGCCACGACCCTGCGCGACGACACCGACCGCCTGCCCGACGAGGTCGCCTCCGACGTGGCCGAGCGGGTGCTGCGCCCCAAGCGAGGGTTCGACCCCGAGGACCTGTCAACCGACGCCGTCGTCAGCCACCGCCTGTTCCGCCAGCGCCTCCACGCCGAGGTGGCCAAGGAGGAGGCCCGCCTCGGGCTCGAGGCCGAGGCGCGCGCCGACCACCTGAGCCGGCGGGACGTGCACGCGCGCACCACCAGCCACGGCACCGGCGAGCTGCTGGCCGCGGGCACCGCCGAGCAGGCCGCAGCCGCCCGGGACCGCCTCGACGCGTTGGCGCGAGCGGCCAAGACCCGCGGGGAGTCGAGGACGCTGGCCCAGCTGCGCTCCGACATCGCCTTCGGCCTGCTCCTGCACGGCACCGTCCCGGGCTGCGAGGCGCTCCGCCCGGCGACGTCCGCGAGCGCGCCGGCAGCGACCGGGCTGCCATGGGTGCCCGGCACGTCCCAGCCAGGCGCGCCGAGCACCGGTGCCCTGCCCTCTGGAGGTGCTCAGCACGTCCTGCCCGGCCGGCTGCGTCTGGTCGGCCTGGATGGGTGCCTGGTCGACCCGATCACCGGTGAGGTGCTGGGTCCCTTCGGGCCTGGCGTTGGTGGCCGGCGGGCCGGGAGGGCCGGGGACAGCGACGCCACCGGGGACGGCGACGCCACCAAGTGCGGTCAGGACGAGACCTCGCCCTTCGCCGACCTGCCGCTGCACGACCCCGTCCACGCCGACCCGCCGCCGACGCCGCCGGAGCACCCCGACCCCTGGCTGGTCGCCACCGCAGCACTCATCGCGTCCCTGCCTGCCCCCGCCGCCCGCATCGACGTCCGCGTCAACCTCACGACGCTGCTCGGGCTGCAGGACGACCCGGCGCAGCTCGTCGGTCACGGCTGGCTCAGCGCCGACCTCGCCCGCGAGATCGCCCTGCGCACCGACAGCGTGTGGCACCGCGTCGTCCACGACCCCGTGACCGGGACGCTGCTCGAGCGCACCACGCACACCTACCAGCCCACCGAGACCATGCGCGCCGACGTGCAGGCCCGAGACCTGACCTGCCGCGTCCCCGGGTGCGACCGACGGTCCGAGCAGTGCGACCTCGACCACAGCACCCCCTGGCCGGCCGGTCCGACCAGTCCCGCCAACCTCGTCCCCCTGTGCCGGCACCACCACCAGCTCAAGACCAAGCAACGCTGGGAGCACCGCCTCGACGCGGACGGCGTCCTGCGCATCACCACCTATCTGGGCCAGCAGCTCACCAGCCGGGCGCACGAGCACCACGACGAGTCCCTCCAGGCCGCGCGACGCGCCCGGTGGCAGCACCTCGCCCGTGCCGGATGGCTCATCCGCCCGCTCGGACGTGCAGCATGACCACGGACCTGGGCAGGGGGTCGACGTGCAGATCCTGAGGGTCTTCAACAACAACGTCGTCCTGGCGCGCCGTGAGGACGGCACCGAGGTCGTGCTCACCGGACGCGGCCTGGGCTTCCAGACGCGGCCCGGGCAGGAGGTCGACCCGCTCAAGGTGGTCCGGGTCTTCGAGCCGACCGACGGCCGAGACCCCGACACGCTGGGCGGCCTGGTAGCCGCCATACCGCCCGAGCACATCGCCCTGGCCGAGGAGGCCCTGGACCTGGTCGGTGTCCCCGTCACCGCGACGACCCTGGTCGCGATCGCCGACCACATCAGCTTTGCCATCAAGCGCGTGCACCAGGGCATCGAGCTCGAGATGCCGCTGCGGGCCGAGGTCGAGCACCTCTATCCCCGCGAGCTCGACCGTGCTCGCCAGGTGCTCGCCCACGTCAACAGCCGACTGACCGAGCCGTTGCCCGAGGACGAGGCCGTCGCCATCGCGATGCACCTCGTCAACGCCGCGATGATGGGAGGCGACCTCACCGAGACCTACGCGATGACGGGCATCATCAAGCAGCTCTTCGAGGTGATCGAGAGCTCGTTCGGGCGGCGCTTCGACATGGCCACCGTCAACGCCGCGCGGTTCATCACGCACCTGCGCTACTTCCTGGTGCGGGTGAGGAGCGACCGGCAGCTGACCGACGAGGCCGGCCCGCTGCGGGACGCCATCCGCGCCTCCTACCCGGCGGCCTACGCGTGCGCGCAGCGCTGCCGGACCGTCCTCGAGCTGCGGCTCGGCCGGACCGTCACCGAGGACGAGGTCGTCTACCTCACCCTCCACGTCGCGCGGCTCACGACGGAGGTCGCTGGAGAGGCCTGAGCGTCAGCTGCCGGCCTTGCGGCGGAACATGTGCTGCGAGGCCTCACGGCCGTGGCCCTGGCCCGAGACCTTGGAGCGATCGCTGTCGTCGGCCGACACGTCCCGTCCGGCGTGAGCCTTCTTGGCGTCGAGAGCCGCTCGCATCTTCTGCTTGACCTCGTCCGGGACGGGTGCGTGCTGCGGCTTGTCCTTGGCAGACATCTCTGTCTCCTCTCGCTGGGCGTCCGCCCACTCTCCCATCACCAGAGGCACCCCTCAACGTCATTGGACGAGATGGCCCATGATGGTCAGCATCCGATGACCTGAAGCGACACCAGGGGGACCCATGTCCGAGCAGCAGTCGACCGTCGACATCCAGGCACCTCGTCAGCTCGTCTGGGACGTGCTGACCGATGTGCAGAGCTGGCCCGAGTGGATGGCGGAGGTCAAGGAGGTCCGGACGCAGACGCCCGCCGGCGGGCTGGGTGCGGAGTACTCCCTGAGCCAAGGTGTCCCCGCGCTCGGGCTGCCGATGACCGTGCGGGTCGCGGCCTTCGACGTGCCGGAGCGGCTCGTCCTCGAGCAGAGCCAGGCGGGCAGCAGGACCGAGGTGACCTACACCCTCACCTCGGTCGACGAGCGCACCACGCGCATGCACACCGTGCTCTCGGCGTCCGGTCTCACCGGAGCCTTCAACACCGTGCAGGGCGGCACCTACACCAGCATGCTCGAGGAGGGCGGCACCGCGCTCAAGGACCGCTGCGAGGCGCGGGTCTAGCCCAGCGTCCAGCGTCGGAGCACCCGGGTCTCGCCGCGGCGGTACCAGACCAGCTCGACGCGGTCCGCGCGGCAGCGGGCGGGCAGCACGGTCGCCAGCTCGCGCCGCACGGACTCCTCGTCCACCCCCGGTCCGGTCGCGTCGATGGTCACGTGCGGGACGGGTCGGAACACCCCGCCGTAGGGGGGGTGCCCCGGCAGCGCCTCGACCAGGGCGTCCGTCAGCCGGTCGAAGGGCCTCGGGTCGGCGGGCAGGACGTGGATGACGCCGTTGGGGAAGGTCGCGACCTCGGCCAGCTCCAGGTCGATCGCCGGCGTGTCGGCGCACACCGCGGACACGGCGGCGTCCTGGGCGGGCGTGAGCGCGGCGGGGACCGGGCCGAGCACGGTCACGTGCGCGTGGACGTGGCCCGGGTCGAGGGCGACCAGGCTGGCGTCATACCACTCGTATCTCTCCCGCACGACCCCCTCGAGCGCAGGGACCGGAACCTGCAGGACCGCGTGCCCGGGCCAGGTCGTCACGAGCGGGAGGCTACTCCCGCCGACCAGGTCGTGTAGCCACCGTCGAGGTTGCGCACGGAGCGGCCGGAGGCCTGCAGGATCCGGGTCGCCACGTGCGCGCGGATGCCGACCGCGCAGTGGACGACGAGCTCTCCCTCGGGCACCTCGTCGAGGCGCTCCCGGACCTCGTCGACCGGGACGTTGACAGCCCCCGGTATGGCGCCCGCAGCGAACTCCCCCGGCGTGCGCACGTCCAGCACGGTCGCGCCCTCGCGCTGCGCGGCCTCCACCTCGTGCCACTGGATGGTGTCGGTGAGCCCCTCGGCGAGGTTCTCGTCGACGAAGCCCAGCATGTTGACGGGGTCCTTGGCCGAGCCGAACTGCGGCGCGTAGGCGAGCTCCAGCTCAGCCAGCTCGCTCGCGGTGAGCCCGCCGCGCATGGCCGTCGCGATCACGTCGATGCGCTTGTCGGCGCCGTCACGGCCGACGGCCTGGGCCCCGAGGATCGCGTCGGTGCCGGGGTCGACGAGCAGCTTGAGGGCGAGCCCCTGCGCCCCGGGGTAGTAGCCCGCGTGCGACAGCGGGTGCGTGTGGATGATCCGGTGGGGGCGGCCGGCGGCGACGAGGCGCTTCTCGCTCCACCCGACGACGGCCACCTGCAGCCCGAGGACGCCCACGACGGCGGTCCCGAGGACCGGTCGGTTGCGCACCTCGCGGCCCGCGATGTGGTCCGCCACGCGACGCCCCTGCAGGTTGGCGGTGTTGGCGAGCGGCACGAGGACCGCCGAGCCGTCGAGGGCGTCGGCCTTCTCCACGGCGTCCCCGACGGCATAGATCGCGGGGTCGCTGGTGCGGTAGCGCTCGTCGACGACGATGCCGCCGCGGGACCCGACCTCCAGGCCCGCGGACTCGGCGAGGGCCGCGTCCGGACGGACCCCGATCGCGGCGACCACGAGGTCGGCGGGGACCCGCTCTCCCGTGGACAGCTCCACGTCGTGCTCGCCGATCGCGGTGACCGAGGTGGACAGACGCAGGTCGATCCCGGCGTCGCGCATGACCGCGTGGACGGGCGTGGCCATCTCGGGGTCGACGGGGGCCATCACCTGAGGGGTGGCCTCGACGAGCGTCACGGCCAGGCCCCGGTGCAGGAGGTTCTCGGCCATCTCGACGCCGATGAAACCCCCACCGATGACGACGGCGGTGCGCGCCCCCTCGACGGCTGCGACCATCGCGTCGGTGTCCTCGACGTCACGCAGCGCCAGGGCACGCTCGATGCCGGGGATCGGCGGTCGCACGGGGCGAGCACCCGGGGCGAGGACCACGGCGTCGTACGGCAGCTCGCTCTCCTCGCCGGTCTCGACCGAGCGCACCACGACCACCCGTCGCTCGCGGTCGATGCGCACGGCCTCGGTGAGCACACGCACGTCCAGCTCGAAGCGCGCCCGGAGCGCTTCCGGGGTCTGCAGGAGCAGCGCCGAGCGCTCGGCGATGACGCCGCCCACGTGGTAGGGCAGTCCGCAGTTGGCGAAGGACACGTACCCGCTGCGCTCGACGACGGTGATGGTGGCCGACTCGTCCAGGCGGCGCAGTCGCGCGGCCGCGGACATGCCACCGGCGACGCCTCCGATGATCACGATGTTCATGTCCCAAGCATACCCCCTGGGGTATATGCTCATGCCCTGACCCAGTCACTGGAGCACTCGAGGAGCATCGACATGTGTCGTTCCGTCACCTGCAAGACCTGCGGCAAGACCACCTGGGCCGGCTGCGGCCAGCACGTCGACCAGGTGCGCCGCTCCGTCCCCGCCGGGCAGTGGTGCACGGGCCACGCCGACCGTCAGCCGGAGGGTCGAGGCTTCCTCGCCCGCCTTCTGGGACGCTGAGCCCACACGACCGAACACCTGCCACCGATCGACGACCCTAGGGAGGCCCCGTGCAGCTCGACGTGGAGGATCTGGACCCCGTCCTCAAGCGGCTGCGCCGCGCCCAGGGTCAGCTCGGCGCCGTGATCCGCATGATCGAGGAGGAGCGGGACTGCCGCGACATCGTCATGCAGCTGTCGGCGTGCAGCAAGGCCCTCGACCGGGCGGGCTTCGCGCTCATCTCGACCGGGTTGCAGCAGTGCATGACCGAGGACAACCCGGAGCGCGACGTCGATCTCGCGGCGATGGAGAAGCTCTTCCTCTCCCTCGCCTGACCGCACCGGCTGACGGCACCGGCTGACCGCCGCAGCCCTGGGGTACGCAGGTCTCATGGCCGATCATCTGCCCGAGACCCTGACCCGCGGACTGGACGTGCGCCGGGCCACCCCCGTGAGCGGCGGCGACATCGCGCTCGCCTACCGGCTCGAGACGGCCGACGGCACCTACTTCCTCAAGACCAAGGACCGGCCGACCCCCGACCTGTTCGAGCGGGAGGCTGCGGGGCTCGCGGTGCTGCGCGAGCACGCCCCCGACGACCTCGGCGTGCCGCAGGTGGTGCGGGCCGACGCGAGCGGCCTGGTGCTCGAGTGGATCGACGAGGGTGGAGGCGGACGGGCCGGACGGGGCGCCGAGGAACGGTTCGGGCGGGGGCTGGCCGGGCTGCACCGCAGCACCCACGACACGCTCGGGGCGATCGACGACGCCCTGGCGGGCTACCTCGGATCCGCGCAGGTGGACCTGACGCCCACCAGCAGCTGGCGAGAGTTCTTCGTGGACAGGCGGGTCCGCCCGCTGACCGAGCGCGCGGTGCGGGAGTCGCGGATCGACCCCGTGGCGCTGCAGCTCGTCGACGAGCTGGCCGGACGGGCTGACGAGCTGTGTGGTCCGCCCGAGCCGCCGGCGCTCGTGCACGGCGACCTGTGGGCGGGAAACCGGTTGGTGGACAAGGGCGGTCGCAGCTGGCTCATCGACCCCGCGGCGCACTGGGGGCACCGCGAGTACGACCTCGCGATGATGCAGCTCTTCGGCGGCTTCGGCGAGGAGTGCTACCGGGCCTACGACGAAGCCTTCCCCCTGGCGGAGGGGTGGCGTGAGCGCATCGCATGGCACCAGCTGCCGCCGCTGCTCGTGCACGCCATCCTGTTCGGCGGCGGCTACGGCGCGAGCGCGCTGCGCGTGATGCGTTCCTACGCCTGAGGATCCGCGAGCCAACGGGCCGCCAGCTCCGCCCCCAGCCCGCCGTCGAGGACCACGCCGTGCCCGGCACCCCGCAGGATGGCGAGGCGTGCGCCGGGGATGGCGCGGGCGACGAGCCGCGCCTGGCTGGCCGGAGTCAGCCGGTCCAGCTCGCCGTGCACCACGAGGGTCGGCGCGGTGATCGCCCCCAGGTCGGCCAGGGCGTCGTGCGAGCGGCTGGCCCGGAAGTGACGGCTTCGGTCCAGCGAGCGGCCGCCCACGGCAAGGAGATCCACGAGCGACTGCGGGTTCGGGCCGCCGGGGAAGAACAGCTGGGCGAGCCGGCCGGTCTCCCCGGACCTCAGGATCTCGTCGGCCTCGGGATCACGAGCGGGCGTATGCCGGTCCCCGGCCGACGTGGCCGCCAGCACGAGCCGCCCGACCCGCTCGACGTGGTCGATCGCGAGCCACTGCGCGATCCGGCCGCCCATCGAGTGGCCGAGCACGTCGGCGCGGTCCACCCCGGCGTCGTCGAGCACGGACACCGCGTCCTCCGCGAGCCGGCGCGTGCTGTAGCGGGACCCGTCGCCGCGCTCGCTGTCCCCGATCCCCCGGTGGTCGTAGACGAGGACCCGTCGCCCTGCGCCCAGCCCCGTGAGCGCTCGGTCCCACGAGCGGTGGTCGACGGCCTGCCCGGCGACCAGGAGCAGCGGTGGGCCGTCGCCATACGACCACCAGGAGATCGCGGCACCGTCAGGTGCGACCGCACGCCGCCGCTCGCCCCAGGTCATGGCGAGAGAACCTACCGCGTCCCCCGGGATTCCTAGGCAACTCATAACCTCACGACAGGCTCGCGACAGGACCGCGCACCAGGCTCGCTGGCGACGCAGCAGACGGCGTCGGCTCCGGCGCCTGTCCCCTCGGGCGCCGGCGCCACCACACCGACACGGGAGTCACGATGTCCGACAACAACCGCATCCTCACGGCCGGCGCCGTCGCCGCCGCCGGGCTCATGATCGCCGGTGGCGCGGCCGCAGCGCAGGCGGCCACCTCGACCGCCCCCGCAGCGACGGGCTACGGCTCGACGCCTGGCTACGGCGCCCCGCCCGGCTACGGCGACGGGCGGGGTCGCGGCGGCCACGAGCACACCACCGTCACCGGCGACGAGGCGACCAGGGTCAAGGAGGCCGTGACGGCCAAGGACTCGGCGGTCACCGTCGAGCAGGTCCTCAAGGACCCGGACGGGTCCTACGACGCCATCGGCACCAAGGCCCGCCAGCGCGTGATGGTCGAGGTCAGCAAGGACCTCAAGACGGTCGAGGTGCGCACCGGTGGACGAGGAGGACCCGGCGGGCGCGGCGGCAAGGGCCCGCGCGGCGGCAACCACACCGCGGCCACGGCCTCGGAGACCACGCAGGTCAAGGCCGCGGTCAAGGCCAAGGACTCGACCATCACGGTCGAGCAGGTCATGAAGGACGAGGCGGCTCCTTCGACGCCATGGGGACCAAGGCCGGCCAGCGCGTGATGGCCGAGGTCAGCAAGGACCTCAAGACGGTCGACGTGCGCACCGGTGGCCGCGGCGGCCATGGGCGTCACGCCGGCCAGCCCGGTCAGACGCCGGCCCCCAGCACGAGCGGAGCGGCCTCCCCCGCCGGCTACGCCGTCTGATTCCTAGGTCGGCCCCACGGCGTTGACAGCGTCGCGACAGCCCTGGTCGTGATCGTAGAGGTGGCGGGTGAAGGGCCCGCCGGTGCACCCGCACCGACCTCATGACGATCCACCAGGAGCAACGATGTCCCCCAACAACCGCACTCTCACGGCTGCCGCGGTGGCCGCTGCCGGTCTGATGATCGCCGGCGGCGCCGCGGCCGCCAACGCCGCGACCACCGGGTCCGGGCAGGCGACGACGGGCTACGGCTACGCCGCCCAGGGTTACGGCGACGCCGGGCGCGGCGGGCAGCGGGCCCCGCACGAGCACACCGCCGCCACGGCCGACCAGACTGCCAAGGTCAAGGCCGCGGTCACGGCCAAGGACTCCACCATCACGGTCACCACCGTGCAGAAGGACCCGGACGGATCCTTCGACGCGCTCGGCACCAAGGCAGGCCAGCAGGTCCGCGTCGACGTCTCCGCGGACTACAAGACGGTCACGGTCGGCACCGGCGGGGGCCACGGCGGCGGGCGCGGCGGGGGGAGCACGGACACTGCCGTGACCGGCACCGAGGCGACCAAGGTCAAGGACGCCGTCAAGGCCAAGGACTCCTCGGTCACCATCACGGAGGTCCGCAAGGACCCCGACGGGTCCTACGACGCGCTCGGCACCAAGGCCGGCCAGCAGGTGTTCTACGACGTGTCCAAGGACCTGGCGACGATCACCCAGAGCACCGGCGGCCAGGGCGGGCACGGCGGGGCACAGGGAGGCGAGCAGGCGCCCAGCTCCAGCTCGACCTCTGCCCCCACCAGCGCCTGACCAGCTCGCCCACCGGAGCCCGGCGACCCACGCGGTCGCCGGGCTCCACAGCGTCGGCACAGGCGCACGACAGCGCCACGGCAGGCTGCGCACCCACCCTGGAGACATGAGCACGCCTGCCGCCTCCCTCCCCCGCCTCGCCGTCCCCGCCGGGACGGGCTCGACCGCACGCTGCCGGCGACCTACGCCGCCGAGCGGTGGGGCCTCGCCTGGGCGGGCCTCGACCTGGCCCTCGCCGGGTTGTTCGCCACGACCGGCTGGCTCGTCCGGCGGCAGGACCCCCTCGCCCCGGGACTCGCGCTGGCCACCGCGACGGCCCTGCTGGCGGACGCGTGGTTCGACTGCAGCACAGCAGGATCCGCAGACCTCGTCGGCGCGGTGCTGATGGCCTCCGTGGAGCTGCCAGCGGCGGCCGCCCTGGCCGGTTGGGCGGTGCGGACCACCCGACGGCGCGAGACAGTGGGGGCATGACCGACCTTCACGACCTCGAGCACGGCACCGACCTCGGGACGGCGCTCGAGACCTACGACCGGCTCGCGCCCGTGACGGTGGCGCAGCTGCGGGGATGGTGGCGCGGCACCGAGATCCCGACGGGGCATCCCCTCGACGGCGCGCTGACGGCATACGGCTGGTGGGGCAAGTGGTTCGCGGGACCGGAGGACGCGCACCCGCTGGTGTTCCGGGCGCAGGGCGGCGGGACCTACGAGGTCGACCCCGCCCGGCTCCCCCTGGGCGTCGGCCTGCGGGTGCCGCCCCTGCTGCGAGCTCGCATGACGGCCAATGCCTTTCGCGCGCTGCGCCCGGCGCTGCAGACCCGTCGTCCTCGGGGCCGGCTGCGGATGCTCGAGCATCGTGGCGTGGTGTCGGCAGCCCTCGTCTACGACCACCAGCCGATCGTCGACACCTTCCGGGCGGTCGACCCGGACACCCTCGTTGGGGTGATGGACCTGCGCGGGATACCGCCATACCTCTTCTCCCTCAGGCGCAGCACTGCTATGGTTGAATCCTCAACTATCTAGCAGACTGCCAGCCAGGAGCCAGCCCGTGACCACCACCACCGCCGCAGCCGACGCGCTCGTGCCCGCGACCCACCCCTTCGCCGGCCACCTGCACCGCGCCGCGGCGGCGGAGCGGCACCCCTCGTGGACGCCGGACGACGGGGCCCTCCCCGCGATGTACCTCTCCCACGGCGCACCGCCGCTGCTCGCCGACGCGGGGTGGATGGCGCAGCTCCACACCTGGGCCCACGACCTGCCCCGCCCGCGCGCCGTCCTCGTCGTGAGCGCCCACTGGGAGTCCGACGCCATCGCCATCACCAACCCCCACCCGCGCGAGCTGGTCTACGACTTCTGGGGGTTCGACCCCCTCTACGAGCGGATGCGGTATGACGTCCCCGGCGCCTCGTGGCTCTCCCGACGCGTGCGCGAGGTCATGCCGGACGGGGTGCACGTCCACGAGCAGACCGCTCGCGGACTCGACCACGGCGCCTGGGTGCCCCTCAAGGCGATGTATCCCGAGGCGGACGTCCCGGTGCTCCAGCTCAGCCTGCCGACCGCGGACCCCGAGCGGCTCCTGCGCCTCGGGGCGGCCCTGCGCCCCCTGCGCGACGAGGGCGTGCTGGTCCTCGGCTCGGGCTTCATGACGCACGGGCTGCCCTTCATCCAGTGGTCCCAGCCGGACGTCGTGCCGACCTGGTCCTCGGAGTTCGACGCCTGGGCGGCCGAGGCGCTCGGGCGCGGGGACGTCGAGGAGCTGGCGCGGTTCGCCGAGCGCGCTCCCGGGGTGGGCTTCGCGCACCCGACCGTCGAGCACTTCACGCCGCTGTTCGTCACGCTGGGGGCGGCAGCCGATCCGACCGCTCCCGTGCAGGGCGTCGTCGAGGGCTACTGGACGGGCTTGTCCAAGCGGTCCTTCCAGGTGGCCTGAGCCGTGCGACCCGTGGCTAACCTCGCGACCGCCGGGGCATGGTGAGGTCATGCCTGACGCACGCAACGCCTCCGTCGACGGCCCGTTCGAGCGGGACGAGTCCTATGTCAACGACCGCATCGTCGCGGACGCCGCCGCCGGCGAGCCCACGGGTGACCGGGTCGGCGCCATGCGCTGGCCGGTGGAGCCGGGTCGCTATCGCCTGGTCGCGGCCCGTGCCTGCCCCTGGGCGCACCGCAGCGTCATCGTCCGCCGGCTGCTGGGCCTCGAGGACGTCATCTCGCTGGGGCTCGTGTCCCCCACCCACGGCGAGGAGTCGTGGAACTTCGACCTCGACCCGGACGGGCGGGACCCGGTCCTGGGGATCCACCTGCTCCGAGAGGCCTACGACGAGCGCATCCCCGACTACCCCAAGGGGGTCACGGTCCCGGCGATCGTGGACGTCTCGACCGGGCAGCTGGTGACCAACGACTTCCCGCAGATCACGCTCGACCTGTCGACGCAGTGGCGCGAGCACCACCGCGAGGGCGCGCCCGACCTGTGGCCGGAGGCGCTCCGGGCCGAGATGGAGCCGCTGATGAAGCGGATCTACACCGAGGTCAACAACGGGGTCTACCGCTGCGGCTTCGCCTCGGACCAGGCGTCGTACGACGCGGCGTACGAGCGCCTGTGGGCCGCGCTGGACTGGCTCGAGGGCTACCTCGCCGACCGGCGCTACCTCGTCGGCGACCACATCACCGAGGCCGACGTGCGGCTGTTCACCACGCTGGTGCGCTTCGACGCCGTCTACCACGGCCACTTCAAGTGCAACCGGAGCACGCTGTCCGAGATGCCGGTCCTCCACGCCTACCTGCGCGACCTGTTCCAGACGCCCGGGTTCGGCGACACGACGGACTTCCCGCAGATCAAGGAGCACTACTACTGGGTGCACTCGGACGTGAACCCCACGCGCATCGTCCCGCTCGGCCCCGACCTGGCCGGGCTGCTCGAGCCCAGCGGCCGCGAGCAGCTCGGCGGGTCGCCGTGGGGCGCGGGCACGGCTCCCGGCCCGGTCCCCGAGGGCGAGCGCGTGCCGGCGGACCACACCCCTCTGGGAGAGTGCGCCTGGCAGTGAGCGGGCTCAGCGCGCTCAGGTATGACGGAGCCCCGGCGACCCGCGTGGTCGCCGGGGCCCGCCCTGATCACTCGTGGAGCGCGGGCTCCGTGTCGGTCGTGCGCAGGTCGCCGGCCTCGACCTCGTCCGAGCGGCCGCGCAGCGACCTCCCGGTGAGCAGGCCGACCATGAACACGCCGATCGCGAGCGCACCCAGGGCAAAGATGATGTCCCCGGGGACGCGCAGCCACCGCACGAAGGTCAGCGTGGGGGTGTAGAGGAACTCCTCGCTGCGGGCGTACCACAGGCCGGAGTCGATCGACGCCCAGGCCTGGGCCAGGCCCAGCGGCAGCAGCGAGACCAGGGCCATCGTGAGCAGGCCGCCGTTCAGGCCCCAGAAGCCCCACTTGATCCACCGGTCGTTCCACTCGTGGCCCGGCATCAGCGAGCGCACGCAGAACAGCATGAGACCGATGCCGAGCATCCCGTAGACGCCGAACAGGGCGGTGTGGGCGTGCAGCGGAGTCAGGTTGAGGCCCTGGACGTAGAACAGCGAGATCGGCGGGTTGATCAGGAAGCCGAAGACCCCGGCGCCCAACATGTTCCAGAAGGAGACCGAGACGAAAAAGTAGATCGCCCACTTGTAGCCCGAGACCCACTCCTTGACCTTGAGGATGCGCAGGTTGCGGAAGGCCTCGAAGCCGACGAGGGCGAGCGGGACGACCTCCAGCGCGCTGAAGACGGCGCCGAGTGCCATGACCGGGGCCGGGGCGCCGGTGAAGTACAGGTGGTGGGCCGTCCCGATGATGCCGCCGGCGAGGAAGATCGTCGTCGCGGAGATGACCGCCGTGGTGCCGGTGGTCGCCTTGATCAGGCCGAGGCGGGCGAACAGGAACGCGATGACCGTCGTGGCGAAGACCTCGAAGAAGCCCTCGACCCACAGGTGCACGACCCACCAGCGCCAGTACTCCGCGATCGACAGGTGGGTGGAGTGGCCCATGCCGAAGGCGGCGCCGTAGAACCCGGCGATGGCCAGGCAGCTCATGAGCAGCATCGCCACGAGGGAGCGCATGCTGCCCGAGGCCAGGGGCGCGTCCTCGGTGGGGCTGATCGACGAGCCCGTCGCCTTGGCCCGGCGCAGGGCCGGGGCCATGGCGCGCCACATCAGGAAGAACCACAGGAACAGGCCGATGAACAGGCCGATCTGGAAGACGCGGCCCAGGTCGACGTACTCGTAGCCCTGGGTCCCGAGCCAGAAGGTGAGCTCGGTGCCGTAGCCCATCTTGCCCTTGATCGACAGCCACTCGCCGGCCATCGAGCCCAGCACGACGATCAGCAGGGCGACGAACAGCACGTTGACGCCGAGCCGCTGCAGCCTGGGCTCACGACCGCCGACGGCGGGACCGACGTAGAGGCCGGTGGCGAGCCACGCGGTCGCGATCCAGAAGATGCCGAGCTGGGTGTGCCACGTGCGCACGACGGCATACGGCAGGACCTGGTCGATCGGGATCCCGAAGAGAGCACCGCCCTCGACGCCGTAGTGGGCGCTGACGATGCCGCAGGCGATCTGCAGGACCAGCAGGAAGCCGACGACGAAGAAGTACTTGAGCGTCGCGCGCTGGCTCGGGGTCGGGGCGTAGCCGAGGAGCGGGTCGCGGCCGGGTGCCAGTTCCGGGGTCTGCACGTCCTCCTCGGCGTGGGACGTGTGGTACCACACGAGCCCGGCGATGCCGCCCAGGAGCAGGATGAAGCTGATGATGCTCCACAGGATGTTGCCCGGCGGCGGGACGTTGTCGATCAGCGGCTCGTGCGGCCAGTTCTGCGTGTAGGTCACGTCCGTGCCGGGGGCGTCGGTGGACGACGACCAGCTGGTCCACCAGAAGAAGGCCGCCATCTGCCGGGCCGCCGCGGGGTCCTTGAGCGTGCCGCGCGGGATGGCGTAGTGCTCGTGGCCGCCGGCGAACATCGAGCCGTAGTACTGGGCGTTGGACTCGAACGCCCGGACCCGCTCCGGGGACAGCGAGATGGTCTCGGTGCGGGCGTCGAAGGTGTTGGTGCGCATGGCCTGCTTGAGGCGCGCCTTGAGCGCGGCCTGGCGCTCGACGGGCAGCTGGTCGTAGGACGACATGCCCTCCGCCTTGGTCCAGGTCTCGAGCAGCAGCGTGGACTCGCGGTGGAGCCAGTCGGCCGTCCAGTCCGGAGCGACGTAGGCCCCGTGGCCCCAGACGGACCCGATCTCCTGCCCGCCGAGGGACGCCCAGACCTGCTGTCCCTGGACGATGTCGTGGCCGGTGAACAGCTCCTGCCCGTCGGTGGAGACGACGTGGGCGGGGATCGGCGGCTTGTGCGTGTTGATCTGCTGCCCCATCCACAGCAGCACGGCGAACGAGCCGACGACCACGCAGGCCAGCGCGATCCACCATCGCTTGTCTCGCCGGGAGATCCGGTGGTGCTCGACGAGCGCTCCGGTGTCCTGAGAGTCCTTGAGGCTCATCGCCCCTCCATTAATAACGGGATATGTCGTGCTTAATATTGCACGACCTGAGAGCACTCTGACAACCGGGGGCTACTCTCTGGGCATGACTGCCCTGCGCCTGCCAGGTCTCGACCGGCTGGACCTCGGCCGGATCGGTGCAGGGTTGCCGTTCGCGGCCTCGGTGCCGGCCTTGCAGCAGGCGCTGGCCGCAGGTGTCGCGGTGGTGCAGGCGCCGCCGGGGACGGGGAAGACGACGCTCGTGCCGCCCGTGGTCGCCAGGGTGCTGGCGAGCCGCAAGAGTGGTGGCGGGGATGGTGGTGGCGGGGATGGTGCTGGCGCTGCGGGTCGCGTCGTCGTGGTGCAGCCACGTCGAGTCGCCGCGCGGGCTGCGGCCACCCGGCTGGCGGCGCTGACGGGGACCCGCGTCGGCGAGCTCGTCGGATGGACCGTGCGGGGCGAGCGACGGCTGGACCGGGGCGCCCTGATCGAGGTCGTGACCCCCGGCATACTCCTGCGGCGCCTGCTCGGCGACGCCTCGCTGGACGGCGTGAGTGCCGTGGTGCTGGACGAGGTGCACGAGCGCGGGCTGGAGACCGACCTGCTCGTCGGGCTGCTCACCGACCTGCGCGAGCTGCGGGACGACCTGGTGCTGGTGGCGATGTCGGCGACGGTCGACGCGGGGATGTTCGCCCGGCTGCTCGGGGGTGGGTCGGGAGCCGCCCCGGTGGTCGACTGCCCGTCGGCCCTGCACCGGCTGACGGTGTCCTGGCGACCCGGGGCCGGACCGCGGACCGACGACCGCGGGGTCTCCCGCGCCTTCCTGCGTCACGTGGCGGACGTCGCGGCCGAGGCCCACCGGGACGCCCTCGCCACCGACCCGGACGTGGACGCGCTGGTCTTCGTGCCTGGCGCCTGGGAGGTCGGCCAGGTCGCGTCGCGCCTGCGCGAGCTCACGGGCACCGAGGTGCTCGAGCTCCACGGCCAGGTCGGACCGCGCGAGCAGGACCGTGCCGTGGGTGGCCGGCCGCCCGGGGGACCGCCGCGGATCGTCGTCTCGACCTCGCTGGCCGAGTCCTCGCTGACCGTCCCCGGGGTCCGCCTGGTCGTCGACTCCGGGCTCGCCCGGGAGCCTCGACGGGACGCGGCACGCGACATGTCAGGCCTGGTCACGGTCACCTGCTCGCGCGCCTCCGCCGACCAGCGCGCCGGTCGCGCGGCCCGCCTCGGGCCGGGCGTGGTGGTGCGGTGCTACGACGAGAGCACGTATGCCGGGATGCCCGAGCACGTGACCCCCGCCATCGCGACGAGCGACCTCACCGACGCGGCGCTGCTGCTCGCCTGCTGGGGCACTCCGCGGGGGCAGGGCCTGCACCTGCCCACCGTCCCTCCAGCTGCGGCGATGCGCGACGCGGAGACGACCCTGCGGCGGCTGGGCGCCGTGGACGCCGTCGGCTCGGCGACCGCCGAGGGCCACCGGCTCGCGCGGATCCCGGTGTCCGCCAGGCTCGCTCGCGGCCTGCTCGACGGCAGCGAGCTGGTCGGACCGCGCCGGGCCGCCGAGGTGGTGGCCGCACTGTCCGACGACATCCGCTCTCCCACCGGCGATCTCACGGGCCTGCTGCGCGACCTGCGGTCCGGGCACCCGGCCTCGGACCGGTGGCGCCGCGAGACCCGCCGCCTGGAGCCCCTGGCCGCCGATCGGGTGGGCGGCACGACATACGACGGGGTGGTCGAGGGGCTCGTCGTCGGGCTGGCGCACCCCGACCGCGTGGCTCGACGGTCCGGCGACACCTATCTGCTGGCCAGTGGGACGAGAGCCGCTCTGCCGCAGGGCAGCCCACTCGCGCACAGGGAGTGGTTGGCGATCGCCGACGTCACGAGGGCCTCCGGCCGTGCCGCTGCGGGGACCGGCGCCGTCGTCCGGCTGGCCGCGCCGCTGGACCAGGCGACGGCGGAGCTCGTCGCCGCCCACCTGCTGGTCGACGAGGTGCGGGCCGAGCTGGTCGGCGGACGCGTGCGAGCCCGGCAGGTGCGGGCGATCGGCGCCATCGAGCTGACCTCGACGCCGGTGGCGACGTCCGGCGCAGGGCTCCGGGGCGACGTGCGTTCGGCCCTGCGGGAGGCCGTCCGAGAAGCCGTGCAGGACAAGGGACTCGACATCTTCACGTGGTCACCGTCGGCGGCCGCGCTGCGAGATCGCCTGGCGCTGCTGCACGCTCATCTCGGCGGGCCCTGGCCTGACGTCTCGGACGAGGGGCTGCTCGACCGGCTGGACGCGTGGCTCGGACCCGAGATCGACACCCTGGCGCGAGGATCCGCCGCGAGCGGCCTCGACCTGACCGACCCGCTGCGTCGACTGCTGCCCTGGCCGGAGGCGGCCCGCCTCGACGAGCTGGCCCCGGAGCGACTTACCGTCGCGAGCGGCTCGCACGTCCGTATCACCTATCCCCCGCACGACGACCCGACCGCGCGCCCGACGGTGCGGGTCAAGCTGCAGGAGTGCTTCGGCTGGGCGGCGACGCCGACCGTCGCGGACGGACGGGTCCCCCTCATCTTCCACCTGCTGTCGCCGGCGCAGCGGCCGCTCGCGATCACCGACGATCTGGCGTCCTTCTGGAGCGGGCCCTACCAGCAGGTGCGCGCCGAGATGCGGGGCCGCTACCCGAGGCACCCGTGGCCCGAGGACCCGTGGACGGCCCAGGCGACGGCGCGCACCAACCGCCGCCGCTGACCGATCCGGCCAGCAGGACGCGGTGCGGGGCTACGGTGGGGCGATGACTGATGACATCTCGCGCGAGCACGAGCCGTCGGGCTTCGCCCGGGTCTTCGGGTCCTTCCTCGGCCTGCTGGCCGTGGTCGGGCTCGGCTGGGCCGTCACCCGGGGCCGCGACCCCGTGACGGCGGCGCGCCGCCCCGACCCTCAGCGCTGAGACTGCACGGCCCGCTGGCGGCGCAGCATCCAGGACATCGTGCCCACGATCGCCGCGAGCGCCAGGCCGAGGACGGAATACTCCACGGGCGATCCCTCACCCTTGGCGACCAGCGTGATGAGGCAGGTCATCAGGATCGCGATCGGGGCCGTGAAGGCGGCGATGGCGCCCTGCATGCGGGCCTTCTCGGACTGCCGGGGCTTCTGGGTCTGCTGGGCCTTCTGCGTCGTCTCCATGGATCCATCACACCAGCGATGACGGCCCCGCACCTCGGCCCAAGGGCGGAGATCCGGCCGCCCCGCCTCCCCCTCGAGGAGGAGCGGGTCCGCGGTCAGGTCAGTCGCAGTTGGGGCAGATCCCGTTGAGCGGCACCTGCAGGAAGCACCGCGGGCAGATCACCGGCGCGGGCTCGGAGTCGGCCTTGCTGACCCGGCGGGCCGGCTGCGCCTTGGGGACCCGCGGCTCGCGAGGCGCCTTGGGCTCCTTGGGTGTCCGAGGTGTCCGCACAGCACGCACCGCACGGTCCGCGACCGGGGACGTGTCGACGGTGGTGACCGGGTGCAGGAGCGGCTGGGCGTCCTCGGGCACGCCCGGCGCATAGCGACGGTTGCACTCCAGCCGCGCCTCGGCGGCGGCCTGCTCGCGCAGCTCCGGTCCGGGGGCCTGGTCCCCGCAGGCGGTCAGGACCGCGTCATACGTCGGGCCCACCGCCCCGTCGGCCTGCACGACCAGCGACACGAGCTCCGGCTCGCCGGCCTCCCGGGTGCGGCCGGCCACGATGGTGAGGACCTTGCCCAGCCAGCTGCGGAACGGCACCTCGGTGCTCACCCCCGAGCGCTCCTGGACGCGAGCCGCCAGGTCGGCGTAGGTCACCGCGGTCTGGTGCACCGCCGCGGTCTCCAGGAGCAGGACGCTCGCGTGGTCCGCCCAGGTCTCGTAGCGCTGCTGCATGCTCATCAGTCGGGGATCGCCCATGGCCCCATCATCCCAGGCAACGGGCCCGCCCCCGACCACGGACCGCTATCGTCACGGTCAGCCACCACCAGACCGCCCCGAGGAGCCCCCATGGGTCAGCACCGTCACTCCACCGCACGTCGAACGACCCGACCGGCGCGCCTCGCAGCCCTGGCGGCCGCGACCGCGGTCACCACGACCCTCGTCACGGCGGTCGCGGCGTCCCCGGCCCAGGCCGAGCGCCCGCGCGACTACGTCGCCCTCGGCGACTCCTACTCCTCCGGCGAGGCGGTCACGCCCTACCTCCCCGGCTCCGACACCGCCACCAACCGCTGCCACCGCTCCCAGCGGGCGTATCCCCCGCAGCTCGCCGCGACCCTGGGCGCCACCAGCTTCGACTTCGGCGCCTGCGCGGGCGCGGTCACCGAGGACCTCTACGCCCCCGACCACAACGGCAACCGCGTCACCGTCGACGCCCTCGAGCCCGCCCAGCTCAGTCGGGTCGACCGCCGCACCGACGTCGTGACCCTCACCATCGGTGGCAACGACGTCGGCTTCGGCTCGGTCCTCGCGGCATGCCTGTATGGCGACCAGCAGCGCGCAACCCGCAAGGACTGCTCGGCCGACGCCGCGCTGACCGGCGCGGTGGCCGCCCGCATCGACGCCCTGGCCGGCCGCGGCACCGCCACCACCCCGGGCGGCCTGCCGATCACGCCCCTGCACGAAATCGTCGCCGACATCCGCGAGCGCTCCCCGCACGCCCAGGTCGTGCTCGGCACCTACCCTCGGCTCGTGTCCTCGACCTTCGCCGGCACCGAGTGCCGGGTCGGTGGGCTGACCGTGCGGGAGGCGCCGACGCAGACCGTCCCGCTCTACGTCTCCAAGGCTGACGCCACGTGGTTCACCGAGACGGTCGACCGCCTCGACCAGGTGATCCTCGACGCGCCACGGTCCGTCCGCGGCCGCCCCGCGCAGGTCGCCGACGTGCGCCCCTACTACGGAGACCACTCGCTGTGCAGCGGCACCTCGTCGTGGATCACGCCGGTCAAGGGCACCGTCTCGGCGACCACCGGGTCCGTCTCGATCGACTCCTCGTCGATGCACCCGACCGCCGAGGGCCAGGACGCCTACGCCCGGGCGTTCGACGCCAGGGTCCGATGACCGCCTGAGGCCGTCGCGGCGTGCGGCGGTCCCCGTGACGCCTCAGCGCCGGGGGACGGGCGGGCCCAGCCAGAGCAGCACGGCGGCCACCACGGCCACCACCAGCACCGCGACGACGACGGCCAGGAGCGGGCGGGCCAGACCCGTGGCGACGACCCGCTCCGGCAGCGTCCGCGGAGCCTCTCCCCCGGCGCCCAGGCGCCACCGGTCGGCGAGCAGGCCGCGCCGTTCGGCATACGACTCGAACGGCACCGTCGCGTAGGGCACCACGGCCGACGCCAACCCCGTCAGGGTCGTGCCGACCGGCCAGCGCCGGTCGATCGCCACCACCACGGTCACCAGGGCATAGGCGAGGAAGACCACCCCGTGCACCATCCCGCCGATGCGCACCCCGAGCTCGGTGGTGTGCGTGACGTACTTGAGGACCATGCCGATGATCAGCAGGGTCCAGGTGACCACCTCGGCCTGGGCGAGACGGCGGTACAGCAGACGGGGGCTCACGGGACTCCTCGGCACGGTTGACGACAGCGACGCAGATCGTGCCACGTCTCCCTGGACGACGTCATCGACCCGTGCAGCACTGATGTGGATCCGTTCCTCAGCCGTTGACGTCGAGGCCGAGGGCGATCGCGCCGAGCACCCCGGCGTCATCGCCCAGCCCCGGCGGCACCACGAAGTCCGCTGCACCACCGACGACCTCGGGACGGCTGATGTAGCCGCCGAGCCTCCCCACCATGGCCGCGCGCGTCGCCTCCAAGGCCCCCGTCAGGTGCGGCACGCCGCCGCCGACGACGATGCGCTGCGGCGAGAGCATCAGCACCAGGGCCGCCGTCACCTGGCCGATGTAGTAGCCGGCGAGCTGCGCCGCCTCGGCCTGGCGGCCGGGGTCCAGCAGCTCCAGGCGCGTCCCGTACCGGTCGGCGAAGGCCGGGCCGCTCGCCATGCCCTCGGCGCACCGCCCGTGGTAGGGACAGCGGCCCGCGTAGTCGTCGTCCGGGTGCCGCTCGACGAGGACGTGGCCCATCTCGGGGTGGAGCAGGCCGTGGACGGGGCGGCCGTCGAGGACCGCACCGCCGCCGATCCCGGTGCCGACGGTGAGGTAGACGACCGAGCCGACCCCCTGCCCCGCGCCCCAGCGCTGCTCGGCCAGCGCGGCGCCGTTGACGTCGGTGTCCCAGCCCACGGGCAGCCCGAACCGCTCCCGGAGACGTCCCACCACGTCGGTGTCGCCCCAGCCCAGCTTGGGGGTCGTCGTGATCCGGCCGTATGCCGGGTCCCCCTCGTCCAGGCACACCGGCCCGAACGACGCGACGCCGAGCGCGGCCGGCTCCTCCCCCGCGTCGAGCCGCCCCTGGACCCAGTCGCCGACGGCGCCGAGCGTCTCGTCGGGGCTCGTCGTGGGGATCACCGTGCGCTCGCGCAGGTCCTGCGGTCCCGCCCCGACGGCGCACACGACCTTGGTGCCGCCCATCTCGATCCCTGCCACGGTCCGCGCCCCGGTGCGCTGCGTCGTCGTCATGGGACCACTGTGCACGCCGCGCGGGCCGTCACGCTCAGCGACCCCGGGCGCTCGTGCGGGGCAATCACGACTAGATCGTTCAAGTGGCGTCAGATCCTCGCTACCCTCGAGGGGTGGACTGGACCCGATATGACGCTGCGCTCTTCGACCTCGACGGCGTGATCACGCCCACCGCGATCGTGCACATGCGGGCGTGGAGCGAGATGTTCAACGCCTACCTGACCTCGCGCGGGATCACCGAGCCCTACACCGACGAGGACTACTTCGCCCACGTCGACGGCAAGCCGCGCTACGACGGCGTGCGGACCTTCCTCGCCTCGCGGGGCATCACGCTGCCCGAGGGCGAGCCGACCGACGCGCCCGGCACCGAGACCGTCTGCGGCCTCGGCAACGGCAAGAACGACGCCTTCCGCACCGTCCTCGAGCGCGACGGCGTCGAGCCGTATGCCGGATCGGTGCAGCTGCTCGACCACCTCGCCGCCATCGGCACCAAGGTCGCCGTCGTCTCCTCCTCCCAGAACGCCCGACCCGTCCTGACCTCCGCCGGGCTCGTGGACCGCTTCCCCGTGATCGTGGACGGCGTCGTCGCCAAGGCCGACGGCCTGCCCGGCAAGCCCGCCCCCGACACCTTCCTCGCGGCCGCGGAGCGCCTCGGCGTGCCCCGCGAGCGCGCCGTGGTGCTCGAGGACGCGGAGTCCGGGGTGGCGGCCGGCCGCGCGGGCGACTTCGGGCTGGTCGTGGGCGTCGACCGCGGCGCCGGCGTCGAGCGGCTCACCGAGTGCGGGGCCGACGTCGTCGTCTCGGACCTCGCGGAGCTGGTGCAGTGACACCCCTGCACCTGACGGCCGACCCCCTGGACCGCACCCGCTTCCCCGTCGAGCCGTGGCGGTTCGTCGAGACCGAGTACTCCGGCGAGGACCTCGGCACCACCGAGACGTTGTTCGCCGTGGGCAACGGCTATCTCGGCATGCGCGGCAACCCGCCCGAGGGGCGCGAGGCGCACACGCACGGCACCTTCATCAACGGCTTCCACGAGACGTGGGACATCCGGCACGCCGAGCAGGCCTTCGGCTTCGCCAAGGTCGGGCAGACCATCGTCAACGTCCCGGACGCCAAGCTGATGAAGCTCTACATCGACGACGAGCCGCTGCTGCTGGCCGTCGCGGACCTCGTGCACTACGAGCG
Source organism: Arsenicicoccus sp. UBA6765 (assembly GCF_002453335.1). NCBI lineage: Bacteria > Bacillati > Actinomycetota > Actinomycetes > Micrococcales > Intrasporangiaceae > Arsenicicoccus > Arsenicicoccus sp. UBA6765. The sequence continues at coordinate 161,569 of NZ_DKGR01000033.1, forward strand.
CACCCTGGACTTCCGGACCGGGATGCAGACCCGCGACATCGAGGTGCGCACCGCCTCCGGCAAGCGGGTGCGGATCTGCTCGACCCGCATGGTCAGCTTCACCGAGCGCCACCTCGCCCTCATGTCCCTCGAGGTGACCCTGCTCGAGGGCGACGCCCCCATCGTCGTGTCCAGCCAGATCATCAACCGGCAGGACGGCAAGGACGAGTACCACGTGCGCGCGGCCGCCATGGGCGAGGGCCACGACCCCCGCAAGGCGGCGGCCTTCGCGGACCGGGTGCTCGAGCCGCAGTCGCACTGGCACAGCGACCGCCGGATGATCCTCGGCTACCGCACCGCGCAGTCCGGCATGACCCTCGCCGTCGGTGCGGACCACACGATCGAGACCGAGGCGGCATACGAGGAGCTCATCGACAGCGACCAGGACCGCGGCCGCAAGATCTATCGCATCGACGCCAAGCAGGGCCAGACGGTCACGATCACCAAGGCCGTCAGCTATCACACGTCGCGGGGCGTGCCCGTGCGCGAGCTCGTCGACCGGTGCCGCCGCACGCTGGACCGGGTGCGGGAGAACGGCACCGACCACTACGTCGAGCAGCAGCGCGCGTGGATGGACCGCTACTGGGCCAACACCGACGTCGAGATCGAGGGTCACCCGGCCCTGCAGCAGGCCATCCGGTGGAGCCTCTACCAGCTCGCCCAGGCCTCGGCCCGCGCCGACCAGATGGGCATCGCCGCCAAGGGCGTCACCGGGTCCGGCTACGAGGGCCACTACTTCTGGGACACCGAGGTCTACGTCGTCCCGTTCCTCACCTACACCTCCCCCGAGGTGGCGCGCAACGCCCTGCGCGCCCGAGTGCAGATGCTCCCCAAGGCCCGCGAGCGCGCCCGCGACCTGTCGCAGCGCGGAGCGCTGTTCCCCTGGCGCACGATCAACGGCGAGGAGGCCTCGGCCTACTACGCCGCGGGCACGGCGCAGTACCACATCGACGCCGACGTGGCCTTCGCGTTCAGCAAGTTCCACGACGTCACGGGCGACGTGGGCTTCATGGCGCGCGACGGCATCGACGTGCTCGTCGAGACGGCCCGCATGTGGGCCGACCTGGGCTTCTGGCGCGAGAACGGCAAGCGCACCTTCCAGATCCACGGGGTCACCGGCCCGGACGAGTACACCACCGTGGTCAACAACAACCTCTTCACCAACGTCATGTCGCGCGACAACCTCGAGCGCGCCGCCCGCGCGGTCCGCGAGCTGCAGGACGACGACCCCTCCGGCTATGCCCGCCTCGTGCGTCGGCTCCGGCTGGAGGACGAGGAGATCGTCGAGTGGCAGGCCTGCGCCGAGCACATGGAGATCCCCTACGACGACGAGCTGGGCATCCACCCGCAGGACGACCACTTCATCGACCGCGAGGTCTGGGACCTGTCCCGCACCGACCCCGCCCGGCGGCCGCTGCTCCTGCACTACCACCCGCTCGTGATCTACCGCTTCCAGGTGCTCAAGCAGGCCGACGTCGTGCTGGCGCTGTTCTTGCAGGGTGACCGCTTCTCGCTCGAGGAGAAGCGCCGCGACTTCGACTACTACGACCCGATCACCACCGGTGACTCGACCCTGTCCGCCGTCGTCCAGTCGATCATCGCGGCCGAGGTCGGGTACGCCGACATGGCGCTCAAGTACTTCTACTCCGGGTTGTTCGTCGACCTCGCCGACCTGCACCGCAACACCTCCGACGGCGTGCACATCGCGTCCGCCGGCGGCGTCTGGAACGCCCTGGTCTACGGCTTCGCCGGCATGCGCGACTACCACGGCGAGCTGTCCTTCGACCCCCGCATGCCCGACGCCTGGCCCCAGCTGACCTTCCCGATCCGGGTGCGCGGCACCAGGATCCGCGTCACCGTGCGGCAGGAGTCGATCGCCTTCGAGGTCGAGGAGGGCACCCAGGTCGACCTGTCGGTCCGGGGGGTGCCGTATGCCGTGACCGCCGGCTCGCCCGTCACCGTCCCGCTCGACGGGCAGGGAGAGCGACGCGCCAGCCTGCAGGGCTCGCACCCGGTGATCGGCGACCTGCGCACGGACGGGTCGATCATCTCGGCGGGCGTGCCCGACCCCGACCAGTGGCGGCCCGGCGGCCCTCACTGACCGCGGCACCCGTGGTCGCCACCTCGCGCAGGACCGTCCGGCCGCTGGTGGCTACGCTGGCGCCGTGAGCGACGCCGACGCCCTGGTCCTCGAGGTCCGGTCCCTCCTCGCCGCGCACGCAGACCCGGAGCGGGCGGCGGCGCAGCAGCGCTACATGAGGTCGGCGATGCCGTTCCACGGGCTGACCTCGCCGGAGCGCCGGCTCGTGACCCGTCCCGTCCTCGCGGCGCACCGGCTGACCACGCGCGAGGAGTGGGAGGCGACCGTCCGCCGGGTGTGGGACGAGGCGACCCACCGCGAGGAGCGCTACACCGCGATCGAGCTGCTCCGGCACCGCGCCTACCGCGAGTGGCGCGACAGCGGCCTAGCTCCCCTGCTCGAGCACCTCATCACGACCGGTGCGTGGTGGGACGTCGTCGACGCGACCACGCCCGTGGTCGGCGAGATCCTGCGCGCCGAGCCGGGATTCGCATCACGGCTGCGCGCCTGGTCGACGTCCGACGACCTCTGGCTGCGCCGCGCCTCGATCATCGGCCAGCTCGACAGCAAGGGACGCACCGACGTCGCGCTGCTGCAGGACTGCCTGGACGCCAACCTCGGCGACCGCGAGTTCTTCATCCGCAAGGCCATCGGGTGGGCGCTGCGCCAGCACGCCCGGGTCGACCCCGCCTGGGTGCGGACGTATGTCGCGACCCGGCGCACCCGCCTGTCCCCGCTCTCGGTCCGCGAGGCCCTCAAGCACCTCGGCGACGCCTGAACCCGTGACCAGGTGGGGCGGCGAGGGTCAGCCGGCGAGGTCGGCGAGGAGGGAATCGCGCTGGTCGGCGGGGATCGCGTCGACGGGCAGCGGGGTGCGGGTGTTGTCGCGGCGCTCCAGGACGAGCACGCCGTCGTCAGTGACCCGGGCCCGGCGGAAGCGGTCGAGCGGGTGCTCCGTCCCCGAGATGGGGAACCGGACGAGGCGGGCGGGGGCGTCATACCGCAGCGCGAAGCGCTCCTGCCCCCCGAGCGCCGAGGTGACCCGCCGGCGCCGACCGACGTCGGCCGCCACGAGGACCACCGCCAGGATGACGGGCGCCAGGGCCAGCCACCAGGAGGTCGATCCGCCGGAGAGCGCCACGACCACCGCCGCGACGACCGCCAGGACGACGAGCACCACCTCGAAGGCGCGCGCCTTGCGGCGGGTGGGTCCGTCGATGGCCTCCGCCAGGCGCCGGACGAGGTCGGGGGTCGAGGTGACGACCGGTCCGCCGTCGTGGTCGAGGGTCTCCATGGCGGCGACTCTAGCCGGGGCGGACGGGCGTGGTCCGGCACCGCGGCCCTAGGGTGGCGGCATGCGTCACGACTTCCCGGTCCATGGCGAGGGTGCCCTCCCCAACCGCGGCCTGTATCGCCTGCTGACGTCGGTGATCGTCCCGCGGCCGATCGCCTGGGTCACCTCACGGTCCGCCGCGGGCGTGGACAACCTCGCGCCGCACTCGTTCTACACCGTCTCGTGCGTGGACCCGGCGATGGTGCAGTTCACCTCGGTGGGGGTCAAGGACACCCTGCGAAACGTCCGTGAGACCGGCGAGTTCGTCGTCCACCTGCTCGGGGAGCGGCATGTCGAGGTGGGCAACGCATCGGGGACGGACTACCCGGCGGAGGTGAGCGAGCTCGAGGCGCTCGAGCTCGAACGGGAGCCCAGCGCCACCGTCTCGGTGCCCCGTCTGGCCGCGTCGCCGGTCGCCATCGAGTGCCGGCTGCACGCCGCGGTGACGCTCGGCGACTCGACGGTCGTGATCGGCGCCGTGCAGCACGTCGCCGTCGACGAGGACGTCCTCGACCTCAGCCGCCCCGACAGCCCGCACGCCCGGATCCGCGACCTCGCGCCCCTCGCCCGCCTCGGCCGCGACGAGTGGGGCACGGTGGGGGAGGTGCGCGAGATCAAGCGGATCCCCTACTCGAGCATCAGCGGTCGTTGACGCGGCCGGACGTCAGCAGCTCGCGGTAGCGCCAGCAGACGCGCACCGCCTCGACGACGAGGACCAGCAGGAGCAGGCTCCGCCACCCGATCGTCCAGGCGGACTCGCCACCGAGGCCGGCGTCGAGGAGCAGCCACACCCAGATCCCGAGCAGCGCGAGCCGGGCGACGATGCCGCGCCGGGCCCGCACGCGGGGGTCGCGAGCGATCCGCTGGGCATAGGCGCCGGGGGTCCCGAACTCGTCGTCCAGGGTCGAGCCCGCCTGCGCGGCGTGGGCTCGCGCCTCCTCGGTGATGGTGCGGATGCGGTCCTCCGTCACGTCTCCCCGGGACCGGAGGACGCGGGCCAGCTCGGCGGCCCAGTCCTCGTCGACCAGCCGGCGCCGGCTCGCGGGCGCCGCAGCGGGAGCGTCCGGGACGACCTTGCCCAGCACCCAGGCGAGCCCGGCGTAGGCGGCCAGCAGCGGGACGAACCACAGGACGGACGCGTGGGCGATCGGGTGGGGGTTGCCGGTCGCGAAGGCCAGGGCGATCGCGACGGCGCAGACGAGCAGCGTGCCCAGCGCCCCGGCCGCGGCGACCGCGACGCGGCGACGGCGCAGGAGCCGCTCGTAGGTCCACAGGCTGAGGAGGGCGGCGGCGGAGATCGTGAAGGGCATGGTGACCAGGCCGATCGTGTAGGTCACCTCCCACTCCCCGGACAGCGCGTGCACGACGCCCAGCAGGAGCGTGACGACCACGGCGCCGACCGAGGCGATGACCGGGACGTCCCGCAGCTGCGCCCCGCTGTCGTCGGTGACGTCCGATCCCGCCTCGCTCCACCGCGCCCGCTGCTCCTCGGCCCACTCGTCCGCCGACCCGAACAGCTCCTCCGGCCCCTCCCCGGACTCCCGGACCAGGTCGAGCGCCTGGTCCAGCGCTCGGGCCGCCGCGCTCGACCGGACGTCGTCGCGAAAGAGGCGGTAGTACGCCCGCTCCGCCCAGGCCCGGTCGTCGGCGCTCCCCCGCGCCTCGCGGAAGCCGTCGAGGACGGCCAGGACGTCGGGCTGCTGCGTGCTGCTCATCGTTCCCCCTTGGTGGCGAGCCGCGTGAGGGTGGCCTGCAGGTCACCCAGCGCGGCGAGGTCGTCGGCGAGACGGGCCGTCCCCTGCTCGGTCAGCGTGTAGCTTCGCCGACCGGGCCCGCTCTCGCCGGGGGTCCACGTGGTCGTGACGTCGCGTCGCTCCTCGAGCCGGGCGAGCACGGGATAGAGCGAACCCCCCTTGAGACGGCCGAGCCCCGCGGCCTCCAGCGACGCCGCGATGGCGTAGCCGTGCCCCGGTCCGGCGCTGAGCACGCCCAGGATCGCGGGCTCCAGGAGGGCCCGCACCCAGGGGAGCGGCCAGCGCGAGATGTCGTCCGTCACGTATCTAAGTACACGTCATATCTAGATACGACGCAACCCCCTGCCGCGCCGCAGCGCGCGGACGGGTGTCAGGCTTCGAGCGTGGCCACGAGGTGGATCGTGTCGGGCTTCCTGGTCCCACGCAGCGCCGCGACCTGCGCGCTGCCCGAGCGGTCCACGACGAGGTCCACGGTGGTCGGCAGCAGCACCGGCTTGCGGAACCACACGTGCGACCGGCTCGGGCCGGTGCTCTGCGGACCGAGCGCGGCGATGGTGCGCGCGCCGGTCCACATGCCGTGCGCGATGGCCCTCGGGAAGCCCATCGCCCTGGCCGTCAGCGGGTGCAGGTGGATCGGGTTGACGTCCCCGGACACCGCGGCATAGCGCCGGCCCAGGTCGTCGGCCAGCCGCCACCGGGCGCACGGGTCTCCAGCCGGTATGCCGGGGGCCGCGGCGCCACGCGGGGCGTCGGCCTGGCCGGCCCCGCGCTGCAGGTAGGTGCTGGTCTCCTGCCAGACGGCCTCGCCGTCGACCTCCACGAGCGTCACCAGGTCGACGAGCCGCCCCTTGGTGTGCGGGCGCAGCGACTCGGCCCACACGGTGACGTCGTAGGCCTGGTCGGCGGTCAGGGTGCGGTGCACGGTCGTGGCGTTCTCGACGTGCACGAGGCCCGGCATGGGCAGGGGGAAGTCCTTGTCGGACATGATCTTTGCGGCCAGGGGGAAGCCCAGCAGGTGCGGGTAGGCGTGCGGCAGGACGTCACCGCCCGCCGCCCCCACGAGCCGCTGGTAGTCCGCGAGGTGACCACGGTCGACCTGCACCCCGCGGCGCACCAGGCGTCGGGTGCTCAGGTCACCGCCGCGCCCCTTGGCGGTGAGGGCGCCGCGCACGAGCGAGCGCACCAGAGAGGGAGACTCGCGGATCTCCTCGGTGGCGACGGTGGGCTGGTCGGTCGTCATCCGGCCCTCACGCCCCGATCATGTTCTGGCCGCACACGCGGACGACCTGGCCGGTGACCCCGGCCGACGCGGGCTGGACCAGCCAGGCGATCGTGTCGGCGACGTCGACGGGCAGGCCGCCCTGCTGCAGCGAGGACAGGCGGCGGGCCGCCTCGCGCGTGGCGAACGGCATCTTGCCCGTCATCTCGGTCTCGATGAGGCCGGGGGCGACCCCGTTGACGGTGATGCCGCGCTCGGCGACCTGTGGGGCGAGGGCGCCGACGAGGCCGATGATCGCGGCCTTGGTGGCCGAGTAGTTGGTCTGGCCGCGGTTGCCCGCGAAGCCGGACTGCGAGGACAGGCACACCATGCGGCCGCCGTCACCCAGGCCGTCGGAGCCGAGGAGGGTCTCGTTCATCTGCACGATCGAGGCGAGGTTGACGGCCATCACGCTGTCCCACCGGGACTCGTCCATGTTGACGAAGAGCTTGTCGCGGGTGATGCCGGCGTTGTGCACCACGATGTCGAGCCCGCCGTGACGGCCGCGAGCGTGGTCGAGGATGCGGCGGCCGGCGTCCTCGGCCGTGACGTCGAGCTGCAGCGCCGTGCCACCGACCTCGCCGGCGACCTGCGCGAGAGCCTCGCCGGCCGCGGGCACGTCGACGCACACGACCGTGGCGCCGTCGCGGTGCAGGGTGCGCGCGATGGCCGCGCCGATGCCTCGCGCCGCGCCGGTCACGACGGCGACCTGGCCGTCGAGAGGACGGTCGACGGACGGGTTGGCCTGCGCCGCAGCGCTGCTCACCCGCACGGGCTGCCCGTCGACGAACGCCGACCGGCCGGAGAGGAAGAACCGCACGGCCTCGCCGACGTTGGCGCGAGCCTGCTCGGACACCTCTCCCTCCGAGACCGGCCCGAGGACGAGGTTGGCCGTGGCGCCGGCGCGCAGCTCCTTGGCCAGGGAGCGGGTGAACCCGTCGAGGGCGCGCTGGGTCGCCACCTGCACGGGGTCGGTGAGCTGCGTGTGGTCCGTGCCGATCACGACGACGCGGGCGTTGCGGCCGAGCCGCTTGACGGCCGGGGCGCCCAGCTCGCGCAGCGCGGCGAGGTCGGCAGGGTGACGCGCGTCCGACAGGTCGAGCACGACGCCACCGAGGCGACCGTCGCCCAGCTCCTCCAGCGAGTCCACCACGGACACGGCGGCGTTGGTGAGCAGGGAGCGCACGCTCGCGACATACGAGCCCGTCCCCGCCACGAGCACCGGTGACTCGCAGAGGATCTGGCCCGGCTCGTAGCGCCGCAGGCGCACGGGGGCGGGCAGGCCGAGCCGCTTGGCGACGTTCTTGCCGAAGGGCGTGTTGATGAAGTCGGAGTACTGGTCGGCCATCTCAGGCCTCCACGATCGCGACGACGCCCTGGCCACCGGCCGCGCAGATGGAGATCAGGCCGCGGCCCGAGCCCCGCTCGTGCAGCATCTTGGCCAGGCTGGCGAGGATGCGACCACCGGTGGCCGCGAAGGGGTGGCCGGCCGCGAGCGACGAGCCGTTGACGTTGAGCCTGCTGCGGTCGATCGAGCCGAGCGGCGCGTCCAGGCCGAGCCGATCCCGGCAGAAGTCCTCGTCCTCCCAGGCCTTGAGCGTGGACAGCACCGTGGAGGCGAAGGCCTCGTGGATCTCGTAGAAGTCGAAGTCCTGCAGGCTCAGGCCGTTTCGCGCTAGGAGGCGGGGCACGGCATACGCCGGGGCCATGAGCAGGCCCTCGTCACCCTGCACGTAGTCGACGGCCGCCGTCTCGCCGTCGACGAACCAGGCGAGGGGCTCGAGGCGGTGCTCGCGCGCCCAGTCCTCGCTGGCGAGGAGCACCGCCGAGGCGCCGTCGGTGAGCGGGGTGGAGTTGCCGGCGGTCATGGTGGCGCCCTCGCCCTTGCCGAAGACCGGCTTGAGGGTGGCGAGCTTGTCGACCGAGGAGTCGGGCCGCAGGTTGTTGTCCCTGGTGAGGCCCAGGAACGGCGTCATCAGGTCGTCGAAGAAGCCGCGGTCGTAGGCCGCCGCGAGGTTGTGGTGCGAGGCGGCGGCCAGCTCGTCCTGCGCCTCACGGGTGATGCCCCAGCGCTTGGCGGTCTGGGCCATGTGCTCGCCCATCGACAGGCCGGTGCGGGGCTCGTCGTTCTGCGGGGCGACGGGGGCCAGGTGCTGGGGGCGCAGGCCGGCGAAGGCCTTGGCGCGGGCCATCGGGGTCTTGGCGCGCATGGCGGACAGCAGGCTGCGGCGCAGGCCCTCGCTGATGACGATCGGCGCGTCCGAGGTGGTGTCGACGCCACCGGCGATGCCGACCTCGATCTGCCCGAGGGCGATCTTGTTGCTGACCAGGATGGCGGCCTCGAGGCCGGTGCCGCAGGCCTGCTGCAGGTCGTAGGCCGGGGTCTGCGCGGACAGCCGGGTGCCCAGCACGGACTCACGCGTGAGGTTGAAGTCGCGCGAGTGCTTGATGACCGCGCCGGCGGCGACCTCGCCGAGCCGCTCGCCCGCGAGGCCGTAGCGGGCGACGAGCCCGTCCAGCGTGGCGGTGAGCATGTCCTGGTTGGAGGCCTTGGCGTAGGCGCCGTTGGACCGGGCGAACGGGATGCGGTTGCCGCCGAGGACGGCGACGCGACGGGTGGTCGTCATGGGTGCTCCTGTGCGAGATGGGTCTGACACTGTTGCCAATCTAACCGATACCTTGAGTACCCGATACCTTGATCACCTGATAATTTCTCCTGCATGACGAGCGACACTCCCCACCCCGGCAACGGCGCCGGACGCGTCGACGGGCGGGCCTCCCGGTGGGAGGAGCACCGCCGGCAGCGACGGGTCGAGCTCGTGGACCACACCGTCCGCGCGATCCGGCAGCACGGCGCAGGGGTCGGGCTCGACGACATCGCGGCCCAGGCGGGGACCAGCAAGACCGTGATCTACCGGCACTTCGAGGACCGGACCGGCCTGTACCGCGCCGTGGCGCAGCGCGTCGAGGGGCAGATCGTGGGGCGGGTCCGCTCGTCGCTGGACGCCGACGCGTCGCCGCGCGAGGTGCTGGAGTCCGTGATCGACGCCTACCTGCGCCTGGTGGAGCGCGACCCCGAGCTGTACCGCTTCGTCATACGACGTCCGCTGGTCGACGGCCCCCTCGACGACGACCCGGTGCCCGGCATCACCAGCCAGGTGGCGGCCACGGTGGCCGCGATCCTCGACGAGGCGACCACCCCGGCGGTGGCTCACGTCTGGGCCGTGGCGCTGGTCGGATCGGTGCAGGCCTGCGCGGACGACTGGCTCGCGACCGACCCCGCGCCCCGCATGACGCGCGCCGAGCTCACGCACCAGCTGGCCGAGCTGGCCTGGCACGGCGTCGCGCAGACCTATCGGGCGTGAGGGCTCACGGATCGGGGGGTCGCGGCGTCTACCGTGTGTGAAGAGCCCCAGCCCGAGGAGCAGCATGCGTCGCCACACGATCATCGACAGCCCGGTCGGGCCGCTGACCGCGGTCGCCGAGGACGACGCCCTGATCGCGCTCTACTTCGAGCGGCACGGGCGCGCTCCGGCCGTCACCGAGCACGGCGAGCGGGCGGACAAGGACCCGCTGCTCACCCGGGCACGAACCCAGCTGGGTGAGTACTTCGGCGGCGAGCGGACGACCTTCGACCTCGCCACGGTTCCCCCCGGGGACGGCTTCCAGCAGCGCGTGTGGGCGCAGCTGCGCGAGATCCCCTACGGCGAGACGCGGTCCTACGGGCAGCTCGCCCGGGCTCTCGGCCAGCCGGGCGCGGCCCAGGCGGTCGGCAACGCGAACGGCGCCAACCCGATCTCCATCGTCGTCCCGTGCCACCGCGTCATCGGGTCCGACGGCTCCCTGACCGGCTATGCCGGGGGGCTCGAGCGCAAGCGCTGGCTGCTCGCGCACGAGGAGCCGGCGGCGTCCGTGACCGGCCGGCTCTTCTGAGCGGCAGCCGATCTCGTATGCCGCGCAGCGAGCCCTTCGAGGACGTGGTCACCGCCCACGGGGCCACCGTCCTGCGGGTCTGCCGGGCCGTGGTGGGGCCGGTCGAGGCCGAGGACGCCTGGTCCGAGACCTTTCTCGCGGCCCTGCGCGCCTGGCCGCGGCTCGACGCGGACGCCAACGTGGAGGCGTGGCTCGTCACGATCGCGCACCGCAAGGCGATCGACCTGGTGCGCAAGGCCGCTCGCAGCACCCCGACCGAGCACGTCCCGGACCGCCCTGCGCGCCACGGGAACCCGCACGACCACGACCCCGACCTGTGGGCCGCCCTGGCCACCCTGACGGACCGGCAGCGCCAGGCGGTGGCCTACCACCACCTCGCCGGGATCCCGCACGCCGAGGTCGCCGTCATCCTCGGCAGCACGCCGGCCGCCACCCGCCGCGCCTGCGCCGACGGCATCGCGGCGCTGCGGCGCACCTATCCCCTGCTGGCCAACGACGACCGAGACGAGGACCCGAGATGACCGACCTGCGAACGCTGCTGGAGGCCGGAGCCGACGCCACGGGCCAGGCTGACGAGACGGCCGACCTCGCCCGGCTCACCGCGGCCCTGTCCTTCCGCGCCCTGCTCGAGGGGACCCTGGACGTGCGTCACCGCACGATCGACAGCCCGGTCGGGCCGCTGCTGGTGGCGGCGACGCCGCGAGGGGTCGCCCGGGTCGCCTTCGCGCACGAGGGGTTCGACGCGGTGGTCGACGACCTCGCCCGGCGCCTGGGCCCGCGCGTGCTGCCGGCAGGCTCGACGCTCGACGACGTCGCCCGGGAGCTGGACGACTTCTTCGCCGGGCGCCGCGACCACTTCGACGTCGCCGCGGACCTGGCGCTCGCCAAGGGATTTCGCCGCGACGTCCTCGACCGGCTGCGCGAGATCCCGTATGGCGCAACGCGGTCCTACGCCGGGGTCGCCGCCGCGGCCGGCAGCCCCGGGGCGGTGCGGGCGGTGGGCACGGCCTGCGCCACCAACCCCGTGCCCATCCTCGTGCCCTGCCACCGCGTCGTCCGCAGCGACGGCACGAGCGGCGCCTATCGTGGTGGGGCCGAGGCCAAGCAGTGGCTGCTGGCGATGGAGTCCGCCGCTGCCACGCCGGCGGACCGGCATACCGGCCCCTGAGGAGAGTCGTTGAGCGAGATCGTGATCGGTGAGGACGGCCTGGCGCGCCCGCCGTGGGCGGCCACCGACCCGCTGCTGCGCGACTACTACGACACCGAGTGGGGGATGCCGGTCCGCGACGAGCGCGGGGTCTTCGAGCGGCTGAGCCTCGAGGCCTTCCAGTCCGGCCTCTCGTGGTCGACGATCCTGCGCAAGCGACCGGCGTTCCGCAGCGCTTTCGCGGACTTCGACCCCGACACGGTCGCGGCCTACGGCGAGAGCGACGTCGAACGGCTGATGGGCGACGCCGGGATCGTCCGCAACCGCCGCAAGGTCGAGGCGACCATCACCAACGCCCGCGCCACCGTCACCCTGCGCGCGGAGGGCGGGCTGGCCGAGCTCGTCTGGGCCCACCGGCCGGCCTCCACCCCCGCCCCGCGCACCCTGGCCGAGCTCCCCACGACGACACCGGAGTCCCTGGCCCTGTCGAAGGCCTTGAAGCGCAAGGGATTCACCTTCGTCGGACCCACGACGATGCACGCGCTGATGGAGGCCATCGGCATCGTCGACACCCACCTGGTCGACAGCCACCGCCGGGGATCGTCGGGGGTCTGGGGCTGACGACGGCTAGGATTCCTAGCCAGCCACCCTGCCAGCCACGTCCCGGAGTCCTCGATGCTGATCTCGCCCCTGTCCGGGCCTGTCCCCGACCGTCCCCTGCACATCGGGGACGTCGCCGACCTCACGGGGCTCAGCCTGCGGTCCATCCGGCACTACGAGGACCTGGGGCTCGTGACGCCCCGCGGACGCACCAACGGCGGCTTCCGCATCTATGGCGCCGAGGCCGTCGAGCGGCTGCGGCTGGTGATGGACCTCAAGATCATCGGCCTCCCGCTGGAGCGCATCCGCCCGATCGTCGACGCCTGCCTCGCGCTGGAGAACGGCGAGGGCACCGACGACGACGTGGCCACCGTCGCCGAGTGCCGGTCGGACGTCACGACGGCGCTGGCCGAGATCGAGCAGCGGCTGTCGGCGGCCAAGCACCTGGGTCAGCGCCTCGGACAGGCCACGGCTCGCGCCAAGGCCTGACGTCCTGATCGGATCGGCGCCCGCGCGAGCGGCCCGGGATCAGGAGGCGCGCGGCGTCGCGGCCAGCCGGTCCGGGCCGGTCACGACGCCCTTGGGCAGCACGGCCTTGCCCCCGGCCGGCACGTCCTCGGTGACCAGGGCGTTGGCGCCCACCCGAGCACCGGCACCCACGTCGACCGGTCCGACGACCACGGCGCCCGCGCCGAGGGAGACGCCGTCCCCGATCGTCGGCACGTTGCGGGCCTGGTCCTCGACGTCGTCGCGGTGCAGGCCGATCGTGACGTTCTGCCGCAGCGTGACGTCGTCACCGATCACCGCGTCGCGGTGCACGACGATGCCGCTCTGGTGGGCGACCCGGACGCGACGACCGAGGCTCACCTCGGCCGGGATCTCGATGCCGTAGACGGACCGGGCCACCCACTGCCCCGCACGAGCGGCGCGACCCACCGGTCCTCGCGCCCATCGCGGGGCCTCCGCGGAGGCCGCCCACCGGGCCAGCCGCTGCGACGCGACGGCCTGGAATCCCGGCGACGAGATGCCGTCGTTGCGCTGTCGGTCCTCGCGCAGGACGTCGACGATCGGGTGACGGCGGGCGAGCCACTCGACCCAGCGGCGCTCGGCGGGGACACGGGCATCGGAGGCGATGGGCTCGGCCGGCTGGGGCTGGGGTGCGTCCCACGGGGGCCGGAAGGCGTTGGACCGGGTCACGGCGGTGGCTCCTAGGCGGTGGACGGCGGGCATGACGACAGCCCCAACCCTACCCTTACGTGAGGGTAGGGTTGGGGTCAGGCCGCAGATGCGGAGACACCTCACAGGTTGGCAGCGCCAGACGGGGGCCGCGATCACCCTGCGGCATACGTCATGGCACTGCGTGTCGCCGCGCGGGCCGTCAGCCGCGGCGGTAGAGCGCGTCGATCTGGTCGGCGAACTGCGAGGTGACCGCACCCCGGCGCAGCTTCATCGTGGGGGTGATGTGCCCACCCTCCTCGGTCAGCTCAACCGGCAGGATGCCGAAGCGGGCGATCCGCTCGGCGTGGGACACCGTCGCGTTGGCGGCATCGACCGCGCGCTGCAGCTCTGCCCGCAGGGCCGGGTCGTCCACCAGCTCGGCGACGGGCACCTCGGGGCGTCCCTGGTCGCGCAGCCACTCGGCGACCGCCTCCTCGTCGAGGGTGATCAGCACCCCGATCGCGGGCCGGGCGTCGCCCACCACCACGGCCTGTGACACGAGCCGGTGGGAGCGGATGACGTCCTCGAGGGGTGCGGGCGAGACGTTCTTGCCGGAGTCGGTGACGATGATCTCCTTGACCCGACCCGTGATGTGGACGTAGCCGTCCTCGTCGATGCGGGCGAGGTCGCCGGTGCGGAACCATCCGTCACTGTCGAGCACGTCGGCGGTGGCCTCGGGGTTGTGCCAGTAGCCGCGGAAGACGTGGCGGCCCCGGACGAGCAGCTCGCCCTTGGCGTCGACCCGGGCGTCGTAGGTGGGGAGCGGCCGCCCCACGGACCCGATGCGCATCTCGGCCGCGGTGTTGACCGTCGCCGCGCCCGTCGTCTCGGTGAGGCCATAGCCCTCGAGCACGGTCACGCCGATGCCGTGGAAGTAGTGGCCGAGCCGCTCCCCCAGGGGCGCGCCCCCGCTCACGACATACCGCACCCGCCCGCCGAAGAGCTCGCGGATCTTGGCGTAGACGAGGCGGTCGAACACTGCGTGCTGCGCCGCCAGGATCGGGCCGACGCGGCCGGCCTCGCGCGCCTTGCTCCAGCGGATCGCCGTCGCGGTGGCCGCGTCGAAGATGCGACCCTTGCCGTCCTTGGTGGCCTTGCGCTGCGCGCCGTCGTAGATGCGCTCGAAGATGCGCGGCACGGCGACCGTGAAGGTCGGGCGCAGCGTGGCGAGGTCGAGGGTGACGCGGCCGGGGTCGCTGTGGCCGACGGTGGTGCCGTCGAGCAGGAAGGCCACCTCCATGAGCCGCCCCAGCACGTGCGCCATCGGCAGGAAGAACAGGCAGCAGGCGTCCTCGCCGTCGAACAGCTCGGGCAGCCGCCCGACCGCCAGCTCCGCCTCGCGCAGGAGGTTGTCGTGCGTCAGCTCGCACCCCTTGGGGCGCCCGGTCGTGCCGGAGGTGTAGATCAAGGTGGCGACGTCGTCGCGGGTGAGCGCCTCGCGGCGACGGTCCAGCTCGGCGTCCTCGACCGCGGCCGCGCGGGTCCCGAGGGAGTCCAGGCTCGTCGCGCCGTCGGCGTCGTCGATGCTCCAGCGGTGGACCAGGTCGGGCAGCCGTGACGCGATCTGCTCGACCATCGCGACCCCGTCACGACCCTCGACCACGACACCCACCGCGCCGGAGTCCTCAAGGATCCACTCCAGCTGCGGGGCCGACGACGAGTCGTAGACCGCGACCGGGATCGCCCCTGCGGTCCACAGCGCGACGTCGACGACCATCCACTCGTAGCGGGTGCGGCTCATGATCGCGACGCGGTCCCCCGGCTGCACCCCCGCGGCGACGAATCCCTTGGCCAGCTGGGCGATCTCGGCCGCCAGCTGGGTGGCCGTGACCGGGTGCCACTCCTTGCCCCGGCGCCTGCGGGCCACCACCTTGGCGGGGGTGCGGCGGGCGACCTCGGGCGCGACGGCGGCGAGGTTGGCGGGCGGGGAGGCCTGCCACCAGCGGTGGGACGACGGTGCTGCAGCGGGGCGGCTGGGCGTGGTGGGGGTGGTCACGGCGCCCACCGTACCGGCTCGCCCGCCTCCCGGCGGGCCCGCGGGAAGGACTGGGCGGCCCAGCGACCTGATGGCCGGGTCAGATGACGCCGAGGGACAGCATGGCGTCCGCGACCTTGACGAAGCCGGCGATGTTGGCGCCCTTGACGAAGTCGCCGGGGACGCCATACTCCTCGGCCGTCATCGCGCAGGTGCCGAAGACGCCCGACATGATGTCCCGCAGCCGCTGCTCGGTGTGCTCGAAGGTCCACGAGTCGCGGGAGGCGTTCTGCTGCATCTCGAGCGCGCTGACGGCGACGCCGCCGCAGTTGGACGCCTTGCCGGGGGCGAAGAGCACACCCGCCTCCTGCAGGGCGGCGGTCGCGTCCGGCGTCGTCGGCATGTTGGCGCCCTCCGCCACGACCCGGCAGTGGTTGCGGATCAGGGCCTTGGCGCCGGCGAGGGGCAGCTCGTTCTGGGTGGCGCACGGCAGGGCCACGTCGCAGGGCACGTCCCAGATCGAGCCGTCCGAGACGTGGTGAGCGCTCGACCGACCCTCGGCATACACGCTGATCCGTGCTCGTCGGGCCTCCTTGAGGTCCTTCATGACCTCGATGTCGATGCCGTCCTCGTCGACGACGTAGCCGCCGGAGTCGCTCATGGCGACCACGACCCCGCCGAGCTGCTCGACCTTCTGCGCGGCGTAGATCGCGACGTTGCCCGAGCCGGACACGACCACCCGCATCCCCTCGAAGGCGGCCTTGCGCATCGCCAGCATCTGCTCGGCGAAGAAGACGGTGCCGTAGCCCGTGGCCTCGGTGCGGGTCTGCGCGCCGCCCCAGGTGAGGCCCTTGCCGGTCAGCACCCCGGCCTCGTAGCGGTTGGTGATCCGCTTGTACTGCCCGAAGAGGTAGCCGATCTCGCGGCCACCGACCCCGATGTCGCCCGCCGGGACGTCGGTGTACTCCCCGATGTGGCGGTAGAGCTCGGTCATGAACGACTGGCAGAAGCGCATGACCTCGCCGTCGGAGCGGCCCTTGGGGTCGAAGTCCGAGCCGCCCTTGCCGCCGCCGATCGGCAGCCCCGTCAGGGAGTTCTTGAAGACCTGCTCGAAGCCCAGGAACTTGACGATCCCGAGGTAGACGCTGGGGTGGAAGCGCAGCCCGCCCTTGTAGGGGCCGAGCGCGGAGTTGAACTCGACGCGGAAGCCGCGGTTGACCTGCACGCGGCCGTGGTCGTCGACCCACGGCACGCGGAAGATGATCTGCCGCTCGGGCTCGGCGAGGCGCTCGAGGATGCTCGCGTCGACGTAGTCCGGACGGCGCTCCAGCACGGGCCCGAGGCTGACGAGGACCTCGTCGACGGCCTGGTGGAACTCGACCTCGCCAGGGTTGCGGCGCAGGATCGTCTCGCGGACGGTCTCGAGGCGGGAGGGCAGCTGGGGCGCGGTCATCTGGGGTCCCTCTCGGTCGTCGGGTGTCCCCGCAATCCTAGAGGTGCCGTATGCCGGCCCGCCCGCCGTGACGGGGTCACGGCGGGCGGGCGCGGTTGCGGCACAGCGGGATCGTCAGCCGCCGGTGGTGAACAGCTCCTTGCGGAACTCCATCTGCGGGCGCTTCTCGACGACCTCGAAGCTGATGGTCTCGGTGAAGCGACGACCGAGCCGGTCGGTCGCCGTCACCTCCGCCCGGTGGACGCCGACCGAGAGGTTGGCCGGCAGCGGGAGGCGCCACAGGTGCGACATACGGTCCGCGATGTTGTTGCCGGGACGGGCCGCACCCGGACCGTACTTCGAGCCGCGGTAGAGCTCGTAGCCCTGGGAACGGGGGTCACCCGAGGTGCTCTGCTGGGCGTAGCGGTTGACGCTCAGCTGGCGGGTCGCGGCGTAGGGGTCGGCCCACTCGGCTCCGACGCGGTACTCCTCCCCACGGGCCTGCTGGGTGCGCTGGGCCGGCGCCTTGGCGCCCCCGTCGATCGACACCTCGACCTTGGAGCCGGTGGTGCCGTTCCAGACGTTGGCGGTCAGGTAGCTGCCACCGGCCAGGTCCTGCGGGGTCACCAGGTGCGGGTCGCCGAGGTCGTTGTAGCTGAGGGGCGGGACGAGGTCCTTGGCCGACGGCGGGTTGGCCTGGCGCCACTGGGACAGCGTCGTGAACCAGCTCCGCCAGTGCGGCGAGTTGATGCCGAGCGCCATCTGCTTCTGCTCCGGCTCGCCGGTCACCACGAAGGTCTCGCGGAACTCGTTGCCCTTCATGTCCAGGACCAGGTGACCGGGCCGGCCGCCGTCACGCTGGGTCGCCATCGGCAGGCCGTCGACGTCCAGGTCGCCGGAGTACCAGTCGCCCGAGAGCGCGCCGGCGACGATGTGCGGGAACGGCAGCGTGGAGACGCCCGCGGCCTTCTGCCAGGGGCCGTAGGAGTCACCCGCGCGCATGTTCTCCAGCGAGTGGGTGTGGCCCGACAGCGACAGCGCCTTGCGACCCTCGAGGAGCTTCCAGATCTCCTTGACGTTGTCGGTGCTGTGGATGGGGCTGGTCATGTCGGCGAAGCTCACGAGCGGGATGCGGCTGGCCAGGACGACCTGGTAGTCCTTGGGCGTGTTGGCCAGGTCGTTCTTGAGCCACTGCAGCTGCTCGTCGGTGAGGCGGCCGTTGTAGACGGGCTTGGCCGGGTCGTCGCACGAGGGGCGCTTGCCGTCAGCGTTGTCCGTGGCCTTCTTGCAGGGGAAGACCACGTTGTCGAGCCCGACGAAGTGGGTCTTGCCCACGTCGTAGGAGAAGTAGGCCGGACCCATCTGCTGGCGGAAGGTGTCGAAGGAGTCCTTGTCGTCCGTCGCGTCGTAGTCCAGGTCGTGGTTGCCCGGCACGAAGCGCAGGGGCGCGTCGATCTGGCCGGCCGCCTCCTTGATGCGGGGGTAAAGACCGAGGTCGTCGCCGGCGACGTCGCCGAGGAACAGGACGCCGCACGAGCCCAGGTCACCGCGGTCGGCCAGGTGCTTGAGGCCGCCGGCGCGGCCGTAGCCGATCTCGCGGCCGGAGTAGGTCTGCAGGTCCCCGGCGGCGACGCAGCGCTGCGTGTCGGCGGCCGTGGCCTTGGACGGCGCGAGCGGGAAGTTGACCATCGACGGCAGCGGGCCGGAGGGCTCGATCCCGCCGAAGCGCAGCTTCTGCTGGGTCCCCTTGGGGGCGTGGTTGTAGGCGAACTGGGCCACGTTGTTGCTGTCGACGGGGACCTGGTAGCCCGACGGCTGGGTGATGAAGACGGTCATCTTGTCCCGGACCGGGAGCTCGTAGCGACCCTGGGCGTCGGTCCGGACGACGTCGATGCCGTTGCTGACCTTGACCCCGGCGACGCCCTTGTCCTTGGCCTGCCAGGCGCTGTCCTTGTCCTTGTCCTCGAAGACGACGCCGCGCAGGACGGGCTCGCCCTCGGCGTTGGTGGTGGGCGTCCTGGCGCCGACGTCGCGGACGACCTGGACCTTGCCGACGAACCGGTCGAACGCGGCCTTCGGCTGGGGAGCGGCCGGGGCCTGGGCGACGGCCGGCTCGTCAGCGGCGATGCTGACGGCGAGTGCGGTGGCCGGCACGAGGCCGACGACGACGGCGAGAGCGATGGGTGTGCGGCGAGACATCATCACGAGCTCCTCGGGGAGGGTGCTGCTGCGGGGTGAGCGCTGGTGCGCCACAGCAACGTTCACCGTCACACGTGAACCTCAGGAGGCCGTGCGATGACGACCTGGCGGACGTCAGGCGAGGACGGCGGCCACCACTGCGGGGAGCGCGCGGGCGGCGGTCTCCCGCCATACCTCGTCGACGGCGTCGCTCAGCTCGGTGGGCGCGGGGTTGATCTCGACGACGGGGATCCCGCGGGCGCGGGCCAGGTGCGGCAGGCCGGCCGCGGGGTGGACGAGACCCGAGGTGCCGACGACCAGCACCAGGTCGCACTCCTCGACCGCCTCCTCCGCCCGCGACATCGGCGCGGTCGGCAGCATCTCGCCGAACCACACGACGCCGGGCCGCAGCAGCCCGCCGCAGCGGGTGCAGGTCGGCGGGTCGAGTCGCTCCACCGGGGCGGGTGGCACGGGCGGTTCCTCGTATGGCGCCTCCCCGCAGTCCGCGCACCGCGTCGCGAACAGGCTGCCGTGCACGTGGGCGAGCACGGCGCTGCCCGCGCGCTCGTGCAGGTCGTCGACGTTCTGGGTGACGACGCGGACCTGCGTGGCGGTCTCGTCGGCCCAGGTCGCGAGCGCCCGGTGCCCCGCGTTGGGCTCGACGCCTCGGACGAGGGCGGCCCGCCAGCGATACCACGCCCACACGAGCGCCGGGTCAGCCTCCCACGCCTCGGGGGTGGCCAGCTGCATCGGGTCGAACCGCGCCCACAGGCCCGACTGCGCGTCGCGGAAGGTCGGGATGCCGCTCTCGGCGCTCATGCCCGCGCCCGTCAGGACCGTGACCCGCCTCGCGGCACGGGCGGCCTGCAGGATCCCCGCCGGCACGGGAACGTGCTCGTGCTCGTGCTCGTGCCCATCCTCGTCAGGATCGGCGTCGACGTGCTTCGGTCGATGGTCCATGGCTTCATCCTCCCCCTGACGTTCAACCGGTGATGGGCGGGAGGTCATCGGCGAGACCTAGCGTCGTGCGCACCAGGCAGGACCCGTCGAGCGAGCAGCGCGCTCGCCATACCTCGCAGGAGCCCTCGTGAGCCTCACCCGCACCGCCGCGGCAACCCTCGCCACCCTCGCCCTGGCCGGCCTCGCCGCGCCGTCCGCCACCGCCCAGCCGTCCGCCAAGCCGAAGCCCAAGCCCGCCAAGGCCTTCGACCTGCAGGCCCACCGAGGCGGGCTCGGCCTCACGACCGAGGAGTCGCCGGAGGCCTTCGCGAAGGCGCTCGAGCTGGGCGTCGCCACCCTCGAGCTCGACACCCAGGTCACCCGCGACCTCAAGGTCGTCGTCACCCACGACCGCCAGGTGTCCGGCGTGAAGTGTGCGGACACGGCACCGGTGCGGGCCGGCGACCCGCAGTTCCCGTACGTCGGCAAGTTCATCAAGGACCTGACGCTGGCCCAGGTCAAGACGCTCAACTGCGGCTACCAGCAGCTGCCCGACCACCCCCGCCAGGAGGTGGTCTGGGGCAACCGGCTCGCCGAGCTGCGCGACGTGTTCGCCGTGGTGCGGGAGCACAAGGCCAAGAGGGTCATGATGAACATCGAGACCAAGGTCGAGGCGGGCGCCCCCGAGCAGACGATGGAGCGCAACCTCTTCGTCCGGACTGTGTATGGCGAGATCCGGCGCTCCGGCCTGAAGAAGCAGGTCACGGTGCAGAGCTTCGACTGGGGCGCGCTCAAGGTCATGCACAGCCTCGACCGCTCGCTGCCCGTCGTGGCGCTGACCAACTACGACTTCCTGCAGGTCGGGAAGCCGGGGGCCTCGCCGTGGCTGGGCGGCATCGACGCGGACGACTTCGGCGGCGACTTCGTGGCGGCCGCTGCGTCGATCCCGGGGGTGACGACCCTCTCCCCCAACTACGGCTTCCCGCAGGACGGCAAGGTCGGCGAGCCCGGCTTCCGGCTGTATGCCGACCGCGCCATGACGGACGCGGCCCATGCGCGCGGGCTCAAGGTCGTGCCGTGGACCGTCGACGACCCCGCGACGATGCAGACGCTGATCGACAACGGCGTGGACGGCTTCATCACGAACTACCCCGACCTGGGGCGTCGCGTGATGGCGCTGAACGGGCTGCGCCTGCCACGCCCCTATCCCTCCCGCTGACCTCGCCGACCGCTCGCTGCACATCGGGGCTACTTCTGGTGGTCATGGTCACCAGAAGTAGCCCCGATGTCATGGCATCGGGTGAAAAGGGTGCATCAGCGCCCCGGCGTCCACAGCGAGACGCGGATCGGACCGCGGGATCCACAGGTGCTGGCCGGCCAGGTGCGCCGCCCGGCGGCATCGGTCAGGCTGCGCTCATGCGCGAGCTCCCGCAGTCGGTCACCACCCTCGTCAGACGGCGTGGGGGCATCGTGACGCGTGCCGAGCTACTCGCGGCAGGGTTGTCGGACAACGCGATCCGTTGGCGGCGGCAGCAATGGGTCACCGTCTTTGCCGGCATCTACGCCGTCTCCGCTGCTCCCGGCACAGACCCACGGGACCTGCCGCTCATGAGCCGTGTCTGGGCAGGCCTGCTCCATGCGGGCGAGGGCGCCCTGGTCGCCGGCAGGGCGGCCGCACGCCTGGAGGGGTTGATCGGGGAGGAGCCCCGGGTCATCGACATCTCCGTCCCCCGCAATCGGCGGGTGCGGTCGCGAGCGGGGTGGCGCTTCGTGCGCAGGCGCCCGGGGGTCCTGCTGGACCCTCGCCCGGGACACCCACCGCGGCAGCGCGTGGAGGACACCGTGCTCGACCTCTCCGCGGCGTCCACGAACGTCGACGGATGCATGTCACCTCTGCTCGACGCGGTCCAACGAGGGAGGACGACGGCAGACCTCCTCCGTCACCGACTCACGCTGCGGACGCGACACCCCCATCGGCAGCTCCTTCACGCGCTGCTGGACGACATGGCGTCAGGGACCACGACGCACCTGGAGCTGCGATACGCCCGAGACGTCGAGTCTGCCCATGGCCTTCCCGTGGCTCGGCGCCAGGCCAGGCAGGACGGGACCGGCGCGATCTGCGATGTCGAGTACGACGGGTTCGACGTCCTCGTGGAGCTGGACGGGCGCAAAGGTCATGTCGGGGACGGGCGCTTCCGAGACATGGATCGCGACAACGCTCACACGGTGCTGGGCAAGGCGACTCTCCGCTATGGCTGGCGCCAGGTGGCGACCGTTCCGTGCACGGTGGCCGCACAGGTGGCGACAGCCCTCCAGCGTCGCGGCTGGACCGGTGAGACGGGCCGGTGCTCTCGGTGTCGCGAGGCCGCCGACGAGGCAGCATGAGGCTTCCACCGAAGATCGGGGCCACTCCTGGTGGTCATAGCCACCAGAAGTAGCCCCGATCTTTGAGTGTGGGGGCGCGGGGGTGACGGGGGTCGCGGGGGTGATGGGTGAGGGGGGTCAGGTGGTGGCGGGGGCGGTCTCGGGGGCGCGCACCCATGGCACGGCCGCCAGCAGGGTGATCGCCCCCGCCATCGCGAACGCCCAGCCGTAGCCGTAGTGGTCGACGATCAGGCCCGCGAGGACCGGCCCGACGATCGTGCCGGCGTCCTGCACCATCTGGAAGCTCGCGAGCGCCTCGCCCGCCGAGCGCTCGTTGCCCACCACGTCGGCGACGGCGGCCTGCTGCGCGGGGTTGAACAGCCCGGCCCCGGCCCCCGCCAGCAGGGACACGGCGAAGAGCAGCCACAGCGAGCCGGTGACCCCGACGAGCATGGTGAAGATCCCGTTGACCACGAGCCCGGCGATCACGAGGGGGCGGCGGCCCCGCAGGTCCGTCATACGGCCGGCGACGGTGAGGGCGGCGGCGTTGCCGGCGGCGAACACCGCGAGCGCGAGCCCCGCGACCGCGGGAGAGGTGCCGAGCGCGGCGACGGCGAACAACGGCAGGATCGCCACGCGCATGCCGAAGTTGGACCACCCGTTGGCGAAGCCGGCCCCGAGGATCGCGCGATAGGTCGGGTGCGCCCAGGCCTCGCGCAGCGTCATCGGCGGCAGCGGCACCGAGCCGGGCGCGGGCCGCAACGATGCGCCGGAGAGGAACACCGCGACGACGCCGGACGCGATGACGAGGGTGACGGCATACACGATGAACGGCACGCGATAGCCCAGGCCGGCCAGCGCCCCACCGACGACCGGGCCGAGGATGTTGCCGGTCAGGAAGGCCGACGCGTAGGCCGACGAGACCCGCCCGCGCAGCGTCGGCGGTGCGAGGCGCACGATCAGCGCCGCCGCCGACACGGTGAACATCGTCGAGCCGATGCCGCCGAGCGCGCGAAAGACCAACAGCTGCCAGTAGGTCCCCGCGAAGGCGCACGCCCCCGTCGACACCGCCACGATGAGCAGGCCGACCAGATAGACGGGGCGCTCCCCGAGCCGGCCGACGAGGCGCCCACCGACGGGCGCGAACACCAGCCGCATCAGCGCGAACGAGCTGACGACGACCGACGCGGCCGTCACGCCCACGTCGAAGGACCGGGCATAGGCGGGGAGGACGGGCGCGATCAGGCCGAAGCCGAGCGCGATGACCAGGGCCGCCGCGACGAGGACCCAGATCTCACGGGGGATGCGCGCCCCTGCGGGCGGCGGCGCGAGCGATGACATGGCCTGCCCAGTATGACGGTTCGGCCACAGTGCGAGTGCCACGATCGGCCCGGAGGGCGGTCACCGCGAGGCGGGAGTAGTGTCCCGCCGTACCTTTCCACCGACGTAAGGGTGGTCCCATGACCGCACTAGCACCGGCAGCGATGGTCGCCAAGGAGACCCTGATCAATGCGACCTGGGTCGACTACCTCCTGATCGCGCTGTACTTCCTGTTCGTCCTGGGCATCGGCTTCGCCGCGCGCCGCCAGGTCTCCAGCTCCATGGACTTCTTCCTGTCCGGCCGCTCGCTCCCCGCGTGGGTGACCGGCCTGGCCTTCATCTCGGCCAACCTCGGTGCCGTCGAGATCATGGGCATGAGCGCCACCGGCGCCGAGATGGGCATGCCGACCTTCCACTACTTCTGGATCGGTGCCATCCCGGCGATGCTGTTCCTCGGCGTCGTGATGATGCCGTTCTACTACGGCTCCAAGGTGCGGTCGGTCCCGGAGTTCATGCTCCGCCGCTTCGGCCCGGGTGCGCACCTGGTCAACGCGATCTCGTTCGCGCTGGCGCAGCTGCTGATCGCGGGCGTCAACCTGCTCCTGCTCGCCCGCATCGTCGAGGCGCTGCTGGGCTGGCCGCAGTGGGTGTCCCTGATCGTGGCCGCCGTGATCGTGCTGTCCTACATCACCTTCGGTGGCCTGTCGGCCGCGATCTACAACGAGGTGCTGCAGTTCTTCGTGATCGTGGCGGCGCTGCTGCCGCTGACGCTGATCGGTCTGCACCGCGTCGGCGGGTGGAACGGTTTCACCGAGAAGGTCACGGCCTCGCCCGGTGGCGGCGAGCAGCTGTCCTCCTGGCCGGGTCAGGCCCTGTCGGGCTTCGACAGCCCGATCCTGTCGGTCGTCGGCATCATCTTCGGCCTCGGCTTCGTGCTGTCCTTCGGCTACTGGACGACCAACTTCGTCGAGGTGCAGCGCGCGATGGCGTCCAACTCCATCACCGCGGCCCGCAAGACACCGATCATCGGCGCCTTCCCCAAGATGTTCATCCCGTTCATCGTCATCCTGCCCGGCATGGTGGCGGCGGTCCTGGTCGGCGAGATCAAGACCCTCAAGGGTGGCGGCGAGACGACGGCGACCTACAACGACGCGCTGCTCCTTCTGATGCGCGACGTGCTCCCCAACGGTCTGCTCGGCCTGGCGATCGCGGGTCTGCTCGCGGCGTTCATGGCCGGCATGGCCGCCAACATCTCGGCCTTCAACACGGTGTTCAGCTACGACCTGTGGCAGGAGTACGCCGTCAAGGACAAGCCGGACGAGTACTACCTGCGCGTCGGCCGTCTGGCCACCGTCGCGGCGACCGTCATCGCGGTGTTCACCGCCAGCATCGCGGGCCAGTTCGGCAACGTCATGGAGTACCTCCAGACGCTGTTCGGCTTCTTCAACGCCCCGCTGTTCGCGACGTTCATCCTCGGCATGTTCTGGAAGCGCATGTCCGCGACCGCCGGCTGGGCGGGCCTCGTGGCCGGCACCGTCTCGGCGATCGGCCTCTGGTACGCCTCGAAGTTCGGTGGTGCCTTCGAGATGGCGGGGCAGGGCCTGGCCTTCCTCGCGGCCTCGACGGCGTTCGTCGTCGACATCGTCGTGAGCGTCGTCGTCACGATGTTTACCAAGCCCAAGCCGCGGGAGTCCCTCGTCGGCCTGGTCTACTCCGAGACGCCGAAGGAGAGCCTGACCGACGCGGACGCGGCGTCGCTGCCGCTCCTGGCGCGCCCGGTGCCGCTGGCCGGCCTGGCTCTCGTCCTCGTCATCATCCTCAACACGATCTTCGCCTGAGGAGGCACCGATGAGCTCCAGCACCAGCACCTCAGCCGCTCGCCCGGGCAAGGGAAGGCACAAGGCGGGCGCGTTCGACATCCGCAACTTCATCGGCTACCTGCTCGGCCTCTACGGCCTGGTCCTCACCCTGATGGGACTCTTCGGGGACAAGGAGCTCGACAAGACCGGTGGCGTCAACGCTAACCTGTGGACGGGCCTCGCCCTGCTGGTCGTCGCCTGCTGCTTCATGGCGTGGGCGCGGCTGCGGCCGATCGTGGTCCCGGACTACGTCGACACCGACGACGCCGAGGACACCGGTCGCCCGGCGGGTCACTGACGCCGGGCTGACACCGGATCCTGCACCCAGTCTCACGCTCGAGCCCGTATGACGAAGGGCCGGTCACCGCATCACGGTGACCGGCCCTTCCCGCGCCTGGGGTAGGAACATCGGCCCGGGGTCAGTCCCCGAGCGGGATCCCGGCGCGGACCACGGTGGTGACCTGCAGGTCGGCGTCGAGAGCCACCAGGTCGGCCCGCTTGTCCGGCTCGAGCGTGCCGCGGTCGTCCAGCCCCAGCACCCGGGCCGGGTTGGCCGTCGCGGCGGCGAGCGCCACCTCCAGCGGGACGCCGGCGACGTGCACCGCGTAGCGGACGGCCCGGTCGAGCGTGAGCGTGCTGCCGGCGATGGCGCCGTTGGTGACGAGCCGCGCGACGCCGTCGATGACCTCGACGCCGAGGGGCCCGAGCAGGTACTCACCGTCCGGTGCCCCCGCCGCCGCCATCGCGTCGGTGACGAGCACGAGCCGCTCGGGGCAGGTGTCGGCGGCGTGACGCACCATCGCCGGGTGCACGTGGATGCCGTCGCAGATCACCTCGACCGCCACGCGGGGATCCGTGAGCGAGGCGCCGATGATGCCGGGCTCGCGGTGGTGCAGCGGCCGCATCGCGTTGAACAGGTGCGTCGCCACCGTCGCCCCAGCATCCATCGCGTCGAGCGCGATGTCGTAGGTCGCGTCCGAGTGGCCGATCGCCGCCACGACGCCGCGCCCCACGACGGTGCGGACCGCGTCGAGGCCGCCCTCCAGCTCGGGTGCCAGCGTGACCATCCGGACGGTGCCGGGATGGGAGCCGAGCAGGCGGTCGAGGTCTGCCCGGGTCGGGGGCACGAGCTTGTCGGGGTCGTGCGCGCCCTTGTGGCAGCGGCTCAGCCACGGCCCCTCGAGGTGCACGCCCACCAGCTCGCCGTCCGCCACCAGCGGCGCGAGCACCCCCACCAGCCGGGCGAGCTCGTCGATCGTGTCGGTGACCAGGCTCGCCATCATCGTGGTCGTCCCGTGCGCGAGGTGCGTGGCGATCACCTGGCGTGCGGCGTCCTGGGTGCCATCGGTGTATGCCGCACCGCCGCCTCCGTGGCTGTGCGCGTCGACGAAGCCCGGCGCGAGGAGCACGTCCCCGAGGTCCAGCCAGTCCTCTGCGTCGGGACCGGCCCCGGGTGCGGGCGGTTCGGCATACGACACCTCGACGATCGTGTCCCCCTGGACGCGCACCCACCCGGGGCCGGTGATGCCCCGGGTGGTGAGCAGACGCTGCGCGGTGAGGATCATCGGCGGGCGTCGGAGTCGAGCACGCCGCTCTCCTCGCCCTCGTCCTCGCGGCCGGGGGTCTTGAGGTTCCACTTGCGGATGACGAACCGGAAGAGGACGTAGTACAGCGCGGCGTAGCCGAGCCCGATGGGCACGAGCAACCAGGGGTTGGTGGCGATGCCGAGGTTGAGCCCGAAGTCGATGGCGCCGGCGGAGAAGCCGAACCCGTCCTTGATGCCCAGGGCGTTGACCAGGGCCAGCGAGGTGCCGGTCAGGACGGCGTGGATCACGTAGAGCGGCCAGGCGACGAACATGAAGGCGAACTCGAGCGGCTCGGTCACGCCGGTGAGGAAGGCGGTCAGCGCGGCCGAGAGCATGATGCCGCCGGTGACCTTCTTGGCGGCCGGCTTGGCCTCCTGCCAGATGGCGATCGCCGCTGCGGGCAGGGCGAACATCATGATCGGGAAGAAGCCGGTCATGAAGGCGCCGGCCGTCTTGTCGCCGGCCAGGAAGCGGGCGATGTCGCCGTGCACGACCTTGCCCGAGGCGGCGGTGTAGTCGCCGAGGATGAACCACGGCACGGAGTTGAGGATGTGGTGCAGGCCAAGCGGGATCAGGAGGCGGTTGAGCGTGCCGTAGACGAAGCCGCCGAGGATCGTGTTCTTGGCGACCCACTCACCGACGGAGGTGAGCCCGGTGTTGAAGGCGGGGTAGATGAACGCGGTGAGCACGGCCAGCAGCAGGGCGGCGAAGGCCGTCACGATCGGCACGAAGCGTCGGCCGCCGAAGAACGCGAGGTAGGGCGGCAGGGAGATGCGGTAGTACCGCTGCCACAGCCAGCCGGCGAGCAGACCGATCAGGATGCCGCCGAGCACGCCGTAGTTTATCAGCGCAGGCTTCTCGCCCGCCTTGGTGGGCTGGTCGAGGACCAGGAGCGACATGGCGTCGCCCACGCCCTTGAAGACGAGGTAGCCGATCACGGCGGCGAGGGCCGTCGAGCCGTCGGCCTTCTTGGCCCAGCCGATGGCCACGCCGACGGCGAAGATCAGCGGGAGGTTGGCGAACAGTGCGTCACCGGCCGCCGCGATGACGGGGGCGACCTGGGTCCACCCGGCGCCGTCGGCCCCGAGCATGTCGGGCTGGCCGAGGCGCAGCAGGATGGCCGCGGCGGGCAGGGCGGCGATCGGCAGCATGAGGCTGCGACCGAGCTTCTGGGCGGCGGCCAGGCCCTTGCGCTCTCGGGGCGCCGACGCCGTCGTCGTGCTGGTGGTGCTCATCGGATGTTCCTCTCGGGGGTGCGGGGTGGTGCGGCGCGACGGCGTCAGGGCGTCATCGTGCGGTCGAGCGTCATGTGCACCTGGTAGCGGTCTCCGCGGTACCAGCTGCGTACGCGCTCGATCGGCCGGTCCCCGGAGCGGGAGAGCCGGTCGAAGATCATGACGGGGGCGGTGGTGGACACCCCGAGGTGGCGGGCGGCGGACTGGGCCTGGTCGGCCCAGGCGGTCTGCTCGGCCGTGTCGACGGTCAGGGAGTACTCGTGGGCGAACACGTCGTAGAGCGAGCCGGTCAGGTCGTGCTGGTCGAGGCCGGGGAGCAGGTCCGCGGGGTGCCAGGCCCGCTCGAAGGCCATGGGTTCGTCGTCGGCGAGCCGCACCCGCTGGACGAGCCAGGCCGGCACGCCCGCCTCGAGACGCAGGTCCCCGGCCACCTCGCCGGGCAGCTCCTCGAGGCTGATCCCGACGAGCCGGGTCGAGGGGGTCAGCCCCCGGCGGCGCATGTCCTGGGTGAACGACGCCAGGTGCAGGTGGGACTGGACGCGGGGCCGGGTCACGAAGGTCCCCTTGCCCTGGATGCGGTGCAGGACGCCGTCGGCGATGAGCCCCTCGATCGCCCGGCGCACCGTGGCCCGGCTGACGTCGTAGGCCGTCATGAGCTCCCGCTCGGACGGGATGGCGTCGTCCGGCCCGAGGGTGCGCACCCGGCCCGCGAGGGCCTCGCGGAGCTGGACGTGCTTGGGGACGGGGCCGTCGGAGAGGCGGGTGCGCGGTGGCATCGGGGTCCTCTCGTCCGGCAGTGTGGTGCATACTGGTCCGTACCAGTACGGACCTGTAGGATCCACCTCGTCGCCATCGCTGTCAACGCGCCCAACCGTGCCGATGCCGACTCGTGACTCGAAGGAGACGTCATGATCGAGAGCCAGATGCTGCGCGAGATCCACGAGCAGCCCGCCGCCGCCACGCGCACCATCGAGGCGCTGGTGCCGATGCGTCCCGAGATCGCCGCCCTCGCCGAGGGCCGGCGCCACGTCCTGTTCGCGGCGCGCGGCTCCAGCGACAACGCCGGCCTCTACGGCCGCTACCTGCTGGAGACGTATGCCGGGCGTCCCGCCGCGATGCTGGCACCGAGCGTGTTCACGCACTACCAGGCGACCGTCGACCTGTCCGACACGCTCGTCGTCACCGTCAGCCAGTCCGGAAGCACCCAGGAGCTGGTCGAGACCCAGGCGCTGGTGCGCGCGCAGGGCGCTGCGACGGTCGCCATCACCAACGTCGCCGACTCCCCCCTCGCGGCCGAGGCCGACCTCGCCCTCGTCACCCAGGCCGGTCCCGAGCTCGCCGTCCCCGCGACCAAGACCTATCTCGGCCAGACCATCGCCATGGCCGTCCTCGCCACCGCGCTCTCGCCCACCCCGACGACGCTCGACGCCGAGCTCGCCGAGCTCCCCCGGCGCATCGCGCAGGTCATCGAGGCCGGCGCCGGCGTGGACGAGGCCGCGTGCGCCCTGGCCGAGGCCATGGGCCCCACGATCGTCACGGGCCGCGGCCTGCTGCTCGGCACGGCGCTCGAGACGGCGCTCAAGATCGAGGAGACCTGCCTGCGCCCGGTGCGCGGCTACTCCTACGCCGACCTGCGGCACGGGCCGATCGCCGTCGTCCGTCCGGGCGCGGTGGCGGTGCTCGTCTGCGCCCAGGACGGCCCGCTCACCGGTCCGATGACCGAGCTCGCCGGAGCGCTGGCCGAGCGTGGCGCCACCGTGATCGGCATCGGTGGGGACGACGAGTTCGTCCGGGCCTGCGGGTTGCACGTGCCGGCACCCGCCGCACCTGAGACGCTGGCCCCCATCGGCACCATCGTCCCCGCCCAGCTCGTCGTCGAACGCCTCGCCGCCCGGCTGGACCTGGACCCCGACAGCCCGCGCGGGCTCGCCAAGGTCACCCAGACCGAAGCAGACTCGTCCTCCGACGACCGCGCGTGATCCCGAAAGGACCCCTGACATGACCAAGGCCGAGCAGATCCTGGCCGCTCTCGGCGGCGCCGGCAACATCGTCGAGATCGAGCCGTGCATCACGCGCCTGCGCACCGAGGTCAAGGACCCCTCCGTGGTCGACCAGGCCGCCCTCAAGGCCGCCGGCGCGCACGGCGTCGTCGCCGCCGGCACGGTCGTGCAGGTCGTCGTCGGCCCCGAGGCCGACAACCTCGCCGAGGACATCGAGGACCTGCTGTGACGGACGTCCTCAGCCCGGCGACCGGCACCATCCGGCCGCTGGCAGAGGCCCCCGACCCGGTCTTCGCCGCCGAGATGGTCGGCCCCGGCCTGGCCGTCGACCCGGCGCGCGAGCCGCAGACCGCCGTCGCGCCGATCTCCGGCACCATCGCCAAGCTGCACCCCCACGCGTTCGCCATCGCCGGGGACGGGATCGCGGTGCTCGTCCACCTGGGCATCGACACCGTCCAGCTCGGCGGCGAGGGCTTCGAGGTCCTCGCCACCGAGGGCGCCCACGTCGACGCCGGCGCCGCCGTGGTCCGCTGGGATCCCACCACCGTCGAGGCGGGCGACCGCTCCCCCATCGTCATGGTGTGCGTCCTGGACCAGCTGGCCGGCGCCGTGCCGACCGACCGCGCCGGATCGCCGGTCGCCGTGGGCGAGACGCTGCTGACGTGGCCGAGCTGAGGCGACCCGCCGCGCTGCTGCTCGACCTCGACGGCACGCTCGTCGACTCCGAGCCCGTGCACCGCGAGGCCTACCGGCGCTTCTTCCGCGCCCGCGGGTGGGAGCACGACGACGCGCTGCTCTCGCTGTTCACCGGTCGCCGCGCGGACGACGTCTTTGCCAGCACCCCGGGCCCCTGGTCCGCCGAGGACCCGACCGCCCTCTTCCACGAGGTCGTGTCGCACCACCCCCACGACCTGCTCCCCGAGCCGGTCGCCGGGGCACGGGAGCTCGTCGACGACGCCTGCGCCCGCGGCATCCCGTGCGTGCTCGTCACCTCGGCCGGCCGTCGCTGGGCGGTCGCCGCGCTCGAGCTCCTCGGCGGCTCCGAGCGGTTCGCGGCGATGGTGACCCGCGAGGACGTCACCGAGGGCAAGCCGGCGCCCGACGGCTACCTCCTCGCCATACGCACCCTCGGGGTCCGCGCCGAGGACTGCCTGGTCGCCGAGGACACCCCAGCCGGCGTCCGGGCCGGGCGAGCCGCGGGCGTCGGGACCGTCGTCGGCGTCACCACCAGCTTCTCGGCCGAGGCGCTCCGCGAGGCGGGCGCCGACGTCGTGCTGCCCGACCTGAACGGTCTCACCTCCCCGGCCTGACCAGAGCAGAGCAGGTATGCCGAAGGGCCCGCCCCCTCCTCGCGGAGGTGACGGGCCCTCGTCGGTGACTCAGCGGGCTGAGGTCACTTGGGGTCCAGGCTGACCAAGACGTCCTTGACCGTGGCCGCGCCGTTGCCGAGGGAGATCGCACCGAAGTAGTGCTGCCCCGCGGTCAGGCCCTTCCAGGCGGCCGTGACGGTGGTCGGTCGGGCCATCGTGACGGACTGGGTGGCCGGGGTCGCCGTGAGGTTGCCCTCGGCCTTGTCGCCCAGCACGAACGAGTGCTGCTTGATCGCGAGCGAGTCCGCACCGGCGAAGAGCTTGGCCTCGACGGTGTAGGTGCCGGCCGCCGGGTTCATCAGCGTGACCTGCTCCTGGGCCGTGGCCTCGCCGCTGTTGCCGATCTCCTTGCCGTCCTTCTTGACCACGAGGTCGATGTCGACACCCTGCGGGTAGTCGGCGTCGAAGGTCGCGAAGCGGGCGGCCTTGGTGCCGGCCGGCACCTGGACGGTCGTCGTGAGGACGGCGCCCTTGGCGACGGTGCCGGTGCTGACCTGCGACGGGATCGCGCCGGCGGGCTTGGCGGTCAGGGTGCCCGAGTAGCCGGGCGTGACCTTGATGACCTCGGAGCCGGACGTGGCCGCGCTCTTGATCTCGCTGGTGCTGGCGGCCAGGGCCACCGGGCGGATCGCGAGCGGGCTGCGGACGACCTGGCCGCGGTTGCCCTGCCAGGTCAGCGCGCCGAAGCCGTACTGGTTCATCTGCGCCGCGCTGCGGGTGAAGGTGACCGTGAACTTCTTGGTCTCACCCGGCTTGACGGTGATGGTCGACGGCGAGACGGAGACCTTGACGCCGGTCGGCTGCTGGACGCGAGCCTTGTAGGTCGCGGTCTTGCTCTCGACGTTGCGCACGTAGCGCGTGACCGTCTGCGAGCCGGCGAGGTCGCCGACCGCGATGCTCGGGTAGTTGAGGTCGCTCGGGTCGATGGTGCCGACCC
Organism: Arsenicicoccus sp. UBA6765; assembly: GCF_002453335.1. Taxonomy (NCBI): domain Bacteria; kingdom Bacillati; phylum Actinomycetota; class Actinomycetes; order Micrococcales; family Intrasporangiaceae; genus Arsenicicoccus; species Arsenicicoccus sp. UBA6765. Next base: position 194,126 of record NZ_DKGR01000033.1, read on the forward strand.
GGTCGCAGGTGCCGGGCGCCTGCACGAGCTCGAGCTGCTTGATCCCGCAGAGGTACATCAGCCAGTCGGGCGAGTAGGAGTCGTAGACCAGGCCCGGGTTGAGGGCCTGGGCCGGACGGACGTGACCGGAGCCCATGTCGAGCGGGGTGGCGTTCTCGCCCGAGCGCTGGATCGGCTGACCCTTGTCGTCGAGCGGGGACGCGGTCGTCATCATCGCGGACTTCACGGCCATCGGGGACCAGGTCCACTCGGGGTGGGCCTGCTTGATGAGCGCGGCGATGCCGGCGATGTGCGGGGCCGACATCGAGGTGCCGGACATGGAGTTGAAGTTGTTGTGACCGTCGGCCTTGGGCGAGACGGCGGCGATGATGTCGACGCCCGGGGCGGTGATGTCGGGCTTGAGCAGGTCACCACCACCGGCCAGGGACGGGCCGTATGACGAGAAGCCCGCCATCTCGGGGTTGCGCGCGGCGGGGTCGAGGTAGGGGTCGCCCAGCGTCGCGGTGGGGTTGGCGTCGGCGTTGACGTAGGTCTTGACCTTGGCGCCGTCCGTGGCCGACAGGTGGATCATCGGCACCGGCGTGAAGTCGGCGTTGAGCGACTGGTTGTCCGCGGTGTTGACCTGGATCATGCCGATGCCGCCGGCGGCCTTGACCGCCTCACCCTTGTCGACGCGGGCGTTGCCGCCGCGCGTGCACAGGACGATCTTGCCCTTGATCTTGGCGGGGTCGAGGACGGGCGTGATGCCGTTGCCGTGGTTGTCGTCGACGTCGGAGTAGCAGTACTTGACCTTGGTCGCGTCCGCGCCCGGCAGGCCGGCCTTCTCGGAGTCGATGACGGCCGCGGGGCCGATCTTGCCGCCGGTGCCGACACCGGTGTAGGTCTGGCCGTTGCCGAGCGTGACCTTCTTGCTGACGGCCTTGGGCGCCGTGCTGGCGGCGACCGTCATCTCCCACGGGGAGTTGTGCGCGACCGACGACTCGCCCACGGTGTCACCGGAGTTGCCGGCCGACGCGGAGACGAAGACGCCGGCGTCGGCGGCGTTGAAGAACGCGATCTCGTCCGGCGTCACGGAGTAGACGCTGGAGCCCGACACCGAGTAGTTGATGACGTCGACGCCGTCCGCGACCGCCTGGTCGATGGCGGCCACGAGGTCGACCGTGGCGCCGCTCGCGCGGCCGTCAGGGGTCGCCCACAGGGCCTTGTACGCCGCGATGCGGGCGGCAGGCGCCATACCGGAGATCTTGCCGACCGAGATGCCGTTGATCGAGGCCGGGACCCCGTAGTTGCCGGCGGCGGTCCCCGCGGTGTGGGTGCCGTGGTCGTTGTAGCCGCGCGGGGTCTTGAACTCGAAGGGCTCGACCGTCGAGGCGCTGTAGTAGGCACGCGCGCCGATGAGCTTGTTGTTGCAGGTGACCTTGTTGGGTCCGGTGCCGCCGTCGCAGACGCCGTTCCAGTTCTGGTCGATGCGCCACTGGTCGGTCGGGTTGGCGAGCGGGGCGAAGGACGGGTTCTCGGGCCAGATGCCCGAGTCGATGACGCCGATGATCATGCCGGAGCCGGAGTTGGCGTTGCCGCCGAACTGCTTCTGCCACACGCCGTTCGGGCCGTCGAGGCCCAGGAACTGCGGCGTGGTGTTGGTGTCCATCGTGCGGATCTCGTTCTTCCACACGCGCACGACGTCGCCGGACTTCTCCAGCTTGGCCGCCTGAGCCGGCGTGAGGCGCACGGCCATGCCGTTGAAGGACGTGGTGTAGTCGCGCGTCTTGGCCGAGGCGGGGACCCCCGCGGCCTTGAGCGTGTCGGTGTGGTCGGCCTTGAGGTGCTGGGCGTAGCGCTGCCCCGCGCTGGACCGGACCTTGACCTTCTTGCCCTTGCCGGGCTTGGTGGCGGGGATCCCCTCGACCCCACCGGTGTATGTGGCGAGCGGCGCGCCCGCGACCTGGACGATGTAGAGCTCTGCAGAACCCTGGCCTGCGGCGTTGGCCGGCGCGCCGGCGATCGCCAGCGGGCCGAACGCGACGGCTGCAGCAGCCGCCGAGACGATGACCGGTCTCCCTCGACCGGTCCATGGGTGCTTGTGCACGGTTCCTCCCAGAGATGGCGTGCGACCGACGTTGGTCGCTTCGCGAGCGTATGACGCCCCCGCCCGTTACGCCATAGGGGGGAGCGGCATCCGTGACCACGCGTCGCCACAATCCGTCAACCTCCGGCGAGACGACGCCGATTCTGCGTACCCAGGGGTAACGCGCATGCTGGGGCGAACCGACGCATCCCGTCCACCGTTGCCCGAGGAGCCCACCCGTGATCGGTTCGACCATCGTGTCCGTGGGCCACTACCAGCCCGCGCGCATCCTGGACAACGACGAGCTGTCCCGCCTGGTCGACACCAGCGACGAGTGGATCACCCGCCGGGTCGGCATCGCGCAGCGCCGGGTGGCCGCCCCGGACGAGACGGTCGCCGACATGGCCACCGAGGCCGCACGGGACGCCCTGCAGGACAAGGGGATCGACCCCGCGGGCATCGACCTCGTGATCGTCGCGACCTGCACCAACCACGACCGCTCCCCCAGCACCGCCGCCCAGGTGGCCCGCCGGCTCGGGCTCGGCTCGGCGCCCGCGGTCATGGACGTCAACGCCGTCTGCTCGGGCTTCTGCCACGCGCTGGCGCTCGCGGAACAGGCGATCGCCACGGGCAGCGCCACGCGCGCGGTCGTCGTGGGTGTCGACAAGTTCACGGACTTCATCGACTGGAACGACCGCACGACGTGCATCCTCGTGGGCGACGGTGCCGGGGCCGTCGTGCTCGAGGCGTCGCCGGAGCGCGGGGTCAGCCCCGTGGTGTGGGGGTCGGTGCCCGAGATGGGCGACGCCGTCGTCATCAAGGAGCTGCCCGACGGGTTCAGCCAGCAGGGCCAGGCCGTCTTTCGCTGGACGACGACGCAGCTGCCGGCCATCGCCCGACAGATCTGCGAGCGGGCCGACGTCGCGCCGAGCGACCTCGCCGGGATCGTGCTGCACCAGGCCAACCTGCGGATCATCGAGCCGCTCGCGGCCAAGATCGGGGCCACCGACGCGGTCGTGTCCACCGACGTCGTCGAGTCCGGCAACACCTCGGCGGCGAGCGTGCCCCTCGCCCTGTCCAAGCTCGTGCGCAGCGGACGGGTCGCGAGCGGCGCCCCGATCCTTCTGTTCGGCTTCGGCGGCGGGCTGGCCTATGCCGGCCAGGTCGTCCGCTGCCCCTGACCTGACCTGATCTGACCTGCCGCGTCCTCCCCCGGCTCGCGTGGTTCGCGCGGCTCGCGCGGCTCACCCGGCTCGCGCCATTGGTCACCAATGACGTTTTGGATCGTTCATAACACCCCTCGACACGTCATTGGTGACCAATGGCGGGTGGTCTGGGGCGGGCGGTCAGGCGGGGACGCGGAGGTTGAAGAGCGTCAGGGCGCCCCGCATCGAGGCCATCCCCTGCCCCTGCATCAGGGCGCGGCGGCACCAGGGCGCGTCGTAGACCAGCGACCCGCTGATCTCGTCGACCCGCCCCGCGAACGCCTCGGGCGCCAGCGGCGTGCTCGGCCCCACCAGCGTGGTGCGGGCGCCGCCGCTCAGCTCGAGCAGCCGCGGCAGCGTCTTGTTGGCCAGCGTCATGCTCGTGATGAACGCGTGGTCGACCTCCGGCAGCACGAACTCCGCTGCGGCGTCGGGCAGGTCACGACCTTGGGGGCGGCGCTCGAGGACCGTCAGGTCGCAGCGGGACGCGAGCTGGTCGAGGTGGCGGAAGCGCCCCACGACGGCCACCCGGCGCCCCTGCACGAGCTCCCCCGACCGCTCGAACGCCGAGGCGTCCCAGTCGATCACGTCACCGGCGTGCGCCTCGAGCCGCTCCTGGGTGTTGCACCAGGCGTTGATGGCGGCGAGCCCGATCGCGGCGAGGCGTCGGTCCCACGAGCGCACCAGCGCGGCCACGTCGGCGAGGTCCTGACCGACCACGTCCTGCGGCCCGTGCGGGTCGTCGCGGCCGTCGTCGGGCACGCTCGACAGCCCCGCCCCGCCGGCGTCGGTCTCGACGAGCGCCCACCGCGACACCACGCAGGTGGTGACGGTGACGCCGCGAGGCACCAGCGCCGTCAGGCCGTCATACAGCTCCCAGGGGGAGGTGTGTGACCGCGCTCCAGAGGTGGTCGTCATCTCGCTCCTCATCCCTGCAGGTAGGCCCTGAGGATCGGGCCGGCCGTGCGCGACCCGCCCTCCCCCTCGTCGACGAAGACCGCGACGGCGAGATCGCCTCGGGCCGCGACCATCCAGGCGTGGAGCTTGGGCGGGGTCGTCGTGCCGAACTCCGCGGTGCCCGTCTTGGCGATCACATCGCCGGGCAGGTCCTCGAGCGACGCGCCGCTGCCGCCCGTGACGACCCCGCGCATGAGGGTGCGCAGGGTGGCGGCCTCGGCGGCCGTGACCGGCTGAGCCGTCGCCGCCGAGGGCGTCGCCGTGGTCGGGGGCGTCGCGCTGGCAGAGGGCGTCGTGGCGCCGGTCTCGTTGGTGGGTATGACGATCCGCGGGGTCACCGGGCCGCCCTTGACCACGCTGGCGACCACCGTGGCCATCCCGAGCGGGCTCGCCGTGATCTCGCCCTGGCCGATCATCTCGGAGCCGGCCTCGACCTGACTGCCCGGCGCCGGCACGCCGCCGAGATAGGCGGGGACGCCGGCGGACGGGGTCGCGGTCAGGCCCAGCGACGCGGCGGCCCGCGGCAGCGCGTCGCCGGACGCCTTGTCGCGCGAGGCGATGAACGCCGTGTTGCAGGACTTGGCGAAGGCCGTGGACAGCGGCACCTGGCCGAGGCCGTCGGCGGGATAGGCGTCGTAGTTCTCGAAGGGCTTGCCGTCGACCGTGAGGGTCGGGGTGCACGGCACGGGCGTCGTGGGGGTCACGCCGCCGCGCAGGAGGGCCAGCGCACTGACGATCTTGAAGGTCGAGCCGGGGGCGTACTTGCCGAGCGTGGCGGTCGAGTATCCCTGTCCCCCAGGGCCGCTCGCGGCAGCGACGACCTCACCGGTGGAGGGGCGGACGGCCACGAGGGCGCTAGCAGGCTTGATCCCCGCGAGCAGCTGCTCGGCGCGGGTCTGCCGGGCGACGTCCAGCGTCGTCGTGACGTCCCGGCCGGGGACCGGCTCCGTGCTGTGCACCGGCTTGGCCGTGCCGGCGTGCACGAGCGAGACCGTGAGCCCGGGGGTGCCTCGCAGCGTCGCGTCCTGCGCCTGCTGCAGTCCGGACAGGCCGACGACGTCGCCGGCCGCGACCGCACCCTTGGACCGTTCGACGACCTCGGCGGTGGCCTCCCCCACGGTCCCGAGGATGGGCTTGGCGAAGGTGCGGGTGGGCGCGAGGGGGAGCTCGGCGTCCACGACCCCCACCCCCGGCGTCGAGGCGGTGAGGGCGTCGAGCCGGGCCAGGGTGGGGTCGCCCTGGCGCAGGACGATCGCCTCGACGAAGGCCTTGGGCCCCGCCGCCCTGACCCGCGCCGCGTAGGCAGCGGTGTCGGTGAGCCCGGCGAAGGCCGCGACCTTGGGCGCTGCCGCCAGGGCCTGCTCGGGCGTGACGGTCACCTTGTCGACGCCGACGCGACGCACCGGCCGGGGCTGGACGATGGCTGCGCCGCCGGCGCCGAGGACCCGACCACGGCGGGCGGCGGTGCGCTCCGCGCGGATCGTGTCCCCCTCCGTCGCACCCGCCACGACCGTCGCGGGGCTCCACTGCGCGCGCCAGGTCCCGTCCCGCTTGACCAGGGGGAGGGTCGTCTCGTAGCTCCAGGGCTTCGCCCCCGTCCCGGGCCAGGTCACCGCGAGGCGGGCCGTCGTGGACTCCCCCTCGTCGGGACCGGCCTGTCGCACGCTGACCTGCGGCTTCGTGCCGGCCAGGGGCTTGGTCAGGGCGGTCAGGCGGGTCGTGGCGGTGGCGGCGTCGACGCCGTCGACGGGCACGCCGGTCAGGTCGAGGCGGGCCAGGCCCTCGGCATACTGCCTGGCCACGTCCTGCGGGGCCGGGGTGTCCGAGGTGCAGCCCGCCACCCCCAGAGCGAGCGCGAGCGCGATCGCCCCCGCACCGGCCAGGCTCGTCGTCGTGCGGCGCACGGCACCCTCCCTCTGCTCGTCGGACCCAACCTAGCCGGTCGGCCCACGTGGCCCGCCGATCTCCGCCCCGGACGGCCCTCCCCACCTCCATGATCGTGAGTGTTCCGTCCAAGAATCTTGGACGAAACACTCACGATGTCGGTGGGTGCGAACTCGGACGCCCTTGACCTCAACCCAGGTTGACCATCCAGGCTGGGGTGCATGGGATCACGAGCACGCGCCGGGCCGACCAGCGACGGGGGCGTCCACCCGGCTCCCAGCCCACTCGATGTCGCCGCTCTGCCACCCACGGGCGTCTGCGACCTGACCACGACGGGCCGACGCAGCGGGCGCCCGCGCACCCTCGAGATCTGGTACGTCGTCCACGAGGGACGCCTGCACGTCGTCGGAACCCCTGGCCCTCGCCACTGGTTGGCGAACCTCGCGGCCGACCCGAACGCCCGGCTGCGCCTGCACGAACCGGACCTGGACCTCCAGGTCGTCGCGAGCATCGTGCGTCACCCGACCGAACGGGCGCGCCTCACGGACACCGCGTGGCGGGTCCGACCGTGGTACGCCGCGCAGGGATCCACGCGCGCCGACTGGGTCGACGGCGCACCCATGGTCAGCCTGGACGCCCTGTCAGGAGCTGCCGTCAGGTGACCGGCTCCGAGGCCGTGACGAGCTCGACCAGGCGACCGAGCAGGGCCTCGTCCAGGGAGAGGGCCATCAGCTGCGAGACCACGTGCGCGGGGGCGGCACCGGACGTGATCACCTGCAGCGCAGCGGACTTCGCCTCGAACTCCACCTGCGCGGCGTCGAGGACGGCATAGGTCGCGGCGTGGATGTCGTTGTCCGCCAGCCGATCTGCGCCCAGGATCCGGGCCTCGACCCGCTGGGCAGGGGTCACCCCGGTGACGACGGCGACGACCGTATGCCGTCCCTCGTCGGTCACCGTGTCGCAGTCCACCGGGACCCCGTCCACCGTGATCGCGAGACGGGTGCCTGCGGGCACCCCCACCACCGCGAGCCGCCAGGTGCGCGAGGCGGGCACGACGTCGGTCGCGCCCTCGGTGGGGCCGACCACGACGGTGCGCGCCTCCCACCCGAGGCGGATCGGCGTCCGCGCAGCCCGCAGCGCCGCCTGGGGTGCCCCGTCGTCCTCGTAGAGCGTGAACGAGCCGTCCGCGCCCGCGTAGCAACGGATCTCGAGGTCGTCGGCCTCGTCGACGGAGAAGTCGTCCCCGCCGTCCGCGGCCAGCGGGAGGATGGCGCCGGCGCGCGCGAGCACGGGGATCGTCGACAGGTCGCGGTAGGCGACCAGGCGGCGGTCGCCGGCATACCTCCAGCCGGTGGTGACGTCCCACCAGTCACCCGGCGGCAGCCACGTCTGGACGCGCCCGAGACCGCAGCGCGCGTCGCCGGGCTCGGTGATCGGCGCGACGAGCAGCTCGGAGCCGTAGAGGTAGGTGTTGCGCGCCTCGTAGGCCTCCTCGCGCCAAGGGAGCTCGTGGTAGAGCGGCTCCACGAGCGGCCGGCCCTGGACGCTCGCCCGCTCGGCCATCGTGTAGAGGTAGGGCACGAGGCGGTGCCGGAACCGAAGCCACTCGCCCATGACCCGCTCGGCGAGCGGGCCGTAGCGCCAGGGCTCCTTGCCGCTGAACGGGTTCGCCGCGCTGTGCAGGCGCGTGATCGGCGACATGACCCCGAGCTGGACCCAGCGCACGGCCAGCTCGTCGTCCTTGACGCCCCACATGTGGCCACCGATGTCGTGGCTCCACCAGCCGTAGCCGATGTTGGACGCCGTCGCGGTGAAGTACGGCTGGAAGGCCAGCGACGCCCACGAGATGACCGCGTCGCCGGAGAATCCCCCCGGGTAGCGGTGCGAGCCCGGCCCGGCGTAGCGGCTGAAGATCATGGGCCGCACGCCCGTCGAGGCCAGCTCGTGGAAGTGGCGATCGTTGAGCGCCCACAGCGGGTCCAGGCCGGGGAGCCGCGAGTAGGGCCCCGACTGCCAGTCGATCCACCAGAAGTCGACGCCGAGACGCTCCAGCGGGTGCGCGACGTGCTCGAAGAACGCTGCGAGATAACGCTCGTCGGTGACGTCGAAGGACAGCGGCGCCTCCGTCGCGGGGTCGACGCCCAGCGACCGCGCCATCTGCGGATAGGCCTCCTCGAACGCCCGCACCCCGTCCGCCGGGTGGTCGTTGAGCGTGACGCGCATGCCCCGATCATGAAGCCAGTCAAGGAAGCCCGCCGGGTCGGGGAACAGCTCGCGGTCGAAGGTGTAGCCCGTCCACCCGCTGCCGAACCGCGGGTCCGGGTCCGTGATGTGCCAGTCCATGTCGAGGACGGCGACCGAGAAGGGCAGCCGATCGCTCGCGAATCGCTCGACCAGACGGCGGTACTCGTCGTCGGAGTAGCGGTGGTAGCGGCTCCACCAGTTGCCCAGGGCGTAGCGCGGAACGAGCGGCGTCGGGCCGGTGAGGGCGTAGAAGTCGCGCAGCGCGGCGCGGTAGTCGCGGCCGTGGGCGAAGACGTAGAGGTCGATGGCGCCGGCAGGGCGGGGCTCGGGCCCGTCCTCGCCCTGCACGAGCGACCGGGAGTCGTCGAGGACGGCGAAACCGTTGCGGGACAGGACACCTGGCTCCAGCGGGATCTCTCCGTCGGCCTTGTCGAGGGTCCGCGCCGTGCCCCCGAGCGTCTCGAAGGGCTCGGCGAACCGCCATACGGAGTGGTAGCTGGACACGCCCCCGCGCACCTGGAGCGAGAGTCCCTCGGGGCTGAACGGCCCCTCGTCGTAGCTGAGGTGGAAGCCGTCGGTGACCACCTCGACGCCCTGGGTGGTGCGGGTGACCTCGGTCTGCACCTCGCCGAGGTCGCGGTGCAGCACGACCTGGGTCGGGCGGTCCTCGAACCTCCCGTCGGGGGACTGCTCGAGACGCACGAGCTGCGGGGTGAGGACGGTGATCCGGTAGGTGTCGCCGGTGACGGTCGTCATGCCCTCGAACCTACCGGCGGCGAGGGCATCGACCGGCCTTCGCACCGCAGGCTGATGCCTCTACCCCCGGCGGGTCTGGGCGCGGAGCGCGCGCAGGACGTGGTCGCACTGCTCGATCACCAGCCGCCGCAGCCCGCCCGGCGCCGACGGGTGCTCGTCGAGCCAGGCCTGCGCGGCGACCGGGACCGGGTGCGCCTCGGGCTCCTGCCCCGGCTCCAGGTCGGCGCCACGTGGGAACAGCCCGAGCACCGCTCGGGACGCGAGCTCCTGGCTGCGGGAGTCCCAGATGCCTTCCAGCGCAGCGAAGTAGGCGGGCACCAGCTCTGCCGACAGCGCCGCCTGACCCGGCTGGGCGTAGCCCGTGGTCCAGGCCGACACGAGATCGTTGGTGAGGCTGGTGTCCTCGACGACCGTGCGGAAGGCCTCGCGCTTGAGCTCGGCCCGCGGGTATGACGCGAGCGCCGCCCGGTGCCGCACCGGCGCCAGGGACGTGCGATCCTGCTGCAGCTCGGCGTCCAGCTCGCTCGGCGCGACGCGGTCCTGCGCGGCCAGCGACTGCAGGAAGGCCCAGCGCAGCTCGGGGTCCAGGGCCAGTCCCTCGACCTCGGCCGCCCCCTCGAGCAGCGAACGCACGCGGTCGGCGTGCCGCGGGCTCGTGGCCGACCCGGACGCGAGCACGCGTGCCCACACCAGCTGCGCCCCGGACCCCGGCTCGGCCGCCTCGAGCTCGCGCACCACCCCGTCGAGGAAGGCCTCGCGGATCGCCGGGCGGGAGGAGGCCGGGGCATAGGCCTCGACCGCGGTCTGGGCGTTGGCGGTCACGTTGGCCAGCAGGGCCACGTCCTCCTCGCGGGGCGCGTGGTCGAGCACCAGGCGCACGTAGTCCTCGGCGGGGAGCTCTCCGTCGCGGCAGGAGTTCCACAACGCCGACCAGAGCACGGCGCGGGTGAGGGACGACCCGATCGAGCTCAGGTGACCGCGAGCGGCGGCCAGCGAGCGGTCGTCGAGCCGCACCTTGGCGTAGGTGAGGTCGTCGTCGTTGACCACGACCAGGTCGGGCACCGGCAGGCCGGCCGCCTCGGTCACCTCGTGCTCGTCGGTCGTCAGGTCCAGCTCGATCCGCGAGGTGCGCTCCAGCGAGTCTCCTTGCAGGGCATACAGACCCACGACGAGACGGTGCGGGCGGGTCACCGGCTCACCCGTCATCGCGTCGACCGCCTCCTGGCGCAGCACCAGGCGCTCGACCACCCCGTCGCGCTCCACGACCTCCGGCGTGAGAGTGCCGATGCCGGCCGTCTGCAGCCAGAGCCGGCTCCACCCGCCGAGGTCGCGGCCGGACGCCGCCTCCAGGGCGGAGAGCAGGTCCGCGAGCCCGGTCGAGGAGTAGGCGTGGTCCCGGAAGTACTGCCGGGCGCCCGCGAAGAACTCGTCCTTGCCGACGTAGGCCACGAGCTGCTTGAGGACGGACGCGCCCTTGGCGTAGGTGATCCCGTCGAAGTTCTGCTTGGCGGCCTCGACGTCTGGGATGTCCGCGACGATCGGGTGGGTCGTCGGCAGCTGGTCCTGCAGGTAGGCCCAGGCCTTGCGCCGTGCGCAGAAGGGGGTCCACGCGTCGGTGAACTCCGTTGCGCGCGCGTTGGCCTCGGTCCCCATGTAGTCCGCGAAGGACTCCTTGAGCCACAGGTCGTCCCACCAGCGCGGAGTCACGAGGTCGCCGAACCACATGTGCGCCATCTCGTGCAGGATCGTGTTGGAGCGCAGCTCGTGCTGGGAGCGCGTCGCCGCGGACTGGAAGACGTAGCCCGCGTCGCGGAAGGTCACCAGACCGGGGTTCTCCATCGCGCCGAGGTTGTACTCCGGCACGAAGATCGAGTCGTATTTGCCCCAGGGATAAGGGAAGTCGTAGTGCTCGTGGAAGAAGTCCAGGCCGCGGCGCGTGGTGTCGAGGATCCGCTCGCCGTCGAAGGACCCCACCAGGGAGCGGCGGCACAGGGCGGCCAGCGGCACCTCGAGCTGCGTGCCGTCGGGGCCGCCGCGGCGCCATACGTCCTCGACCCGGTGGTAGGGGCCGGCGGCCACGCAGGTGATGTAGGTCGACAGCGGAGGCGTGGGCGCGTGCACCTGTCGCACCAGCTGGACCCCGTCGTCCCTGGTGCCGGCCGAGTCCCGTGACGCCACAGGCTGGTTGGCGAGCAGCTCCCAGTCGGCGCGGCCGGTGAGCACGACCGTGAACCGGCCCTTGAGGTCCGGCTGGTCGAAGCCCGCGAACACGCGGCGGGCGTCGGTCGGCTCGAAGTGCGTGTAGAGATAGACCTCGTCGTCCACGGGGTCCTGGTAGCGGTGCAGACCCTCCCCGGACCGCGAGTAGGCTCCCTCGCCCTCGACCGTCACCACGTTGTCCCCACCGACGCCGTCCCCACCGACGAGCAGGCCCCGCAGCTGCACCCGGTTGCCGTCATGCTCGACCTCGACGTCCGTGCCGTTGACCTCGACGCGGTGGACCACCGGCCCGAGGAAGTCCAGGAAGGTCTCCGGCGTCGTGGCGGCGAAGGCCACGGTGGTGCGGGTGGGAAAGGTCGCCCGGGCGAGATCATCGGCCCCCGACAGGTCCAGCTCCACCTCGTAGGTCGCGACGCGCAGGTGCTCGGACCGGTGCTGCGCCTCGCTGCGCAGGAGGTTGCGGGTGCTCATGGCGCGACCTTATCGGCCCGAGGAGACTGGTCAGCAGCGTGGGGGCAGCAACCCCTGGCGCGCCTTGGTCTCCAGCACGGTCAGGGCTGCCCGTCGCACGCGATCGTCGAAGCCACGATCCCGACGGGCTTGGGCCATCAGGGCCTGCACCATCGTCGGAACGCCCTCGGGGATCGTGGTCAGCAGCACGTCCACCCCCGCAGCCACCGACCGAGTCGCCAGCTCGTCCGGTGAAAAGACACGTGCCGCCCGGGCACGACCCAGGTCGTCGGTGATCACCACGCCCCGAAAGCCCAGCGCCCGAACGAGGCCGACGACCCGTGGCGACATCATGGCCGGCACGCCCGGGTCGATCCGGGCGTAGCGGGCAGACGACATCATCACGAGCGGAACGCCCGCCTCCACCTGCGCCTTGAAGGTGCCGAGCGACGGAGAAGACGCGTCGGTCGACGTGTCCGTCACCACGTCGGTCGTGTCGGTGTTGTCGGAGACCAGCCCGAGGCCGGGGAAGTGCTTGGCCGTCGCCGCCACACCGGCGTCGGCCATACCCCTGGTGAAGGCCGTGCTGGCTGCCGCCACGGCCCCGGGGTCGTTGGCGAACTGCCGGTCGTAGCGTCCTATGGGTCGATTGGCGGGGGCGGCCGAGGCGTTCACCACCGTGTCGACGACCGGCGCCAGGTTGACGCCGACCCCGGCCGAGGCCAGGCCCCGCCCCCACTCCGTGGCCCGGGAGCGCAGCTCGGACGTGCCCCATCCGCCCTGCACGAGCGCCGAGGGCATGGTCGGGAAGCCGCTGCCCCGAAGCACCTGCACCTGCCCGCCCTCCTGGTCCGTCGAGACCCACAGGCGAACCCCCGCGGTGCTGGCGTCGTCCGCCGCCTGCTGCAGCGACCTCGTCTGCGCGGCGACCGCGGCGTGGTCCGCCCGCGAGGGTCCCCGGAGAAAGACGTTGCCGACGTGCAGGCGACGGATCTGCCGGCGGACGACGGAAGAGTCGCCGCCGGCGGGCACACCCACCATGACGAGCTGACCCACTCGCTGCTCACGGGACATGGCATCGACCAGGCGCGACGCGGTGCACCCCTCGCCCCCACTCGCTCCGGCGGCACGGGAGGGTGTCCCTCCCGTGGGGGTGCCCGTCGGGAGCGCTCGCGACGACTGGTGCGGTGGCGCCGGGGTCGACGATCGCCCGGCGCTCCCCGCCCCCGCCCCGTCACCGGTGCGCAAGGACGCCGAGGTCGAAGGCCTGGAGGCACCTCCCTGGGACTGCTGCCCGGCCGGGGCCGGGTCCACGGGGACCGTGCAGGCGCCCAGCCCCGCCACGAGGCTCAGGCAGATCAGGCGCAGGCACGTGGGCACGGCCAAGGACGATGGAGTTCGCAAGACAGCTCCTCAGATGGACGACTTCTGCCGGTGCAATCGCAGGACGGCGACCGCCAGGCTCACGGAGGTGATGAGGGTCAGGCACGCCGCGCCGAGGAGCCACGCCGTCGGCGTGTGGGCCCACAGACCGTCCTGCGGCAGGGTTGGGTTGAGCGATCGCAGATCGATCGTCGAGGCCCCCTGGGCGTATCCCCAGCGGGCGGGCACCAGGGCGGCGAGCGCCTCCATCACGGGTCGACCGGTGACCGTGATGAGGCCTCCGCACATGACGAGCTGGCCCATGACGCTCACGACGAGCACGGGCATGGCCTGCTCGTTGGTGCCGACGATCGCCGACAGCATCAGTCCGACGGCGGCAGAGGCGAGGGCCGTCCCGCAGATCGCGAGCAGCAGCTCAAGGGTGCCGTTGCCGAGCAACGAGGCGGCGTGCGGCGGGGGCTTGCGCAGCAGCACCACGCAGAGCAGGAGCAGGCTCTGCACGAGGGTGAGGACCAGCAACACGCAGAACTTGGCGGCGAGATAGATCGCCGGGGAGAGCCCGACCGCGCGTTCGCGCAGGAAGATGGCGCGTTCGCCGACGAGCTCCCGGACCGAGGCAGACATGCCCATGAAGGCCGCGCCCACGACCAGGATCACCAGCAGCTGGGACGGCTCCCCGAGGGCATCCGTCGCTGGACGACGAAAGCCGGTGGATCCCGGGATGGCGAGCGCCATCAACGCCAGCACCAGCGGCATCACCACCGTGGACAGGGCGTACGAGCGATCGGCGAGCACGATCCTGGCCTGGCGCCGCACGAGGGTGCTGAACTGTCGGAGCGTCCGCTGAGGGACGACCGGCAGGTCCGGGGCACGGTCCTCCCCGACCTGATCGGCGTGGTCCTGCGGAGGCTGGCCCAGTCGCCGCGTCGCAGAGAACGCGGCGGCCGCCCCCTCGGGGTCTTCGTCCGTGACCCGGAACACGTCGGCGTAGTCGCGCACCCGGAAGTGCCCCAGCAGCCGGCCCGGCCTGCCGAAGTAGGCCACGCGGCCGCCCGGTGCCAGGACCAGGACGTTGTCGCACATGTCGAGGTTGGCGACGCTGTGCGTGACCACGATGACGATGCGGCCCGAATCGGCCTGCTGCCGCAGCAGTCCCATGACGCTGCGGTCGAGGTTGGGGTCCAGGCCCGAGGTGGGTTCGTCGAGGATGAGCAGGTTGGGCTGCGTGAGCAGCTCCATGGCGACCGACGTGCGCTTGCGCTGGCCGCCCGACAGCCTGCTGATGGGGGTGCCTGCGTGCTCGTCGAGGCCGAGGTCCCCGAGGACGCGATCGACCTCGGCCTCGCGCGCCTGCGACGTGTAGTCGCTTGGCAGCCTCAGCTCCGCCGCGTAGTCCAGGGCCTGGCGCACGGTCAGCTGGCGGTGCACGACGTCGTCCTGGGGGACGACCCCGATGCGCTGCCGGAGGCTGGCCTGGTGTCGGTAGAGGTCGGAGCCGCCGTACATCACCCGTCCCCGGGTAGCTGGGGCCGTCCCGGTGAGCGCCCGCAGCAGTGTGGACTTGCCGGCGCCCGACGGACCGATGACCCCCAGGAGGCTCGACGCGGGGACAGCCAGCGTGACATCGTCTAGGAGGACCTTGCCCGTCGGTAGCGTGAACCCGATCCCCTCGACGCTGAGGACGGCGTCCTCGTCCGACGCCGGGACCAGTGCTCCGTCGAAGGTCTGAAAGGTGGTGCGCCCGATGGAGAGTCGATCCCCGGGCGCCATGAGGGTGGTCGTCACGGGGGCCCCGTTGACCTGGACGCCGTTGCGACTGGACAGGTCCGAGACCTCGTAGCACTCGCCACGTCGCACCAGTCGCGCGTGGTGTCGGGAGACGAGGGGGTCCTCGAGCACGATGGAGTTGTCCGCCGAGCGGCCCACAGTGAGCGGCACCCCCTCCTGCCCCGTGATCGCCTCGCTGGGCGCACCGGTGTGGTCGGTCATCAGGATGGTCACCGTGGGGCCGTCGAGGCTGCCGAGCGACAGGTCGGTCGTGGCGCAGACCTCCTCGCGGGTGACCCGACGCCCGTAGCAGTAGGTGCCGTTGGTCGTGCCGGCGTCCTCCACCTCGAGGCGTCCGTCGCCGTAGCAGCGGACCGTCAGGTGCACCCGTGACACCCGCGGGTCGAGACACTCCACATCCGCCTCGGACCCACGTCCGACGGTCACCACGGCTCCCGGCGCCAGGTCGACGACGGCAGCGCCCAGGCGCACCACCGCCAGCGGCGTCGATCGCCCGAGGGCGTCGGATCCCCCCTGCGGCTGCGGCTCGGGTGACCCCCCGGTCGGTAGCAGCTCAGATGTCGCCACGGTTCCCCCTTGCTCGACGAGCGAGGGCCGCCGGCGTCTCGCCCCGCCCTGTGCCAAGGGTAGGCAGAGACCGGGTCCGGCGGGGTGGCGATGGGAATCCTCGACACGGATTCGACCCGGCTTGCGCCGGTCGGGCGAGAGACCGCGCTGCACGCATCACCCCATTGGGTCGATAGAGCCCCGTTGAGTGG